>NZ_JBBPFR010000003.1:0-295456 GCF_037969685.1 Stenotrophomonas sp. G106K1 | reverse complement strand
CATGCCCTGCATCTTCTGCAGACGATCATCGGACTGGCGGGCTGCGTCCACGTTGTTGATCAGGTCGATCAGCGGCGACTTCACCCGCGCGAACACGCCGATCTTCAGGTCCTTGTCGCTCTGCGAGTAATGACCGCTTTCGTCGGCGGTCAGCAGCTCGATCTCGGCAGCAGTGATGTTCACGTCCTTGGCGGCCACCACGTTGCTGGCCGTCTGCGTGTACTTGCCGCCAGCCGTCAGGTTCACGCTGCCGCCCAGGCTGCCGATGCTGCTGGCCACCTGTGACACCTGCGCGCTGTCGTCCTGGTGCTGCTCGCGGTGCCAGCCGGAGAACTTTTCGGTATCGGAAATCTGTACCGAACCGATCGCCTTGCTGTCCGACGTATTGGCGTTGCTGACCGTGTCCTGCCCGCTACGCACCAGCAGATCACCGGCAGCACGGATGTTCACGTCCTTCTCGGCGGCGATGTTGGCCGCGGTCAGGCTGATGTTGCCTTCGGTGGTGGCCATGCGCACGCCACCTCCCACCGACAACTGAGTGCCGGTGATGGTGTCGCTGCTGCCGCTGCCGTCGCTCTGCGAGTTGTTGGTGCCAAACGGCAGGCCGCTTGTGTTGTTGGCCAGGCCCCAGCCCTTGCCACGACTACTGCTGTCGCTGCGCTCGGTGTTGTGGGCCACGTCGAACACGATGTCCTTGGTGGCCAGCAGCACGGCGTTGCCCTCGGCCGACATCTGCGTGCCCTGGCTGAGGATCGAGCCCCCGTTGGCAATCAGCGTGAGATCGCCTCCTGCAGCCAGCTGGCTGACACGGGCGTCACTGGTCGAATGGCTCTGCTCGCTGTTGGAGCGCTGGCTGCCGGCGGTCACCACGGTCGAGGTGGTGGCCGCACGCAGGCCGGATGCTGCGCCTTCAACGGTGCGGGTGATCCGTCCCATCGCCGAGCCGCTGTCGGCCATGCCGTCCGTGGTCGAATCGCGGGCGCTGCGGTAGGCCTTGGTCGGGTCATAGGTCACGCCCACCGAGAATCCGCTGGACTTGCTCGCCTGGCTGGACTGGCTGTCCGTGGTGTCCTGCCGCGCCAGAAGCGCGATGTCCTTGCCCACCAGTGTCAGGTTCTCGCCAGCGGCAACGTCCGAAGCGGCAATCGTCAGCTGGTTGCCGGCGTTGATCAGCACGTTGCCTTCGCGCGAGGCGATGGCCGAGCCGACCTGGGTGGTGGACTGCTCGGCGCTGGTGCTGCTGTTCTTCGCGCTGCTGTAGCCCACCGATGCCACGCCGTTGCCAAAGCCTCCTGTAATGCCGGATTTCTTCTTGCTCTGGCTGGACTCACTGCTGTGATGGTCCTCGGCGGCGGTGATCAGTACATTGTTGCCCGCCCCCAGAATCACGTTGCCGGTGGCATCGACCACCGCACCGACTGCGGTCAGATCGCGACCGGCAGTGATGTTGATGCTCTCGCCCTGGATCGCCGTACCGATGGCATAGCTATCGCTGTTGTCGACGCTACGTGTGGTAGTAGTGCTGGAGAGCGTCTTCTTTTTCTTCTCGTAGCTGTCCAGGCTGTAGTCGTGCGTCTCGTTGGCCGAGAGCAGGTTGACGTCGCGGCCGGCAGCTACGCTGACTGCGCCATCGCTGCTGTCGACCAGTGCGGCCGTCAGGTTCACGTCGCGGCCTGCGCTCAGCAGCAGATTGCCCCCCGCCTGCAGCGTGCTCCCCCGCACCGTCTCATCGCTCTGGCTGACCTGTCGCGAGCTGCGTTTGCCCGCATTGGCGAAGTCGCGGCTCTCACTGTCCACCAGTGCCTGGCTGTTGATGTCACCGCCGGCCTGCAGCGCCAGTCCTCCACCGGCCTTGATCTGCGCAGCAGCGAGGTTGATGTCCTTGCCGGCAGCGAGCACTACATCGCCACCACCCTGTACCGACGTGGCAACGTGCGTTGTCTTGCTGCTACGTTGGTGGTTGCGGTCGTCGAAGGTGGCGTCGCGGCGCTCGTCCAGCGCAATCGCGCCGACATCCAGATTCCCACCTGCCGCCAACTGGGTAAGACCATCGGTGCCGGCGTTGCGGATCTGCGCGGCCTGCAGGCTGATGTCACCGCCGGCCACCACCGACAACATGCCGTCGCCGCTGGGATTGGTCACATACAAGCCGGCGACCCGATCGATGCGGTTGGTTTCGTACTGATAGGTGCCACCACCCCGCTGCGTTTCCACCGTGGAAGCCACCGTCACGTTACCCACCGCCTGCACCGACAGCGCATCGGTGGCGGTGACGGTCGCACCGGAGATTCGAATGTCCTTGTCCGATGACAGCCCGACGTACTGGCCGGAGATACTGCCGCCCAGGTGTTCGATGTTGCCGGCATCGATGGTCACCAGCTTGCGACCAGCGATGTCGCCGGTGTTGACCAGGCCATTGGCCAGTTTGATATCGACATTGGCGCCGGCCAGCAGCGCACCCTGCCCGTCCAGGTCACCCGGGCGCAGGCGCAGGTACACCTGCGGCACCAGTGCGGTGGTGGTGCTGCCGTCGGCCAGGGTCACGGTCTGCTCGACGAGCCAGACAATGTCGCTGGTCAGCTGGGCCATCTGCGCCTCGGTCAGCGCCACGCCCGGCCGCAGGCCCCATTCGCTGGCCACGGTAGCGCCGGCTTCCAGCAGCGCGCGGTACTGCGCCTCATCGCTGGCGTAGCCATCAAGGAAGCGGCGTCCGGTCAGCTCGCCGATCTGCTCGCGCACCAGCTTCTGTTCGTAGTAGCCGTCACCCAGCCGCTTCTGCACGGTATCGGGCGAGTAGCCCATCTGTCCCAGCAGGTGGTCCGAGCTCAGCCAGGTCTTGTGGTCGGTGAAGCGCGGATCGGTTTCAACCAGATAGTTGCCGCCATTGCGGTTGACGTTGAACAGGCTGGCCGTGGGTGCACGGGTGTCCGGCGCGCCCATCGCGATGCGGTCCGGCGAGCCGCCGGCGGCCGCAACAACGCGCGCCCCGGATGCGGCGCCGTTGCCGGCGATGCCGCCCACCGTGCCGCCCTGCTGCGTGCCAGCCGCATCGGCCACCTGCGCCAGCGCGCGCTCCGCACCTGTTCCACCGGCATGGCCCGGGCCCTGTGCACCACCGTGGCCAGGGCCGTCCGGCAGTGTCTTCGGCCCCTGCACGTTGAGGTTGGCCATTGCCGCGCCATCCTGCACGTTGGGCGCGTTGCGGCCCTGGTTGAGGTTGCTGAGATCGCCCACGTCGATGGTGAGCGTGCCACCACTGGTGATGCTGCCACCGATCTTTCCGGTCACCTCGGAAATTGCCGGATTGCTCCAGGTGACCAGATCGCCGGAGAAGGTATGCCCCACGTTGTTGAATGCGTGGGTGCGATACAGCGTCGCCGCCAGATTCTCAACCTTGGCTGCCCCGCTCAGTCCGACGATATCGAGATTGCCACCGGCGGCAATGCTGCCGTAGTGGTTGCGCAGATCATCGGTGCGCAGGCGCATCGCACCACCGGAGCGGATGACCGCATCGGCGCCAACGCCCGGGCCCAGAACATCCTCGGTCACCGTCTGCGTGGCGATGCGGTACTGCTCGTTGCTGCTGACATTGTTGCCGCCGGAGCCGCGCGGATTGGTCAGGTGCTGGTCAGGAGCATAGTCCTTGTAGGTCCACAGCTGCACGCAGTTGGTGGTGCAGGTGCCATAGGCGTTGGAATAGGTCAGCTTGTCGTCGACGTAGCGGAAGGGCGGTGCATCCGGATGCAGCCCGCTCAGCTCGGTGAACGGATCATCCGCGCCGCTGGCGACCTGGTCGGGATTGATCTGGTTATCCTGGCGGCCGACGTAGTACATGACCACGGTGCCGTCCTGCACGTTCAAGCGCGAACGCTCGCCGAGGCCGGCATAGAGCCCGCCGCGCCCGAAGAAGTACGCACTGGTCTGTGCGGTCAGGCGCACCACCGCACGGTGTACGGTGAAGCCGTCAGGGGTGATGTGCGGCGTATCCTCCAGGATGTCGGCGGGATTGAGGTAATAGACCTCGTGCGCGCTGTAGTGGCTGGTACTGCGGATGTTCTCGGTGCCGTTCTTGCCGTTGCGCCACCATGCCGGTCGATCCATGCGCACTGGCGCTTTCACCGTGGTGGTCTGGGTGATGACCACATTCTCACGGATGTTGTTGATCACACCCGCATCGATCGCCAGGTTGCCGCTCACATCGATGATCGAACCGATGTTGTCGATCCTGCCCGCCGTGCCCGCAGCAATGCGGTCAGCCCCCAGCGATCCGCCGATGGCCGCATCGCCACCGCTGTAGATCAGGCCCTTGCCGGTGTTCTGCAGTTCGCGCACGCCCAGGTCCAGGCGCTCGCGCGCGGCCACGGTGCCGACGCGGGTGGCACCGTTGGCATCCTCGGCATGGTTCTTCAGCACGCCGGCGGAGATCGCCACGTGGTCGCCATAGATGCGGCCGGTGCCGAGGTTGTCCAGCACGTCGGCTTCAAGGTGAGTCACCTTGCCGTCGATCAGGCCGCGATTGGTCAGCTGGCCGCGGGCATTGAGATGGGTAACGCCTTCGCTGGAGATCTCGCCGTTGGCCGCGTTGGTGATGTTCTGCGCGTTGAGGTCGAGGTTGCCGCCGCGCAGCACGCCCTGGTTGTCCAGGTCGCCGGACAGGTGCAGGGCCAGCGTGCCGTTGGCCACCCATTCGCCTCGGTTGCTCAGGCCCTGCTGCAGGGTCAGGCTCAGGTCGCGCTGGGCATGCACCTGGCCGTCCTCACTGAGCGCACGCGCCACCAGGGTCTGGCTGCCATCGGCCCGCAGCAGGCCGCCGCTGTTGGCAACGCTGTCGGCACTGCTGTCGAGGTTGCCGCCGGTGGTGATGACACCCCCGTTGTTCTGCAGCTGGCCGTTGACCTGCAGCCGGGCGCCGCCATCGGTGACGATCTGGCCCTGGCTGTTGTCCAGCCACTGCGCTCCAAACTGCAGCTGGCCCGCCTGCAGGCCGCGGGTGCCATCGCCGCCGCGGGTGTTGCGGTTGTCGACGCTGGCTGCGGTGAGGGTCAGCAACTGACCGGCGGCAATCGCGCCGGCCGTGTTGTCCAGGTGCCCGCTCAGGGTGAGGTCGAGATTGCGCCCGGCCTGCACGCGCCCGGCGCCATTGGCCAGCGTCGTCGCCTGCAGCGACAGGCCCGCCGCGCTGGCAAGCGTACCGCCGGCGCTGTTGTCGACACTGACCAGCAGCAGCCGCGCATCGCCCTGTGCGTTCAGCGTGCCACCGCGGTTGTCCAGTGCACCACCGTCCACCCGCAGCGTGCCGGCCGCCAACAGGCCACCACTGCTGGTGGTGGCCCGGTTGTCGATGGCCTGCCCAGCGGTATCGATGCGCAGATCGGCGGCCGACTGCACCCGGCCGCCCTGGTTGTCCAGTGCGCCGCTGTGCACGCTCAGCGCACCCTTCTGTGTACCCAGCGTGCCACCGCGGTTGTCCAGTCGCTGGCCACGGGTATCGACGGTCAGCTGGCCGCCCAGCAGCGTGCCGCGCTGGTTGTCCAGGCCGTTGGCCTGCAGCTGCAGCAGCCCGCCGGCCTGCATCGCGCCATCGCTGTTGTCCGCGCCTGCAACCGTGGTCAGCAACAGGTCCTTGCCTGCCACCACCGTGCCGTGCCGGTTGTCGAGGCTGGCAGCGTCCAGCGTCATCGCACCGGCGCTGGACAGCAGCCCCTGGCTGCCGTTGTCGAGACGACCGTCGATGCCCAGCACCAGTTCGCTGCCGCCGGCGTGGACGGTACCGCCGCGGTTGTCGACGCTGGCCGCGGTGATCGTGCCGGTGCCCCCCAGAAGGATGCGCCCAGTCTGATTGTCCAGTGTCTGGCCGATGGCCAGGGTGGAACGGCCGCTGCCGGCCCCCTGCAGGGTGCCCTGCGCATTGATCAGCTGCTGTGCGGCAACGTCGAGCACACCGTTGCTGGCCAGTGAGCCGCCGCGATTGTCCAGCAGCCCCTGCACGCGCAGGCGCAGCGCCTCTTCGCCGGTGGCAGTGAGCGCACCGCCGGCCGTGCTCAGGCTATCGGCAGTGATATCGATGCGGCGCGCCGAGGTGGTCGCCTTCGACAGATCGAGGTTCTTGCCCTCCAGCACGAACGTGCCATTGCTGAGTACGCTGCCGCCGGTTCCCATCAGGGTCTGTGCAAGCACCTGCAGCTGCCCGCTGCCGGCGTGCTGGATCTTGCCTGCGCTGTTGTCCAGCGTCTGCGCATGCAGCGTCAGATCACCATTGCTGGCCAGCGTACCGCCGGCATTGCCCAGTGAGGTGGCACTGATGCGGCTGGCGCCCTCGCCACTGGCAATGATGCGGCCACCGGCGTTGTCCAGCGTTCCGGCCTCGATGTCGAAGCGATCCGCGCCCAGCGTTGCCTCGCGATGGTCCACCTCGTCCGCACGCAGGGTCAGCGTGGCCGCGGACACCAGCGTGCCCTTGCTGCCATCCAGGCGGCTCGTGGTGATGTCCAGGCCCTGGTTGCCCGCCTGGCGGATGGCACCAGCGGTGTTGTCCAACTGCGCGGCGCTGATGGTCAGCCGGTTGGCATTGCTGGCGATGGTGCCTTCTTGGTTGTCCAGCGTCCGGGTGACCTGCAACGTGCTGTCGGCCGTACCGGCGGCACTGAGCGTGCCCTTGCGGTTGAGCAGTTCACCGGCCTGTACGTCCAGCGCGCCGTTGCCGGCGATCGTGCCGCCGCTGTTGTCCACGGTCTGCGCCACGCGCAGCTGCAGCGCATCGCTGCCGGTGGCGCTGAGGTTGCCGCCGGCGTTGCCCAGGTGTTCGGCGTTGATCGCAATGCGCTCGGCCTGGGTGGTGCTGCCGGCACCCAGCACCAGCTCTCCACCCTCAAGCGTCAGCGACGACTGGCTGAGGATGCGGCCCGCTGCGCCCTGCAGCGCATCGGCGCGGATCTGCAGCGTGCCGCTGCCTGCGTGCTCGATTGCACCGCTGCGGTTGTCCAGCCGCGCCGCCTGCAGCAGCACGTCGCCCGTGCCGGCCAGGCGGCCGCCGTTGCGGTTGTCCAGCAGTTCGCGGGCCTGCACCTGCAACAGTCCGCTACCCGCAGCCAGTACCTTGCCGCCCTGGTTGAGCAGACTGCCGACCTGAATCTGCAACAGGCCGTTACCGGAGATCGTACCGGCGCTGTTGTCCAGATCGTCGCGCACGCTCAGCATCGCGCCCTGGGTACCGGCCGACTGCAGCGTGCCCTTCTGGTTGTCGATGCGGCCCGCGTCGATGCGCAGGCCCGCATTGCCGAGCACCTGCCCGCCCTGGTTGTCGAAGGTTCCGCGCACATCCAGCGTCAGCTCGGAAGTGCCGAGCGAGACGATCTGGCCACCGGCATTGCGCAGGCCATCGGCGTTGATCTGCACGCTCTGGGCGGAGGTGGTGCCGCCACTCACATCCAGCTGGCCACCGGTCAGCGTCAGGTCGCCGTTGCTGAGCAGGCGGCCTTCGCTGCCATGCAGGGTATCGGCGTGCACGCGCAGGGAGCCGTTGCCTGCCTGCTGCAGCAGGCCCTTGCTGTTGTCCAGCGTGGTCGCTGTCAGATGCAGATCGCCATTGCCGGCCACGGTGCCACCGGCACTGTTGTCCAGCGTACCGGCGCGCAGCGTGCTGCCCTGGTTGCCCAGCGACAGCAGGTTGCCACCGCGGTTGTCCAGCGTGCCGGCGACGACCTGGAACTGCTTTGCAGTGAGCGTGCCATTGCGCACGTCCGCGTTGCCCACCGTCCAGTCCAGGCGACCGAGCGTGCTCAGGCGGCCACCGGCACCGGTCCAGTCGCCGGTGGTCAGCAGCATGCCGCCGTCACCGGCATGCTCGATGCGACCACCCGCGTTGGAGACCCGACCTGCGCCCAGGGTCAGGCGCTCGGCATTGCTGGCCAGCAGGCCACCGTCGTTGTTGAACGTGCCGTGCACCGACCAGGCCGATGCTGCACTGCCGGCATGGCGAAGCTCACCTGCCCGGTTGTCCAGCGACTGTGCCTCCAGCTGCAGTGTACCGGCCACGCTCAGCGTGCCCTTCTGGTTTGACAGCGCGCCCACCTGCAGCGCGGCGTCACCATGCACCTGCAGGGTGCCGCCATCGTTGTTCAGATCGCCCGTGGCCTGCAGCGCGGCCACGCCAAGGCGGCCTCCGCTGTTGTCCAGACCATTGCCGGCGACCAGCGAAACACGACCGCCGCTGCTGATGCTGCCGCCGTCGTTGTCGAGAAGGCCGGCGATGTCCAGCACACCCGCAGCCAACGGAATCACCGGCGTCACCGGCGTACCGCCCGTGCCGGTACCAGGGGCACCCGTACCTGGCGTGCCGGTACCCGGCGCACCGGTACCTGGCGTTCCGCCGCTTCCCGGCGAGGCACCACTGCCGGGGGTACCACCGGTACCACCCGACGCCACCGCATCCAGCGCACCGATCAGGCCTTCGCTGCGATTGCTCACGCTGCCCGCGTTGAGGCTCAACGCCTGCACGCCGGTCTGCTCGATGGCACCGCCACGGTTGCGCAGCCCCTGCGCCTGCAGCTGCAGGCGTTGTGCATTGAGCTTGCCGCCACTGTTGTCCAGCGTGCCGCCGGAAGTGATTGCAGCCTCGCGCGTAGCGGCTATCGTGCCGCTGTTGGCCACATCGCCGCTCGCCTGCACACGCACGTTCTGCAGCGACTGCAGCGCGCCGGTGTTCTCCAGCCGGCCGTCCACCGTGACCACCAGTTCGCCGGCCTGCGCACCGATGCTGCCGGCATTGCGCACACCCACGCCGTGTTCATTGCCGACCAGCCAGATCTTGTTGGCGAACATGCCGCCCAGCGCGCCCACGTCCAGCGCGAAGCTCGGCGCCTCGCCGCTGGCCGCGGTAGCGGTCACCTGGCTGTGATCGGCGCTGACCACGTTGTTGCCGAGCGAGGCCTGCAGCTGGTTGGCCCAGATGCCGGCGTTGACCTTCAGCGATCGGGTGATCAGGTCGGTGTAGTCGGCGCGGCTGGCATCGAGGCCATCGCCGTTGACCTCGATCGCACCACCACTGACACGATAACCTTCCAGCGAACCGCTGCCGCTGAACACCGGCGTGCCGGTGGTGAGCGTGACGCGGCTGGCATTGAGGAAACCGCCACCGTTGACCTGGATGCCGGCAGGATTGGCGATGATCACCTCGGCGCGCTGTCCGGCCACTTCCACGTAGCCATTGAGCCGGCTGGCCGGGCCGTTGACCTCGTTGAGGATCACCCGCGCGCTGCCGGTGGCGAGCCACGGATTGCCCTGCACCCAGCCACCCAGCTGCGTCTGCACCTGGCCACGCGCGTTGTTGAGGATCACGCCCTCGCGGCCGACATCGAACTGCGAATAGCGGTTGCGTGAGACACCACCGGCCGACGGCGTGGTGATGTTGACCATCGGCACACCGTTCGGCGCGGTCACCACGGTAGGGCGCTCACGGCCGGGCGCATTGGGATCGGACACGATGTGGCCGGCCGACTGTGCCTGCGCCAAGGGCACCAGGCTGACCCAGCCCAGCGAGCACATCAGCGCGAAGCCCAGCGGCGTCAACGCGGCGCTCTGCCGGCCAGCGACCTGGCCGACCAGGCCACCGCCGCCCTTGACCAGTTCCGAAGCGACCTGCCACACGCGCAGCGCGCGGTTGAAAACCAGGCGATAGATGCTGTTCATTTCACGAATCCTTGTGTCAGATCAGTAACGCCACGCCAGGCTGAAGCCGAAGGTGGTGTAGTCGGTCGGGAAGTTGGCCGGTTTGTGCAGGGCCGAGCCCACGAAGCCGTCCCAGGAAAGCTGCTGCCAGCCGCCGCGCAGGCCCATCGCCATGCCGGCCAGATCGCGGCCGGATTGCCATTGCGCCGATGGCCCGCCGATGCGGCCGTAGTCGGCGGCGACGTAGAACTCCTGGCCGCCGCCGATGCCCAGCGACAGATCGTTGCGCAGCGACCAGCCGCGCTCACCGCTGAGCGAGCTTTCGCCGTCGAATCCACGCACCGTGTAGCGGCCACCAATCGCAAAGCGATCCTGGGGCGACAACGGCGTGCGGTTCCACTGCGCGCGCCAGGCAGCGGTGTAACGCAGGCGCTGCTTGCCCAGCTGGAACGGCACGGTGAACTGTGCGTCGGCGGTGATCACCTTCATCCGCGAGGTGCCTTCCAACGGCAGGGTCGGATCCCACGCCTGCGCCATCTCTTCGGGCGAACGTAGTGCATGGAAGGCGCCGGTGCCGCGCCGGTAGGCCAGCGTCGCATCGAGCGTGGCCGCGCCGATGAACTGCTTGTGGGTCAGACCCAGTTCCCAGCCGGAGGTACGGCGGCGCTGCACCTCGATCTCGGTATCGTCGATGTAGTTCTTCGACGTGCGCTGCCAACCGCGGCCGTAGATGCCCAGCTTGGTCTTGGCGTTGCGCAGCAGCAGGCGATCCACCCGCGCCTCGGCATTGCCGCTGCGGCCGCTGTAGTCATAGCTTTCGTAGGCCCCGACCACGGTCTGGCGGTAGTCGTAGGCACTGGCCGTGGCGCCGAACAGCCAGTAGCCATAGGGCACGTCGTAGTGCGCGGTCCAGCTGTTGGTGTCCTTGCCTTTGCCATTGAACACGCCGCGCCCGGCACTGACGTAGAACAGCTCGTTCAGGCCCAGCGGATTGTCCAGCGACAGTGTGGTGTTGGCCTGCAGCTTGCCGGTGCCCTGGCTGCCGGCATCGTCCAGGGTCACGCTGGCGCGCAACGGCGAACGCTGCTTCCAGTCGATCTGCAGGTCGCTCTGCCCGGGTGCGGCACCTTCGCCATCGGCGGGTGCGATCTTGATGTCCGCGCTGACGGTGGGCACGCGCTGCAGGTTTTCCAGGCCCTGCTCGATGTCCCGCAGGTTGAGCAGGCCACCGCTGCGGATCGGCAGCGCATTGGCGATGGCCGGATGCCGCCCATCCGCCTCGGTGAACACCGCCTCGCGGAATCGCCCGGGCACCACCGACAGCGTCAGCGTGCCGGTATTCAGATCCTGCGGGGCCGACAGCACGCGGGTGGTGACATAGCCGCGCGCGATGATCGCGTTCTGCACGCGCTTCATCACCACGTTGATGCCTTCAGTGCCCAGGCAGCGGCCGCTGGTGGGATCTTCGCGCGGATCGGCTGCGGCCAGCGCCCACTGGAAGCGCTTGGCGGCCTCGCCTTCCAGCACGATGCGCTCAATGCGCACGCAGGGCTGCTCCTGCGCCGGCAGGCGCTCACCCTGTTCACCCTTGCTGCTCTCAAGGCGCACATCGGGCCGGCTTTCCTGCTGCTCGCGCAGTACGCGTTCGCGTTCCTGCTGGCGCAACAGCTCCTGTGCACCCGGGTCACCCACCTGCTGGGCAGCAACACCGAAGGCCATGGCCAGAAGCACCAACCCTCCACCTCCGCGGCGCGCACAGCGCGCAGACTTCTTCCTTGCTCGCACAATCAATTCCAGGTTTTGATGCCACGCGTCAGCGGTCCTGCTCCCGGAAGGGAGAAGGGCCAACCCGATGGCTTGAATCGAGGTTCGCCGGGGATATTCAACGGCACGCCACCGCGCCCGACGCGAAGTGACGCATAGGCTATCGGCTGCCCGGAGGATTTCTATAGGGAAATTTTCAAATGCCCAGAACTACGGGAAAGCACACCGCAGACAGACATTGTGAGTATGCGTGGGCACGCGCGACGTCGCAAAGCAACAGCGTTCAGCACAGCCCCTGCCGACAACCCACGCTACAGTTGGCGCATGACCGTATTCCTGCAGATCGAAGGCGCCACCATCGTTGACATCCCCAGTCTGTATGCGGAGATCAACCGGGTGTTCATGCCCGGCGAAGACTGGCAGCTCGGGCCCAGCCTCGATGCGCTGGACGATCTGCTGTACGGCGGCCATGGCGCGCTGGCGGGGCACGAAACCGCCACGGTGGTCTGGCACGACATCGACCGCAGCCGCGAGGCACTGGGGTTGCAGGCCACGCGTGCGTGGCTGGAAGACAAGCTGCGGCAGCCGGGTACGTTCAATGCCGAAACCATCAGCCGCCAGCTGGACGCCCTGCAACGCGGCGAGGGGCCGACCTATTTCCAGATCGTGATGGAGATCTTCGCCAGCCACCCGAACATTGTGCTGCTGCCGGCCTGAGGCCGGCGTCGACAGCGATGCGCGCAACCGGTCCTGTGCGCGCCCCCGTGCAGTTGGGCCGTGCGTGCCACGGCACCTGTTCGGATGGACCAGCCCCCCTGGCAATCGAGGCACCCCGGGCCCCTACCCGTTAACATGGACGACCCTGTACCCGCTCCGCCCCCGCTGCCTTCCGGCGCGAGCGGATGCCCCTGATCCACGAGTCCCATGTCCAAAGACAAGTCCGCCGAACACACCCCGCTGATGAAGCAGTTCTTCGCAGCCAAGTCCGACTACCCGGACCTGCTGCTGTTCTTCCGCATGGGCGATTTCTACGAGCTGTTCTACGACGACGCGCGCAAGGCCGCGCGCCTGCTCGACATCACCCTGACCCAGCGCGGCAGCTCCGGTGGTGCACCGATTCCGATGGCTGGTGTGCCGGTGCACGCCTACGAGGGTTACCTCGCACGACTGGTCGCGCTGGGCGAATCGGTGGCGATCTGCGAACAGATCGGCGATCCGGCGCTGGCCAAGGGCCTGGTCGAGCGCAAGGTGGTGCGCGTCGTCACCCCCGGCACGGTCACCGACGAAGCGCTGCTGGACGAGCGCCGCGACACCCTGCTGATGGCCCTGTCGCGCAGCAAGAGCGGCTATGGGCTGGCCTGGGCCGATCTGGCCGGCGGCCGCTTCCTGGTCAACGAAGTGGATACCGATGACGCGCTGGAAGCCGAATTGGCCCGTCTGGAGCCGGCCGAACTGCTGGTGCCCGACGAAGAGAACTGGCCCGACTTCCTGCGTCAGCGCAGCGGCGTGCGTCGCCGCGCGCCGTGGCTGTTCGACGCCGACAGTGGCCGCCGTCAGCTGCTGAACTTCTTCAAGCTGCACGACCTGAGCGGCTTCGGCATCGACGACAAGCCGCGCGCCACCGCCGCTGCCGGCGCCCTGCTCGGCTATGTCGAGGAAACCCAGAAGCAGCGCCTGCCGCACCTGACCTCCATCTCGATGGAGACCGCCAGCGAAGCGATCGCGATGAACGCGGCCACGCGTCGCCATCTGGAGCTGGACACCCGCGTCGACGGCGATACCCGCAACACCCTGCTCGGCGTGCTCGACAGCACGGTGACGCCGATGGGTGGCCGCCTGCTGCGCCGCTGGCTGCATCGGCCGCTGCGCCTGCGTGAGGTTCTGGTGCAGCGCCACCACGCGGTGGAAACACTGATCGACCGCGGCGCGGACGCAGATATCCGCGAGCAGTTCCGTCGTCTCGGCGACCTGGAACGCATCCTCACCCGCGTCGCCCTGCGCTCGGCGCGGCCGCGCGACTTCTCCACCCTGCGCGATGGCCTCGGCCTGCTGCCGGCCGTCCGCGAAGTGCTGGCACCGCTGGATTCACCGCGCCTGCAGACCCTGCACGCGGCGCTCGGCGAGCACGACGAGTGTGCGCACCTGCTGGCCAGCGCCATCGCCGAGATGCCGCCGCTCAAGCTCAGCGATGGTGGCGTGCTGGCCGATGGCTTCGACGCCGAGCTGGATGAACTGCGCCGCCTGTCGACCCACGCCGACCAGTTCCTGGTCGACCTGGAACAGCGTGAGCGCGAGAGCAGCGGCATCGCCACCCTGAAGGTCGGCTACAACCGTGTGCACGGCTACTACATCGAAATCAGCAAGGGCCAGTCCGAGCGCGCGCCGGTGCACTACACCCGCCGGCAGACACTGACCAATGCCGAGCGCTATATCACCGAAGAACTGAAGGCGTTCGAGGACAAGGTGCTGTCCGCCCGCGACCGTTCGCTGTCGCGCGAGAAGTACCTGTACGAGCAGCTGCTGGACACGCTGGGCACCCAGCTGGAGCCGCTCAAGCAGTGCGCCGCCGCACTCAGCGAACTGGATGTGCTGGCCGCCTTCGCCGAGCGTGCGCAGGCGCTGGACTGGGCGCGCCCGGAGCTGCAGGCCGAGCCGTGCCTGAACATCGAACGCGGCCGCCATCCGGTGGTGGAAGCGGTGCGTGACCAGCCGTTCGAGCCCAACGACCTGGACCTGCACCCGGACCGTCGCATGCTGGTCATCACCGGCCCGAACATGGGCGGTAAATCGACCTACATGCGGCAGAACGCGCTGATCGTGCTGCTGGCCCACATCGGCAGCTTCGTGCCGGCCAGCCGCGCGCTGATCGGCCCGATCGACCGCATCCTGACCCGCATCGGCGCCGGCGACGATCTTGCCCGGGGGCAGTCGACCTTCATGGTCGAGATGGCTGAAACCAGCTACATCCTGCATCACGCCACCGCGCATTCGCTGGTGCTGATGGACGAGATCGGCCGCGGCACCTCCACCTACGATGGCCTGGCGCTGGCCGACGCGGTGGCGCGCCACCTCGCCTACGAGAACCGCTGCTACACGCTGTTCGCCACCCATTACTTCGAACTGACCGCGCTGGCCGACGAGCAGCACGAGGGCGGCCGCAGCGGCATCGCCAACGTGCATCTGGATGCCGTCGAGCACGGCGAAGCGCTGGTGTTCATGCATGCGGTGAAGGACGGCCCGGCCAACCGCAGCTTCGGCCTGCAGGTGGCCGCGCTGGCCGGCCTGCCGCGCGCCACCGTGGCACAGGCGCGTCGACGCCTGGCCGAGCTGGAGCAGCGCGGCGGCGAAAGCCATGCCGCCGGACTCGCCCCGCAGGCGCTGGATGCCCCCCAGCAGTTCGGGCTGTTTGCTGCACCGCCGAACAAGGCGCAGGAGGCGCTGGCCGCGATCGACCCGGACGAGCTGACCCCGAAGCAGGCACTGGAAGCGCTGTACCGGTTGAAGGCGCTGTTGTAATCCCGGCCGCCGGGCATGGCCCGGCGCTACCGTTGTAGAGCCGAGCCCACGCTCGGCTGCCCTTCGCACTTCCGTCGTGTACACGGCGTTATGCTCGGGCGGTTCGTCCTTCACAGACCGGAGACCGCCATGAACACCGAATCCCTCGCTGCATCCCTCTTCCAGCAGCTGCAGCAGGGCCAAGGCCTGCAGCAGGTGTCACAGCAGCTCGGCCTGGACAGCAGCCAGGCCACCCAGGCCGTCGGCAGCGCCCTGCCCCTGCTGCTCGGCGCGATGGGCCAGAACGCCAGTGAGCCGCAGGGTGCGCAGTCCCTGCTCAATGCCCTGCAGCGCGACCACCTCGGTTCGGGCGGCGGTGGCGGCGGTTTCGATCTCGGCAGCATCCTCGGCGCGGTGATGGGCGGTGGCGGCGGCAACGCCACCAACGGTGCCGGCATCCTCGGCCACGTATTCGGCGGGCAGACCTCCCAGGCGGCCGAAGCGCTGGGCCAGAAGACCGGCCTGGACAGCGGCAAGTCCAGTCAGCTGCTGGCGATCCTCGCCCCCATCGTCATGTCGTTCCTGGCCCAGCGGTTTGCCCAGAGCGGCAACGCCGGCCAGCTCAGCCAGGCCCTGGGCCAGGAAGCACAGCAGTCCGGCGGCGGCATCGGCAGCCTGCTCGGCGGTGCGCTCGACCAGGACGGCGATGGCCAGTTCGGCGCAAGCGATCTGTTCAAGCTCGGCGCGGGCCTGCTCAAGCGCTGATCGCGCACAACGATGCAAGCGCCGCCGACCATAGGTAGCCACTATCGCATCGGTTGAATCAATCGAATTTACCCATCGTTAGGCGATGCCTATGGTGGGTAAGCGATCTGATTCCCTCATTCGCCAGTCCACAGGTAGAGACCCATGAAAAGCGAAGCGAAGTGCCCGTTCAACCATGCCGTCGTCGGTGATGCGACGACCAACCGCGACTGGTGGCCGAACCAGCTGCGCGTTGACCTGCTCAACCAGCACTCCACGCGCTCCAATCCCCTTGATGCGGGCTTCGACTACGCCAAGGCCTTCAACGGGCTGGACTACAGCGCCCTGAAGGCCGACCTGAAGGCGTTGATGACCGACTCGCAGGACTGGTGGCCGGCCGACTTCGGCCATTACGGCGGCCTGTTCATCCGCATGGCGTGGCACAGCGCCGGCACCTACCGCATCGACGATGGCCGTGGTGGCGGTGGCCGCGGCCAGCAGCGCTTCGCGCCGCTCAACAGCTGGCCGGACAATGTCAGCCTGGACAAGGCGCGGCGCCTGCTGTGGCCGATCAAGCAGAAATACGGCCAGGCCATTTCCTGGGCCGACCTGCTGATCCTGACCGGCAACGTCGCACTGGAATCGATGGGCTTCAAGACGCTCGGCTTTGCCGGCGGCCGTCCCGATACCTGGGAGCCGGACCAGGACGTGTACTGGGGCCGCGAGACCACCTGGCTCGGCGGCGACGTGCGTTACAAGCACGGCTCGGAAGGTGTGGAAGAGAACCACGGCGTGCTGGTGTCCGATGACGACGCTGATGGCGACGTGCATTCGCGCAAACTGGAAAACCCGCTGGCCGCAGTGCAGATGGGCCTGATCTACGTGAACCCGGAAGGCCCGGACGGCAATCCCGATCCGGTACTGGCCGCGCATGACATCCGTGACACCTTCGGCCGCATGGCGATGGACGACGAAGAAACCGTCGCCCTGATCGCCGGTGGCCACAGCTTCGGCAAGACCCACGGCGCCGGTCCGGCCGACAACGTCGGCAAGGAACCGGAAGCAGCAGGCCTGGAAAGCCAGGGCCTGGGCTGGGCCAACAGCTTCGGCAGTGGCAAGGGTGGCGACACCATCACCAGCGGCCTGGAAGTCACCTGGACCCGTACGCCCGCACAGTGGAGCCATGACTTCTTCGAGATCCTGTTCGGCCACGAGTGGGAGCTGAGCAAGAGCCCGGCTGGCGCCCACCAGTGGGTCGCCAAGAACGCGGATGCGGTGATCCCCGATGCGCACGATCCGTCGAAGAAGCACCGCCCGACCATGCTGACCACCGACCTGTCGCTGCGCATGGACCCGGCCTACGAAAAGATCTCGCGGAAATTCCTTGCGGATCCGCAGGCCTTCGCCGATGCGTTCGCCCGCGCCTGGTTCAAGCTGACCCATCGCGACATGGGTCCGCGTGCGCGCTACCTGGGCCCGGAAGTTCCGGCCGAGGAATTCATCTGGCAGGACCCGGTGCCGGAAGCCAAGCACCCGTTGATCGACGCCAAGGACATCGCCGCGCTGAAGCAGAAGATCGCGGCAACTGGGCTGAGCGTGGCAGAGCTGGTGTCGACGGCGTGGGCTTCGGCGTCGACCTTCCGCGGCTCGGACAAGCGCGGTGGTGCCAACGGTGCGCGCGTGCGACTGGCGCCGCAGAAGGATTGGGCGGTGAACCAGCCGCAGCAGCTGGCCAAGGTGTTGGCCGCGCTGGAAAAGGTCCAGACCGAGTTCAACGGCGCAGGCAGCAAGCAGGTGTCGCTGGCCGACCTGATCGTGCTGGCCGGTGGCGTCGGCATCGAGCAGGCGGCAAAGGCCGGCGGCCACGACCTGAGCGTGCCGTTCACGCCGGGCCGCACCGATGCCAGCCAGGAGCAGACCGACGTCGAATCGTTCGCGGTACTGGAGCCGGCTGCCGATGGTTTCCGCAACTACCTCAAGGGCGCTTACAGCGTGCCGGGTGAGGCGCTGTTGATCGACAAGGCGCAGCTGCTGACCCTGACCGCACCGGAAATGACTGCCTTGGTCGGTGGTCTGCGCGTGCTCGGCGCCAACGTCGATGGCGGCAGGCACGGCGTGTTCACCAACCGTCCCGGCACGTTGAGCAACGACTTCTTCGTCAACCTGCTGGACATGGGCACGACCTGGAAGGCGACCGGTCGCGAAAGCTATGAAGGCCGCGGCCGCAACGATGGCGCTGCACGCTGGACCGGCACCCGTGCGGATCTCGTGTTCGGCTCCAACGCCGTGCTGCGCGCATTGGCCGAGGTGTATGCCAGTGCCGATGGCGAGAAGAAGTTCGTGCAGGATTTCATCGCCGCCTGGACGCGGGTGATGGAACTGGACCGCTACGACCTGCACGGTTGACGTGCTCTGGTAGGTGCCAACCTTGGTTGGCATGCGGCACGCGGCACAACGCCCACCAAGGTGGGCGACTACCAAAGCGTTCGCGCCATGATTCGGTAGGTGCCAACCTTGTTTGGCACATGGCACAACGCCCACCAAGGTGGGCGTCTACCGATGCAACCGCCGGGCGTGGCCCGGCGCTACCGCGTAGGCGTCAGCGCGCCCCTGCCTTCAGCCGCTCCAGAATCGGTGAGAACAGCGGCGCCTGCATCGAACGCGGCGGCTGCACGGCTTCACCCTTTTCAACCGCCTGCCAGTACGACCATGGCAACGCCTTGTCGCCCAGCTCGTAATCCATGCCGTCCCAGCCGTCTTCGCGGAATGCGTAGAACGCCCAGTGCACCTTCTGCTGCTCGGCCACGTCCAGCACGTCGCGCAGGTAGCGGCCGCAATCCGGCCAGCGACGCATGCAGCCGAACTCGCCGATCACCATGCGGTTGGCGCCGATGCCATGTGTCTTCGCCCAGTCCATCGGCTGCTGCAGGTAGCTGCGCACGCGCGCGGCATGCCAGCGCTCGCTGCGGTCGCCGAACGGCACTTCGGCGGGATAGCGGTACGGTGTGCTGCGCTTCTGATTCGGCGCACTGGTGGCCGCGTATGGCTCGTACATGTGCACGCTGTACAGCAGCTTCGCGTCGTCCAGCGGCGCAGGCCAGTAGTCGAACGCATCGGCCGCGGCATACCAGCCGGCATCAAGCATCAATGGCATGTCTGCATCGACCGCTCGCACACTGGCCACCAGCTCCTTGTACAGCTGGCGCAGATCGCGCGGCCCGCCCTGCACCCCGGCGTACCACTTGAGCATGTCCTCGCGGGAGGCATGTTCGGCCAGCGTGGTGCCGTATTCCGGCGCCGGCTCATTGATAAGGTTGTAGGCGGCCAGCGCCGGATGCCCCTTCAGCGCGACAGCCAGATCACGCCAGAAGCGCTGCGCAGGTGCGTGGTTGTCGAAGGACTGCCACAGGCGCTGGTCGACCACATCGCCGTTCTTCTGTTTCCAGCGCAGCAGCGGCAGTGACAGCGGCACCAGCACCACTTTCAATCCCGAGGCATTGGCGTCATCCAGCGCGCGGCGCAGCTTGGCCACGTCGGCCTCGACCAGTCCTTGATAATGGTCGGCATCGCCCATCAGGAAATCGCGGCCGCCGGCACTGCGCCACTTGTCCGGGGTCAGTCGTACCCAGGTGGCGCCGGTCGCACGCAATGCCTGGAAATAGGCCTTGTCCGGCGGCGCTTCATTGAAGCTGTTGCCACCGCGTTGCGGCGTATCCCAGAAGGTGATGTCGGCGGCGAACACCGGGACGGCGGCGGACAGGACCAGGCACAGCAGGCTGCGGCGCAGGAACATGGTGGGCTTCCTTGAGGAGACCATCCAACGTGCGGGGCCTAAGCCGAACGGTGGCTGAGCGCGGGCGGCACAGCGCCCACCAAGGTGGGCGGCTACCAGAGCGCTTGCCGGTTCAATCCGGCAAATACCGTCAAAGCGCGTCAAGATCACCCAGGGCGCGGATCAACCGTCGCGCGCGCTTGTCCGGCTTGTGCTCCGGCGCCTGGTAGCCATCACGCGCGGCAATGCGCAGCGCACGCAGTTCGGTGCGGCGCGCCCTGGAGGCTTCGCTTTCGACATACAGCTGCTGCGCCACCGGCGCTGGACCGCGCTGATCGCTCAAGCCCAGTACCTGGATCTCGAAGTGTTCTTCACCGCGATCAACCACCAGTTGCTCCCCCACACGCACCGCGCGCGAGGACTTCGGCCGCTGCCCGGCCACGGATACCTTGCCGGTCTCGATTGCCTGTTTTGCCAGGCTGCGGGTCTTGAAGAAGCGGGCCGCCCACAGCCAGATGTCCAGACGGACGCTGGGCGCCAACGGGGAAAGCTCGGACATCGGTAGGGACTACTCCGTTCGCTTGTTCAGGGGGCGTGGATTGTCGGGGTCGGTACGGCAACCCGTGCCCCCGATCAATGCCGGCGTTCCGGCCGCCAGATCCTGGCGCTGGCTGCCGACCAGGCACTCGGGGCGGTCGGTCGGCCGCATCTGGGTATCGCCCAGCCGGTCACCTGACGAACATGCGGCCAGTGCCGCTGCGATCAAGGCCACCACGATGATCCGCGTCACCTGCTGTCGTTGATGCATTGCCACATCCTGCAAACCGGCTTGATGCTAGTGTGCGCCTCCCAGGAATTGATCACCACTCCATGGCCAAAGCGCCGCTTGACCTGACCTCCGGCCCGATCGGCCGCAACCTGCTGCTGTTCGCGCTGCCGATCCTGGCAGGCAACATCGCGCAGTCGCTGAACGGCTCGGTGAATGCGGTATGGGTGGGGCGCTTCCTCGGCGAAGCGGCACTGACCGCAACCGCGAACGCCAACAACATCATGTTCTTCCTGATCGGTTCGGTGTTCGGCTTCGGCATGGCCTCGACCATCCTGATCGGCCAGGCCATCGGTGCACGCGACATCGCCCAGGCACGGCGCGTGGTCGGCACCAGCGCCACGTTCTTCATCGGCCTGTCGGTGATCATCGCCATCGCCGGCTGGTTCCTGGCCCACCCGCTGCTGGCGGCGATGGGCACGCCTGCCGCCTCGCTGCCGTTGGCCGAGGCCTACCTGCGCATCATCTTCCTGGCGATGCCGACGCTGTACGCCTTCGCCTTCCTCAGTGCGGCGCTGCGTGGTGCCGGCGACTCGCGCACGCCGTTCCGTTTCCTGCTGGTCTCGGTGGTGCTGGACATCGCCCTGAACCCGGTGCTGATCTTCGGCATGGGGCCGTTCCCGGAACTGGGCATCGCCGGCTCGGCCTGGGCCACGCTGGTGTCGCAGACGCTGTCGCTGGCTGGCCTGCTGCTGTACATGCGGCACAAGCGGCACACGCTGTGGCTGGGCCGCGCCGACATGCACCTGTTCAAGCTGGACATGACCATCCTGCGTGCGCTGGTGGTCAAGGGCGTGCCGATGGGCCTGCAGATGGTGCTGATCTCGCTGTCGGTGATCATGCTGATGACGATGGTCAACCAGTACGGCACCGACACCGGCGCAGCCTACGGTGCATCGCTGCAGCTGTGGAACTACGTGCAGATGCCGGCGATGGCGATCGGCGCGGCATGTTCGTCGATGGCCGCGCAGAATGTCGGTGCGCAGCGCTGGGACCGCGTGCGCGGTACCGCACGCCAGGGCATTCTGTTCAACTTCCTGCTGACCGGCGCGTTGATCCTGCCGCTGGTACTGCTGGACCAGTATTCGCTGGCCTTGTTCCTGCCGCAGGGCAGCGAGTCGCTGCAGATCGCGCGGCACCTGAACCACATCGTGATTGGTTCGTTCCTGTTCTTCGGCGTCAGCTTCGTGATCTCCGGCGTGGTGCGATCCACCGGCGCGGTGCTGCCGCCGCTGCTGATCCTGGCGGCGTCGCTGTGGGGCGTGCGCGTGCCGTTCGCCGAATTCCTGCAGCCGTACTGGGGCGCGGACGCGATCTGGTGGAGCTTCCCGGCCGGTTCGTTGGTATCGATGCTGCTGTCGCTGGCGTATTACCGCTGGGGCGGCTGGCGCAAGGCGAGGATGATCAGCAAGCCGGTGCACGCGGAGGAACTGGCCACGCCATCGGAGATTCCGGCCTGCCCACCTTCGCCGGTGGCTGATCCGGATGCAGCGCTGGAAACCACCCCACCGCGTTGAACATGCACCGGTAGTGCCGGCCGCTGGCCCGCAACTCCATGGACGTAGCAAACATCGCGCAGTTGCCGGCCAGCGGCCGGCACTACCGCTTTTTCTTTTCCGCGTTGCGCTTGGCGGCTGCACGCAGCAGTGCCTTCAGCGCCGTGGCGTTGGGCATTTCGCCTTCGCGGATGTCGATCGCGCGGCGCGTGCCGCCTTCCAGGCTGGCATTGAACAGACCCTTCGGATCCGGCAACGCGGCGCCGTGGGCGAAGGTCAGCTTCACCGCCTGCTTGTAGCTTTCGCCGGTGCACAGGATGCCGTTGTGTTCCCACACCGGTGTGCCGCGCCACTTCCAGGTTTCCTCCACGTCCGGCAGCGCCTCGTGGATCAGCGCGCGCACGCGGGCGAGGATGTCGCCGCGCCAATCACCGAGCTCGGCAATACGAGCATCGATCAGCGCGGCGGCGGGGAGAGCGGCATCTGCGGGATCGGTCTTCTGCGTGGCCATCGTGTGGTCTCGTACGGGGAAAGATCCTGGGGAACTACATGCGTTCGCCGGGCAATTCGCTGGCCTGCCGCACCCAGTCGAGGAAGCGGGCCTCGTCCAGCGCCTCATTCTCAAGGATGTGCAGGTAACGCGTGTCGGCGCTCTTGGATGGTTCAGGCGGAACAGGCTGCAACCGCGCACCGCGGAAGAATGCGACCTTGATGTAGCGGGCGAAGCAATGGAAGCTGAGGAACCAGCCCTCGCCGGCAGCAACGCCGTACATCGGCGAGTTCCATTTCACCGCCTTGTGCACGCCCGGCACGGCCTGTTCGATCAGTGCATCCAGACGTGCACCGACGGCCCGTTTCCAGTCCGGCATGGCGGCGATATAGGCCTGCACGGGTGCATCGCCCTCCCCCTTGGCGATCTGCGGATTACCGCCGGACAGCAGCTTCGGCGCAGCACAGTTGGCAGGTCGCTTGGCGGACATCGCAGGGGCCATGGGGGTCGAAGGTCCGAGCGTACGCCGCAGCCCGGCAGCGGTCACGGCGCACTGCGCCATGGCCTCAGAGGCTGCGGCGGAACTGCTGCCAGGTGGGCAGCTTGCGGGCGCCGCGCAGGAACCACATCAGGGTGGCCATCACCAGGCCGAACATCGCGCCGGCGGCCACCCCGGCAAGCAACAGCAGCTCCAGCGCCGGGGCTCTGCCCTGCCACAGCAGCAGCCACATCAGCACCGTCCAGAACACGCCGAACAGCAGGCCCTGCAGCAGCGTATTGGTCAGGAACCCGGCCAGTATCGGCGGTGGCAGCGCGATACCCAGCCGCCACAGCATGCGGTGCAGCAGAGGGGCCGCTTCCCGCCGCGGAACGCCGGAAGCGTCCAGGAAGCGCAATGCCACCTGGATGTCGGCCGGGTATCGATGGTCGGTCTCATCCATCCCTTGAAACTAACGAGGCGACACCACAAACGCAAACGGCCGCCCGAAGGCGGCCGTCGCGGCAACAACCGAAGTTGTTTATCAGCCCTTGGTTGCCAGACGGGCAACCTTGGCGGCAGCAGCAGCAGCCAGATCTTCCTTGATGCGGGCAGCCTTGCCTTCCAGGCCACGCAGGTAGTACAGCTTGCCGGCGCGGACCTTACCACGACGCTTCACTTCGACCGAGTCGATGATGGCGCTGTGGGTCTGGAACACGCGCTCGACGCCGTAGCCGTGCGAGATCTTGCGCACGGTGAACGAGGAGTTCAGGCCGCCGTTCTTGGTCGCGATGACAACGCCTTCATAGGCCTGCACGCGCTCGCGGGCACCTTCCTTCACCTTCACGTTGACGACAACGGTGTCGCCCTGGCTGAACTGCGGCAGTTCACGGGTGATCTGGGCGGATTCGAATTCCGCGACGATGGACTTGTTCAGCTTGCTCATGGGTTACACCGATTCATTGTTCGGGTGGGCGTGTCATTCGACAGCGTGGGCTCATGCAGTCACCGGACTGTGCTGCACGTTTGTTTTGGGTATTGCACGCCAGCCTGGGCCGGCGGTAATTGGCCATGATAGCCGATAAAGCGGGGCTGGCGCTAGGGCCTGCCCTTTTCTGCCGGGGTCTGGCGGGCCAGGGCCAACAGCTTGCGGTCGGCCTTGCCCAGCGCCTGTTCATCCAGCAGGTCCGGGCGCCGCTGCGCGGTACGGATCAACGACTGCTGCCGGCGCCAGGCGGCGATGGCGGCATGGTTGCCCGAGCGCAGCACGTCCGGCACGTCACCCAGCGGATGCTGGGCCGGCTGGCTGTAATGTGGGCAGTCGAGCAGGCCGAGGTCCCCCTCGAAACTGTCCTGCGCGGCCGATTCGGCGTCATTCAAGGCGCCTTCCTGCAGCCGGGCCACCGCGTCGATGATGACCGCAGCCCCCAGCTCGCCACCGGACAGCACATAGTCGCCGAGGGAGATCTCCTCATCGACATTGGTGGCCAGGAAACGCTCGTCGATACCTTCATAGCGGCCGCAGAGCAGGACCATGCGCGGCAATGCCGCCAGTTCCCGCACCTTGGCCTGGGTCAGTGGTGCGCCCTGCGGGCTGAGATGGATCACCCGCGCAGGCGTCGGATCGGCGTCGCGGATCGCCTGCAGGCAGGCCTGCAGCGGTTCGATCAGCATCACCATGCCCGGGCCACCGCCGAACGGACGATCGTCCACCCGGCGGTAATTGCCCTCGGCGTAGTCACGGGGATTCCAGCCATGCAGGCTGAACAACCCCTTTTCCTGCGCACGGCCGACCACGCCCAGCCCAGCGGACTGGGCGAGGAAATCGGGGAACAGGGTGATGACGTCGAAACGCATGCTTACACTCAGAACTCGGGGTCCCAGTCGACCACGACCAGATTGGCCTCGAAGTCGACGGATTTGACGAACTCCGGCACGACGAACGGAATCATCCGCTCGCGATCGCCGCGTACGACCACCACATCGTTGGCGCCGGTACTGAACAGGTGCGAGACCTGGCCGAGGGCAACGCCTTCGACGGTCTTCACATCCAGGCCTTCCAGATCGACCCAGTAATACTCGTCGGCATTCGGCGGCGGCAGCGCACTGCGGGCCACAAAGACCTCGGTGCCATGCATCGCCTCGACCGTGTCGCGATCCTCGATGCCCGGGAAGCGGGCCACCAGGTGCTTGCCGGTATCCCGGCCACGGGCGCCTTCAAGAGTGGATTCCTGCCCGTTGGGGCTGCGCAGGATCCACGGTTGGTAACGGAAAATAGCGGAACGCGGCTCGGTCCAGGACTCGAGCTTTATTTCGCCGCGCACACCAAAAGCGCCGACAATCCTGCCAAGCAGGATGCGGCGCTCGTTATCTTTCATCTGCGTTCAATCAGATGGGCCGCACCAGGGCGCGGCCCGTCAGGATCAGGCCGCAGCGGCCTGGGACTTGCTCGCTTCCTTGATCAGGTTGCGAACTTTCTCGGTCGGCTGGGCGCCGTTCTTGACCCAATGGTCAACGCGGGCCAGGTCCAGCTCGATGCGCTTCTCGCCACCCTGTGCAACCGGGTTGTAGAAGCCGACGCGCTCGATGTTGCGGCCGTCGCGGGCGCTGCGGACGTCGGTGACGATGATGTGGTAGAACGGACGCTTCTTGGCGCCGCCGCGGGTCAGTCGAATCTTGACCATGGTGGTTTTTTTCCTATTGCCCAGTCGCCAGGATGGCGCGGTAAGCGGGCGATTATAGCGGCAGAGTGCGGCCGAGCCAACCCCGGGCGTCCACCCCGGGGTCAGATCCCTTTTGCCGAGCAAAAGGGATCTGACCCCAGCGACTTCCGTTCAGGAAAGCGGCTGCCAGGGCACCCGGGCCAGCACCGCCCTGCCCTGTTCGGCCAGGGCCTGCGAAC
The DNA here is from genome assembly GCF_037969685.1 of Stenotrophomonas sp. G106K1. Lineage (NCBI taxonomy): Bacteria > Pseudomonadati > Pseudomonadota > Gammaproteobacteria > Lysobacterales > Lysobacteraceae > Stenotrophomonas > Stenotrophomonas sp. G106K1. The sequence continues at coordinate 269,823 of NZ_JBBPFR010000003.1, read as the reverse complement.
CCGGCAGCACCTGACCGTCGATGGCGTCCAGTGCCCACAGCCCGCTGGCATTGCAGGCGAAGGCGGCCTGCATGCCGGCCAGCTCATTCAGTTGCAGCGGACGGATCTGCTGCGGATCCGCCCAGCCCGCCTGCAGCAGCGCTTCAGCGGTTCCCCGCAGCGCAGGCGCCTGCGGCCAGACCAGGTGTTCGCCGTCATGCATGGCCAGGTTCCAGGTCGTGCCCTCGCTGATCTGCCCATCGGCAGTCACCAGCAGCGCGTCGTCGAAACCCGCTGCCAGCGCGGCACGGCGCTGGGCGAACAGGCCGAACGTGCCGACGTGCTTGATCTGCGGCAGCTCGCGCTGCCAGGTCACGCTGCGTACGCGCCTGGGAGCGGTCAGCGCGACCGGCGCGGACACGGCAACCAGTACATCTACCGGCACGCTGGCCAGCGGATCGCGGAAATCGAAACGGCGCGAGAACACGGTGACCCGCATCGATGCATCGATCTGACCGGCCTGCTGCAGCGCCTGCGCCATCCACGCCTGCACCTGCGCGATATCGAGCGCGCTGCCGAACAGCTCCTGCGTTGCCTGGGCCAGCCGCTGCAGATGCAGGTCGAGCCCCTGCACCGCGCGGCCGCGCACCTGCAGCGAGGTGAAGTGGCCATAGTTGGTCAGCGCCGGCAGCAGGTCTTCGGCCCGCGCGGTTGCGCCGTTGCAGGTCACCGTCATCGCAGCAGTGCCCGCGCCTGTTGCCACATATCACGCAGCACGTCGGCGGCCGGCGCGGCCGGTGCCATCCACGCCGACTGCCCGGCCCAGGCCTGCATCGCGGCAAGCCGGTTTTCCTGCGTGGCCTGCTTGCGCATCGGTCCGGTCAGGCCACGCTGCACCGGATACGGGCGCGGCGTAGGTGCGCCCTCGGCGGCAGCGGCGCGCACGTAGGCGGTCGCCAGGCCACGGCCCAGGCGCCCACTGAACGCGCGGGTCGGCCAGGTGTCTTCGGGTTCGCTGCGGGCCAATGCATCGGCCCATGCCGGCGCCAACGCCGCTTCGGGCGTACGCAGGAAGGCCGTGCCGATCTGCACCGCGCTGGCCCCGAGCATCAACGCAGCAGCAATGCCACGACCATCGCCGATTCCTCCCGCAGCGATCACCGGAATCTTCAGGTTGTCCGCCAGCCGCGGCAGCAGTGCGAACAGGCCGACCAGCTGCTGTTCTGCACGTATCGGATCGAAGGCGCCGCGATGGCCACCTGCTTCGGCGCCTTGGGCGACCACCGCGTCAGCCCCCGCATCCTGCGCAGCGCGCGCTTCGGCCAGCGTCGTAGCGCAGGCGATCCAGGCGATGCCCGCATCCTTCAACTGCTGCACATGATGCGGCGACAGCACGCCCATGATGGTCGAGGCCACCGCCGGCCGTGCCGCCAGCAGCGCACTGAACTGCTCCTCGAAATCGGCAGGCGTGGCATCCGCTGCGCTGGCCGCAACCTCCGGCCCCCACTGGCCCAGGAATGCACGCGTGGCGGCCTCGGCGGCCACATCGCGCACCGGCGCGGGATCGGGCAACCACAGGTTCACCTGCGCCGGCCCGTTGGACGCTGTCCGGAAGTCCTGCATCCAGCGGCTGATCTCAGCCGCCGGCGACAACACGGCGCCCATCGCGCCCATGCTGCCGGCGTTGGCCAGCGCGGCGGAAAGCGGAACCGGACAGGCACCGGCCATCGGTGCCAGCAGGATCGGCAGCTGCAATGAAAAACGCCGACAGAAATCGTCGGCGCGTTCGAGAATCGGCGAAAGGCTCACGCGACGCACCTGTGGGAGGAGTCGCTGCCAGCATACGCCAGGCATTGTGGACGGGAGCGTCGCATCGGGCGATCTGCTCCCGCCTGGCTCAGCGGGCAGACACCGCGTAGGTGCGGACCAGCTGGCTGTCCATTTCCTCATTGAACTTGAACGTCACATAGCGTGCGTCATCCGCGGCGAACTCTTCCTCGGCGCTGGCGCGGCCGATCTCGGTGCCCTCGGCATCCAGCGCACGCGCCACCAGCTTGCCCTTGAAGGCCTTGTCGGCCACCACGTAGACCGCTGCGTCCTTGGAGCCCATGCCGCGGCTCTTGCCCAAGGTGACGGTGAGCCCGCGCGCAGCCAGGCCCGGATCGGCCTGCAGCGTCACGTTCATCTTCTTGTCCACGCCCTCGCCCAGCCCGGCGACGAAATCGGCAGCGGTGCCGCTGATGGCACTGCCGGCCTTCTGCGACACGGAGGTGTCGTCCTTGCAGGCAACCAGGCCCAGGGCCAGCGCCATCACCACGATCGACTTGTTCATGCACATTCCTTTGATTGATTCCGCGGGTTGTTCAAGCGTTCGATACAGCAAGCGCTCAGCGGAACGGCATGCCACGGCCGCCCATGGCGCCCATCATGCCCTTCATGCTGCGCATCATGCCCTTCATGCCGCCGCCGGCCATCTTGCTCATCATCTTTTCCATCTGCATGTACTGCTTCATGAGCTTGTTGACGTCGGCCGGGGTCACGCCCGAGCCCTTGGCGATGCGGGCGCGACGCGAGCCGTTGAGCAGGTTCGGGTTGCGCCGTTCCTTCTTGGTCATCGAGCCGATGATGGCGATCATGCGCGGCACTTCCTTGCCCTGGCTGACCTGCTGCTTGAGGTGCTCGGGAATCTGGCCCAGGCCCGGCAGCTTGTCCATCAGACCGCCGATGCCGCCCATGTTCTGCATCTGCTCGAGCTGGTCGCGCATGTCGTTCAGATCGAACTTCTTGCCCTTGGCGACCTTCTCGGCCAGCTTCTGCGCCTTGTCCTTGTCGACCTGCTGCTCGACCTGCTCGACCAGCGACAGCACGTCGCCCATGTCGAGGATGCGGCTGGCGATACGGTCCGGGTGGAACACGTCCAGGCCTTCCGGCTTTTCGCTGACACCGACGAACTTGATCGGCTTGCCGGTGATGTAGCGCACGCTCAGCGCGGCGCCGCCACGTGCGTCACCATCGGTCTTGGTCAGCACCACGCCGGTCAGCGGCAGTGCATCGCCGAAGGCCTTGGCGGTATTGGCCGCGTCCTGGCCGGTCATGGCGTCGACCACGAACAACGTTTCAGCCGGGTTGACCGCAGCGTGCAGGGCCTTGATCTCGGCCATCATCGCTTCGTCGATGGCGAGGCGACCGGCGGTATCGACCAGCAGCACGTCGACGAACGACTTGCGCGCGTCATCGATGGCGGCGCGGACGATGGCCTCCGGCTTCTGCTCGGCGCTGGACGGGAAGAACAGCACGCCCACCTGCTCGGCCAGCGTCTTCAGCTGCTCGATCGCCGCCGGACGGTAGACGTCGGCCGAGACCACCATCACCTTCTTCTTGCGCTTTTCCTTCAGGTGCTTGGCCAGCTTGCCGACCGTGGTGGTCTTGCCGGCGCCCTGCAGGCCCGCCATCAGGATGATGGCCGGAGCGGGAACGTTGAGGTTCAGGTCGCTGGCTTCGGCGCCCATCACCGCGGTCAGCTCGTCGCGCACGACCTTGATCAGGGCCTGGCCCGGGGTCAGCGACTTCAGCACTTCCTGGCCGACCGCACGCACCTTGATGCGCTCGATCAGGGCCTGAACCACCGGCAGCGCGACGTCGGCTTCGAGCAGCGCGATGCGGACCTCGCGGGTCGCCTCGCGGATGTTCTCTTCGGTCAGGCGGCCACGGCCGCGCAGGCGCTCGATGGTGCCGGAAAGGCGCTGGGTCAGGGACTCGAACATGCGGCGCAACCTGTCTGAAAGCGGGGGACAATAAGGCCCACAGTATAACGGGTCCACCGCGCTCCCCGGACTGCGACGCCAGGGCCGTCGCCAGCACCCCGGGGGTATGCGAAACTTCAACGATGACAATCGTTCTCATCGCCGTCCTGCTCTACCTGGCCGCCAGCGCCCTGCTGGTGCGCGCCCTTGGTCGCAACGACGGGGTGACCGCGCCTGTGTGGCTGTGGCCTGCGCTGCCGGCGATGCTGCTGCATGGCGGTTACCACGTGCTGGTCGCGATGCGCACGACCGGCGGACCGGACATGCACTTCTTCGCCGCGCTGTCGCTGGTCGGCCTGGGCATGGCCTGGCTGACCTCGCTGGTGGGCGCGCGCGGGCGCATGTCCACCCTGGGCGTGGTGGTGTTCCCGCTGGCCGCGCTGCTGCTGGTGGTCTACCACGGCTACGGCCACGAACCGAGCAAGCTGCTGGGCTGGCGCCTGGCCAGCCACGCCTGGTTGGCGCTGCTGGCCTACGCCACGTTGAGCATCGCTGCGCTGCTGGCGATCATGCTGTGGCTGCAGGAGCGTGCGCTGCGGCGCCGCGAATTCCGTCCGTGGCTGCGTGCGCTGCCGCCGATGGCCGACCTTGAATCGCTGCTGTTCCGGGTGATCACCGTCGGCTTCGCGCTGCTGACCCTCACCCTGGTCACCGGCGTGCTGTTCGTCGACGACCTGCTGGCGCAGAAGCTGGTGCACAAGACGGTACTCAGCGTGCTGTCGTGGATCGTGTTCGGCGTACTGCTGATCGGCCGCCGTCGCTACGGCTGGCGCGGCACGAAGGCGGTGCACTGGACGCTGACGGCGATGCTGTTGCTGCTGCTGGCATTCTTCGGCAGCCAGTTCGTGATCGAGCTGGTGTTCGGGCATTCGCGCTGAGCGGTGACCGCATCCACGCATGGCGTGGATCTACTGTGCTCCGATTGCCGGCCGGCGGCCGGCACGCCTCTGTCGCGAATGCCCGAACACCAGTAGTACCGGCCGCTGGTCGGCAACCGGGATGCAGTAGATCCACGCCATGCGTGGACGCCCCATACGCTCAAGGAAGCGACTGGGCCAGGATCCTGCGCACCGAGCGGCCGCTGTTGGTGAGGATGTCATCGACCTGCCAGCAGCCCTCGCCCTTGCGCACCATCGGCAACCGCGTCACGTAGGCCTTGTTCCATACCGCATAGCGCATCTCGACCTGGCCGGCCGTGGCTGAAGCCTGCTTCCAGCTGTAGCGCACCGGGCTGTCGATCTCCCCGTCCTGCGCGTCCAGCCACGGATCGGAATCGATCGTGCAGATGCCCTCTTCGCGCACCTGGCAGGCACGCTCACCGTGCAGCGCCTCGGCAAACGCCGCGCTGACCAGTGCCTGCGGCGGCGCCAGCAGGTCGCCCTTGCCGGTGGTCGCTTCGAAGAAGGCGCGCGCCACGTCAGCCGGTTGCTGGCAGACCGGCGCGGCCTGCACGGTGGGGGCCAGCAGCAGGCCGATGATCAGCCACATCCCTGTCCTTCGCATATCCAGTTCCTTGATGGTGGAGGGACGCCGGGCCATGCCCGGCGAGCGCGCAGCGCGGCAGAGATTACAACCCGTACCGTTCGATCGCATCTAGATGCGGCTGGCGGTCCTGGTCGCAGGACTCGGCCAGACGCAGCCAGCAGTGTGGATGTGCCCAATCCGCCGTGGCCTGCTGCAGGAAGCGGTGCAGCGCCAACGGCGCATGGTCCTGTGGCTGGGCGACGGTGAACAGCAGGCCCGGCAACGTCCCGTCTTCCACGTCCGGATCGGTCACGGTGTAGTCCGCACGGCTATGCGCCCATACCTTCCAGCCCTGTGCCTCGGCCGCTTCGACGAAGTCATTCCATGCCTCCTCGCCCGGGTGCGCGCCGTCGACCAGCCAGCTGCGCGCGAAACCACCCCGCTCCAGCACATGCACCTGTGCATAGGTCGGAATGAAGTGCTCGCGCTCCGCTTCGTCCTCTGGCGCGGGGTGTACCAGGCCGGCGTCGAATACCACCCAGTCCCCGACCTGCTGGGCGCGGTTGGCCGGTGCGTTCTCGACGATGCGCGCGGTTACCGGGCCGCTGCGGCGGGCGTAGTACTCCATCGGCTCGCCGCCTTCTTCGCTGCGGATGATCACCCAGCCCCAAGGCTCTTCGACCACGCCCTGCTGGCTGGACAATTCCATGCCGATCGCTGCCGCCGAGCGGCGCACCGCATCCCAGTCGCGCGCCGCGCTGGCCGCACTCATGTGGTCCCAGTGCGCGGCGTTTGGCTCTTCCAGCAGTTCCACCAGCTGCGCATAGCAGGCCTGCGCCTCGCTGAAGCGGCCGGTCTCCATGTACATGCGGGCAAGCGTCCCGCGTGCACCGTTCGATCCCGGCGACAACGCCAGCAACGCCTGCGCGGCCTGCTCCAGCGCCGGCCAGTCGGACGCACGCCGTGCACGCTGTACCTCGCACCAGTGCGCGAACACCGGCACGCTGTCGCGGTAGGTCGCGGCCAGCCTGCGCAGGCCGTCATCATCGCCCTGCTCGGCCAGCCAACGCATCAGCGTGTAGGCCGCTGCGCCATCTTCCTGCGCGTGGCCGCGCACGAAGTCCCACAGCAGTGCCTGCGCTTCGGTCCTGGCGCCACAGGCGTGCAGCGCCGAGGCGGCCACCTCGGCCAGCGCGCCGTCGTCCGGCCGCTCGGCGTGCGCCTGCAGCAGCCACTGCGCTTCACGCTCGGGATCGCGCGACTGGTTCTGTTCGCCCTGTGCTTGCAGCCACGCCAGCAGTTCATCGGCAGGCACCGGCAGCGGTGCCGTCTCCGGCAGCGCCTCGATCCGTGCCGCCAAGCCAGCCACCAGCGCGGCAGCGCCGCGGTCCTGCCGCAGTTGCCCCAGATGGGTGCGGGCCAGGCCCAGCTGGCGCTGCGCCACCCAGCGCGCACCGCGCTGCAGGGCCAGTTCCAGGCTCAGTGCAGCGATCTCGATCACCAGGCGATGCGCGCCAACAGTGGCGAAGTGCTCGATGATGGTGTTGAAGCGCGTGCCGAGATCCCAGGTGTTGCGTTCGCCATCACGACTGCACAGCGTCGAAGCCGTATTGGCCCACAGCCGCCAGTGGTTCGGCGTCAGCTCGCTCCAGGGCACCAGCTGCTGCAGCGCCTCTTCATCACGTCCCAGTTGAGCCAGCGCCCAGGCCTTGGACAGCCGGCGCGGCACCGTGCAGTTGGCCGGCTCGTATTCGCCTGCGGCGGCCACTTCGGCCTCGCGCTGCTCGATCAGTGCCAGCGCCTCCGCCGCACGGCCGCTGGCCAGCAGGATCTTGATCTGCATTTCCGGGAAGCTGTCGAACACTTCCTTGCCCCGCGCCTGGATCGCCGCCGCCTGCACCTGCAGGTAGTCCAAGGCGTCCTGGCCGCGGCCGTCGTCCAGCAGCGCGTCGGCCTTCTCGCAGCTCAGGCACTGGAAGCAGGCCCAGCTCGGGTCGATGCGGCCCAGCGTCTCGTCGCAGACCTCGATGCGCTCGGGCACCCAGCCCGGACCATCGATGTTGCCGTAGCAGGCGGCAAGGTCCTGGGTGACGCAGATCGACTGCGGGCAGTCCAGGGTATCGGCACGGTGTGCGCGCTCGAACAGCGCCACCGACTCGCCCAGCGCGCTTTCACCTTCCACGCGGTTGCCGACGCGGTTGCGCAGCGCCCAATGGCCGACATAGACGTCGACCCAGGGGTTGTCCAGCGCCTTGCCCAGCGCGCGCGCTTCGGGCAGCAGTGCATCGACGCGGTCGACCTGCAGTTCACTGACTTCATCGGCAAGGCGGGTCAGCAGGTGGGCGTTCTGTGCCTGCCCGGCCTGGCGCAGGTCTTCCTGCAGTTTTTCGACCCAGTTCCAGATATCCATGGGGGTAATGCTCCTGTCTAGCGAAGGCTGGATGAGAGGGGGCGGTGCTCAGCGCAGCATCTGCTGCAGGGCACCGGCAATATCGGTAAATGCACCATTGAGATCGGGGCCCGGCGTCGCCGCACTGCGCTGCAACGGCCGGCCCTGCGCGGACACGATGATCTTCAACGAGCGCAGCAGGCGCGCGGCCGACGCGGCCTGCGGGTGGCCATCGCGCTGGGCCTGCAGCAAGGCCTGCACGGCTGGATTTTCCAGATTGAGGTAGAGCCGCGACGGTGCACGCGCCTCGATGCGCGCGGTGAACTGGCGCGCCAGCCGCAATGCGGCCATCGATACGCGCTTGTCGTTCTCGTCGTCTTCCAGGCGCTGCTTCAGTTCGGCTTCGCGGTCAGGCACCACCACCACCGGCAGCGCCTCGGGGCTGAACCGCGCCGGCAACAGCTGCTCGCCGTCACCCAGGTGTTCGCGAAGCCAGGCCAGCTGCGTATCGTCAAGGCTGTCGTCGGTGCGGAACAGTGCGCGATTGCCCTGCTCGGTACCCAGTTCGACCAGTCGCAGGCCCTTGGCCTGGGCCCAGCGGCGCAGGAAAGGCACCACGGCATAGCGATGGCCATGCGCAACCGGCACGCCCATCGCACGGAACAGCATTTCCTCGAAGCCGCCACCGTTGTCGAGGATGACATGCACCGCGCCACGTGCCGGCAACGCGCTGGCCGGCAGGTCCCCCTGCGAGGTCGGCACGCGCACGTGTTCCAGCAGCAGGTCGAACAGGCGCTCATCGCACAGCGCCGCACCCAGCAAGGCTTCGTTGTGGCGGCTGAGCACGCGCCGCCAGGCTTCGGGCTGCTGCCGCGCGACGTCGGCCAGGCCATCGATCAGTGCTTCCAGCAGGGCGTGCTGCACGGCGCGATAGTGGTCATCGCGCTGCAGGTCCTCGCGGCTGGCGGTCGGGGTCAGCTTCGACGATTCGATCACCCCGCCGATGAAGCCGGCCCACGGCGGCAGCAGGTCGCGTGCATCATCGTCCAGCAGCATGCCGCGCACGAACACCGACAGGTTGCGGTTGTCGCTGGTGCCATAGGTGGCACCGTCCTGTACCCAGAGCATGCCGACGGCGTCGCTGCTGCCATCGGACTGCAGCGGCATCGTCACGATGGGCTCGAAATCGTGTTCGAAGCGGGCCGCGAACTGCTGCGCCTGGCGGCGTGCCTGCACCGGATGCAGCGCGACGTCACCCTGCCCGCGCCACGGCGGCGGTTCGGGATTGATCGCGGCGGTCGCCGCACCGATGAAGATCGGCTCGGACAGCAGCGCGCAGTAGCGGCCCAGCACCTCGTGCAGGCGCGCTTCGTTGGCCAGCGGCAGGAAGTCCGGATGCAGCTCCAGCTCGACCTCGGTGCCGATCGCGCGCGCCGGCACTTCGCTGACGGTGTACTGCTCGGCGTTGCTGGACACGTACAGGTGGCCCAGCTGCGGCGCCTGGTAGGAGGTGGTACGCACGCTGACACGGCGCGCCAGCACGAAGGCCGACAGGAAGCCCAGACCAAACATGCCGATCAGGCCATCGTTGTCCTCGCCGTCCTGGCGCAGGCCGCGGGTGTAACCGACACCGACCGTGGCCAGGTAATCGTGGATTTCCTGCCGGGTCAGGCCGGCACCGGTGTCGGTGATGCGCAGCACGCCGGCGGCGACATCGACCTGCACGTCGATGCGCGACACACTCTGGATGCCGGGCTGCTCGATACGGCGACGGATGATCGAATCGTGCGCGTTCTGCACCAGCTCACGCAGCGCCACCATCGGGGTGGAATACAGGTGCTTGCCCAGCACCGTCATCAGTCCATTGAGATCGACCCCGGCGCGGCGGATTTCGGCGGCGGGGGTGCTGAACATCGGATCCTGCATGTAATCGATTACTCCTTGCCACGGAAAGGCGCCAGGGGGCGCCTTCGTCGAGCCGGGAAAACTAGCACAGGCAGGCCGACCGTTGCCGCATGTGACGTTTGTAGAGCCGAGCCCACGCTCGGCTGGCCTTTGCCGGAAAAGCAGCCGAGCATGGGCTTGGCTCTACAGTACCGGCATCACGCCGCGTCGATGGCCTCGGACAGGCGTTCGACCGCGATCACTTCCATCCCCTTCACCGAGCCGCCCTTGGGCGCATTGGCCTTGGGCACGATGGCGCGCTTGAAACCGTGGGTCGCCGCCTCGCGCAGGCGGTCCTCGCCGTTGGGAACCGGCCGGATCTCACCGGACAGGCCGACTTCACCGAACGCGATGGTCTTCTCGGCCAGCGGACGGTCCTGCAGCGAGGACAGCACCGCCAGCAGCACCGGCAGGTCGGCGGCGGTCTCCTGCACGCGGATGCCTCCGACCACGTTCACGAACACGTCCTGGTCGCCGACCAGCACGCCGCCATGCCGATGCAGCACCGCCAGCAGCATGGCCAGGCGGTTCTGCTCCAGGCCCACCGCCACGCGGCGCGGATTGGACAGCGGCGAGGCGTCGACCAGCGCCTGCACTTCCACCAGCAGCGGCCGGGTGCCCTCGCGGGTGACCATCACGCAGCTGCCCGGCTGGTGCGTGCTGGCACCGGACAGGAAGATCGCCGACGGATTGGAGACTTCCTTCAGGCCCTTGTCGCCCATCGCGAACACGCCCAGCTCGTTGACCGCGCCAAAGCGGTTCTTGAAGGCGCGCAGCAGGCGGAAGCGGCTGCCGCTCTCGCCCTCGAAATACAGCACGGCATCGACCATGTGTTCCAGCACGCGCGGGCCGGCGATGCCGCCTTCCTTGGTCACATGGCCGACCAGGAACACTGCGGTTCCGGTTTCCTTGGCAAAGCGCACCAGCCGCGCAGCGCTCTCGCGCACCTGGCTGACCGAACCGGGCGCGGCGGTCAGCGTCTCGGTCCACAGCGTCTGCACCGAATCGGCAACGATCAGCCGCGGCCCACTCTTGGTGGCGTGCTGCAGGATGGATTCGACACCGGTCTCGGCCAACGCGTTGACGCCCTCCAGCGGCAGCTCCAGCCGGTGCGCACGACCGGCAACCTGGGCCAGTGATTCTTCACCGGTGACGTAGAGCACCGGCAGCACCGCGGCCATCTTGGCCACGGCCTGCAGCAGCAGGGTGGATTTGCCGATGCCCGGGTCGCCACCGACCAGCACCACCGCGCCTTCGACCAGGCCGCCACCGAGCACGCGGTCGAATTCACCGATACCGGTGCTGACCCGGTTGTGTTCGGTCTGCGCCACGTCCTTCAGTGCGGTGATCTTCGGCGGGTCGATCTTGCCCGCCCAGCCGGCACGGCGCGAGGCGGGCGCCTTGGCCGCCGCAGCACTCTCCAGGACGATTTCCGACAGCGCGTTCCAGGCATTGCACTCGGTGCACTGGCCTTGCCACTTGCTGTATTCGGCGCCGCATTCATTGCAGACATACGCGGTGCGGGCTTTGGCCATCGGGAATTTCCTGCAGGGGCAACGAGCGTGGCAGGATAGCCGAGCCGGGTCGCAGCTGCTGCGACCACTCAAGTCCCACCCGCCGGTGCCGATAGCGGTGGCGGGCGTGCGCCTTGCGGTCGCCCCTCCCTTTTCCTTTGGATTCAACATGACTGGTAGTTACAGTCAGGGCCTGGTCGCCATCTCGCTGCTGGTGGCGATCCTGGCGTCGTATACCGCACTCGACATGGCCGGCCGCCTGGCCACGGCCGACGGCCGGGTCGCCCGCTGGTGGCTGGCCGGCGGTGCCGCCGCGATGGGCCTGGGCATCTGGTCGATGCACTTCATCGCGATGCTGGCGTTCAAGCTGCCGATTCCAGTCGGATACGACCTGGCGATCACCCTGTATTCGCTGGCCGTGTCGATCGGCGCGTCGGCCTATGCGCTGTGGCTGGTGTCGCGGCCCAGACTGCCGCTGCAGCGGCTGGGCGCCGGTGCGGTGCTGATGGGACTGGGTATCGCGGCGATGCACTACCTGGGCATGGCCGCGATGCGGATGCAGCCCGGCATCGATTACCACCCTGGCTGGTTTGCCGCGTCGATCGCGGTGGCCATCGGTGCCGCAGGTGCAGCGCTGTGGATCGCCTTCCGGCTACGCGTAGAGCAACGCAACACGGTGCGCCTGCGGGTACTGGCGTCGCTGGTGATGGGCCTGGCCATCGTCGGGATGCACTACACCGGCATGGCCGCCGCGCGTTTCCCGGCAGGCAGCGTCTGCGGCGCGGTCGGCAGCGGCGGTATCGACCCCCGCTGGCTGGCAGTGCTGGTGATCGTGACCACCCTGGCCACGCTGGGCATCGCCCTGGTTGCCTCGTTGTTCGACCGCCAGATGCGCGTGCGCACCGGTCTTCTGGCCGATTCCCTGGCGCACGCCAATGACAAGCTGATCCAGGCGGCACTGCACGATCCGCTGACCCAGCTACCGAACCGCATGCTGCTGCAGGATCGGATCGAGCAGGCCATCGAGAAGGCGCAACGCCGCCAGCAGTCGGTGGCGGTGATGTTCTGCGACCTGGACGGCTTCAAGGCCGTCAACGATGCCTATGGCCACCAGCTGGGCGATCGCCTGCTGGTCGCGGTGGCCCAGCGCGTGGGGGCGCAGCTGCGGCCGCAGGACACCCTCGCCCGCCTCGGTGGCGACGAGTTCGTGATCGTGCTGGCCATCGATGCGCCTGACGACGCGGCGGTGGTAGCCGAACGGGTAATCGCGGCGGCCAGCGAACCGTTCGTGCTGGACGCGGCGGAGCTGCAGGTCACCGCCAGCCTGGGTATTGCCCTGTATCCGGACGATGCCGGCGACGAACGCGAGTTGATGGCGCATGCCGATGCGGCGATGTATCACACCAAGGAAACCGGCCGGAACGGCTACACCTTCTTCATCCCCTCGATGCAGCTCAGTGCCAACCGCCAGCTGCGCCTGCTGCAGGACCTGCGCAAAGCGATCGCACGCAACGAACTGCTGCTGCACTACCAGCCGAAATTCCCGGCGGCCGACGCACCCGCCACCGGCGCCGAGGCGCTGCTGCGCTGGCAGCATCCGGAGCTGGGGCTGCTGGCACCGGACGTGTTCATTCCCATCGCCGAGCGCAGCGGCCTGATCCTGCCGATCGGCGACTGGGTGCTGGACCAGGCATGCGCGCAGCTGCGGGCCTGGCATGACAGCGGGCACAGCGAATGGTCGATGGCGGTGAACCTGTCGCCGCTGCAGTTCGCCTCGCCGGCCCTGCTGGACAGCGTGCGGTCGGTGCTGGAACGGCATCGCATCGACCCGGAGCGGCTGACCCTGGAGATTACCGAAACCACGGCGATGAAGGATGTCGAGGCCAGCCTGGCGATCCTCAATGATCTGACCGCGATGGGCGTGCACATCGCCATCGATGATTTCGGCACCGGCTATTCCAGCCTGCTGTACCTCAAGCGCATGCCGGCCACCGAGCTGAAGATCGACCGGGCGTTCGTGCATGACCTTGAACGCAATGACGAAGATTCCGCCATCGTGTCCTCGATCATCGCGCTGGGCCGTACCCTGCAGCTGCAGGTGGTGGCCGAGGGCGTGGAGACCCAGGCGCAGCGGGATTACCTGAGTGAGCTGGGATGCGACCAGCTGCAGGGTTATCACCTGGGGCGGCCGATGGAAGCCGACGAGTTCCTGCGCAAGGTGGGGTGAGAGGCAACCGCATCCACGCATGGCGTGGATCTACTGCATCCTCCGGATGCATTGAACGGCAACCGCATCCACGCATGGCGTGGATCTACTGTGCGGGGACTTCGCGGTGACTGGTAGATCCACGCCATGCGTGGATGCGTTCCCCGCGATCGCGCAACAAACAGAAAGGCCGCCCGGGGGCGGCCTTTCTGCGTGGCAACGTCGGCAAGACGTCAGTGCATCATGTGCACGTTCATGTTGTGCATGACCCACAGGGTACCGACCACGATGATGCCGATCACCACCACGGTGAAGGCCGCAGCGTTGACGTTCCAGCGGCTCTCCGACGAGCGGTCCAGGTGCAGGAAGAACACCAGGTGGACCAGCATCTGCAGCACCGCGGTGATGGCGATCACCACACCGTTGACGGTGCGCGAGAAATCACCCGACATCACCATGTAGAACGGGATGACGGTCAGCACCACCGCCAGCACGAAGCCGATCAGGTACGACTTCACGGTGCCGTGGCTTTCGCCGCCGGCGGCGTGGTCGTGTGCATGGTTGTCATGTGCCATTACAGCGCTCCATTGAGGTAGACGACGGAGAACACGCCGATCCAGATCAGGTCCAGGAAGTGCCAGAACAGGCTCAGGCACGCCATGCGGGTCTTGTTGGTCGGGGTCAGGCCGTACTTCTTCAGCTGCACGAACATCACCAGCAGCCACAGCAGGCCGGCGCTGACGTGCAGGCCGTGGGTACCGACCAGGGCGAAGAACGCCGACAGGAAGGCACTGCGGTCCGGACCGTAGCCCTGATGGATCAGGTGCTGGAATTCATAGACTTCCATGCACATGAAGCCGAAGCCCAGCAGCCAGGTGATGCCCAGCCACAGGAACATCTGGCCGACCTGCTTGCGGTGCATGGAGATCATGCCCAGGCCGAAGGTCAGCGACGAGGTCAGCAGCAGCGCGGTTTCCCACGCCACGAACGGCAGCTCGAACAGGTCCTTCGCGCCGGGGCCGCCATCGGTGCCGCCGGCCAGCACCACGTAGGTGGCAAACAGCGAGGCGAAGATGAGGCAGTCGCTCATCAGGTACACCCAGAAACCGAAGACGGTGTTGCCGCCGGTGTCGTGGTGCTCATGGTCGTCATGGCCATGGGCCGCCGCGTGTGCGGCGTGCCCGTGGCTCAGGGTCGAGGTATTGGTGCTCATGCCTTCAGCTCCGACTTCACCAGGCCCTGGGCTTCCAGGTGCTTGCGGTGTTCGTTCTCGATGCGTTCCACCTCGGCGGCCGGGACCCAATAGTCCACGTCCTGGTCGAAGGTGCGGTAGATGAACGTGGCGATCATGCCGACGAAGCCGATGATGGCCAGCCACCAGATGTGCCAGATCATCGCAAAGCCGAACACCAGGCTGAAGGCGCCGATGACAACGCCGGTGCCGGTGTTGCGCGGCATGTGGATGTCGGTGTACTTGGCCGGCTTCGGCCAGGCTTCACCACGCTGCTTGCGCTCCCAGAAATCGTCCAGCTCGGTGACTTCCGGCAAAGTGCCGAAGTTGTAGAAGGCCGGCGGCGAAGAGGTTTCCCACTCCAGCGTACGGGCATCCCACGGGTCGCCAGTCAGGTCGGCAGTCTTCTTGCGGTCGCGGATCGACACGGCCACCTGGATGATCTGGCACAGGATGCCGGCACCCACGATGAAGGCGCCCACAGCGGCCACCAGCAGGAACGGCTCGTAGGCCGGGTTGACGGTGCTCTGCAGACGACGGGTCATGCCCATGAAGCCCAGCACGTACATCGGCATGAAGGTCACATAGAAGCCGATGAACCAGCACCAGAACGCGCACTTGCCCCAGAACTCGTTGAGGCGGAAGCCGAACATCTTCGGCCACCAGTAGGTGATGCCGGCGAACATGCCGAACACCACGCCGCCGATGATGACGTTGTGGAAGTGGGCGATCAGGAACAGGCTGTTGTGCAGCACGAAGTCGATGGCCGGGATCGCCAGCATCACGCCGGTCATGCCGCCGATGGTGAAGGTGACCATGAAGCCGATGGTCCACAGCACGGGCGTGGTGAACTGCACGCGACCGCGGAACATGGTGAACAGCCAGTTGAAGATCTTCACGCCGGTGGGGATGGAGATGATCATCGTCGTGATGCCGAAGAAGGCATTGACGTTGGCACCCGAGCCCATGGTGAAGAAGTGGTGCAGCCACACGATGAACGACAGCACGCCGATGCAGGCGGTGGCGTAGACCATGCCCTTGTAGCCGAACAGGGCCTTTCGCGAGAAGGTCGCGATGACCTCGGAGAACACGCCGAAGGCCGGCAGCACCAGGATATAGACTTCCGGGTGGCCCCAGATCCAGATCAGGTTGATGTACAGCATGGCGTTGCCGCCACCGTCATTGGTGAAGAAGTGCGTACCCAGGTAACGGTCAAGGGTCAGCAGCACCAGGGTGATGGTCAGCACCGGGAAGGCGGCGACGATCAGCACGTTGGTCACCAGCGCGGTCCAGGTGAACACCGGCATCTGCATGAGCTTCATGCTCGGGGTGCGCATCTTGAGGATGGTGATGAAGAAGTTGATACCACTCAACGTGGTACCCAGACCCGCCACCTGTAGTCCCCATATGTAGTAGTCCATACCTACATTGTTGCTGTACTCGATGCCCGACAATGGCGGGAAGGCCAGCCAGCCGGTGGCGGCGAATTCACCGATCCACAGCGACAGCATGATCAGCACCGCACCGGACACGAACAGCCAGAAGCTGAGCGAGTTGACGAACGGGAACGCGACGTCGCGCGCGCCGATCTGCAGCGGCACGGCCAGGTTCATCAGGCCGGTGATCAGCGGCATCGCCACGAAGAAGATCATGATCACGCCGTGGGCGGTGAAGATCTGGTCGTAGTGGTGCGGCGGCAGGTAACCCTCGGACCCGCCGACGGCGATGGCCTGCTGGGTACGCATCATGATCGCGTCGGAGAAACCGCGCAGCAGCATGACGAAGGCGACGATGATGTACATCACGCCGATCTTCTTGTGGTCCACCGAGGTGAACCACTCCTTCCACAGATAGCCCCACAGCTTGAACTTGGTGATCAGGGCCATGACGCCCAGGCCACCCAGCACCGCACCGACCAGGGTGGTCAGCACGATCGGATCGTGGGGGATCGACTCAAGAGAGAGTTTTCCCAACATGTTCATTCTCCCGAACCCATGTGGCCTTCATGGCCAGCGTGTTCGTGTTCTTCGGTGGCATCCAGGTTCTTCCCGGATTCCTTGGCATCATGCGCGTCGCTCGGGGCGTGCCCCTCGTGCGCTTCATGGCTGGACGCATCGGCAGCAGCCGCACCCGCATGGGCATGCTTCATGCCGTAGTGCTTGTTGTCGCCCATGTGCTTGGCGATGACCCAGTCGAACAGGCTGTCTTCAACCTTGCCGAAGTAGGTGACCGGGTACCACTCGGAATTCTTCGCTTCGCCCAGCGCCTTGAACGAGGTCTTGTCCAGGGTCTGCTCGCCGGCACGGACCTGGTCCAGCCACTGGCGGTACTGCGCATCGGTGACCGAATAGGCCGTGAAATGCATCTTGGCGAAGCCTGCACCGCTGTAGTGCGAGGACATGCCCGGGAATTCACCCAGCTCGTTGGCGATCAGGTGGAGCTTGGTCTCCATCGCCGCCATCGAATAGATCATGCTGCCCAGGTGCGGGATGAAGAACGCATTCATCACCGTATCGGAGGTGATCTCGAAGTTCAGCGGGGTGTTGACCGGGAACTTGATCTCGTTGACGACCGCGATCTTCTCTTCCGGATAGATGAACAGCCACTTCCAGTCCAGCGAGATCGCCTGGATGGTGACCGGCTTGACGTCCGATTCCAGGGGCTTGTACGGATCCAGCGCGTGCGAGGACCGCCAGGTCAGCACCGCCAGGACCAGCACGATCATGCAGGGGATCGACCACACCACCACCTCGATCGCCGTCGAGTGGGACCACTTCGGCTCATAGCGGGCCTTGGTGTTGGAGGCGCGATACTTCCACGCGAAGGTCAGGGTCATGATGATGACCGGGATGACGACCAGCAGCATGAGCACGGTGGCCGTGATCAGCAGTGTCTTTTCATCCTGGCCGATCTGGCCCTTCGGACTGAGGATGGCCACGGCATCGCAGCCGGTGAGCATCACCAGCAATGCGAGCAGCAGGCCCGGGCGCAACCAGCGCCCAAGGGTTTTCAACGGAATCATCGGTCGATCCAATTGCGAGGGAATGCCGTTCCCCGTCCTGCCCGCACCGGCCAAAGCCGGCCCACCCGTCCAGAGGACAGGCAGGTGAGGTGGGGTCGAGTCAGCCTTTCAATTTTAGGCCGTCACCCACCATTTAAGAAAGGCATTGACAATGATCAGGCGCAGGAAAGGCCCGGATCTGGATGCGACACGTTGTCGCACCGCGCGCAGCGCGCCCCTGTTGCGGGCGCTGGCGACCAGATTCGGCAAAGCAAGCTGAACATGCTCAGGCTACTTGAAGTGCATGTCTGCCGCACCGAGACTGGATGACAGACGCCTCGTCCTGGCAAAGATGCCTTATGACCGCCCTGCTCCGCTGGCTCAGCACGCCCGCCCTGCGCCGCACGCTTGCCGTGCTGGGCGCCACGCTGGTGGTGTTGCTGGCCTGCAACCCGGAACTGGCGCCGCTGCTGGCGGTGCTGGATGTGTTGGGGCTGGACGTGCTGGCGCTTCTGCTGGGTGCGCAACTGCTGGCCACTCTGCCCTGGCTGCAACTGCAGGTCGACCGCGGGCTGCGGGGCGCTGGGCGGCTGGCCTGCGGCGCGGTGGCCGGGGCGGCAGGCGGTTATCTGCGGCAGTTCTGGCCGTTCTGTCGTGATCGCCTCGGGTTGGGCCGTGGGGTCGGCCGTGCTGGCTGACGCGTTCGACGTTGGCTGCGCCGACCGCTGAAATGGGCCTGATGAGCACCCGGCCTTGCCGGCTAAGCGTTTCGGCCTGCGGGCCGCCGTGCCAAAATGCACCCGAAGCGTAAGGCAGCCCTGCGTTGACGGAATCTGCCCTTGGCAGCCTGCGGCGGGGTATGTACACCATGGCATGCCACTTAAAACGAGTGGCCGGGTCGGCAAAAACCCGATTACTGCTGGTTGTTTACGCTTGTCAGCCGGCGTCACCTCTGCGTGGCGCCGGCTGGCAATCCGTTCGCGTTCCATGGCGGGCGGTGCGTGGGGGTGCGTGCTTGCATGCGCCCGCCGGGTTCCAGCAGTAACCGGTTTTTGCCGCCACGCATCGTCCGCCACCTCCCCCGGTGGCGCTGCTGTCTGTCCTGCACGGAGCACTGCCATGCACGCATCGGAATATCTTGACCTCAACGCCCGCCATGACCCGGCCAATGCCGAGAGCCTGGGCGAGCCTGGAGCGGACCCCACCGCCTTCGTCTCCACGTTGCGCAGCATCCAGGCCGGCGCCGCCGT
The DNA here is from genome assembly GCF_037969685.1 of Stenotrophomonas sp. G106K1. Taxonomy (NCBI): domain Bacteria; kingdom Pseudomonadati; phylum Pseudomonadota; class Gammaproteobacteria; order Lysobacterales; family Lysobacteraceae; genus Stenotrophomonas; species Stenotrophomonas sp. G106K1. Next base: position 251,042 of record NZ_JBBPFR010000003.1, on the reverse strand, counting down.
CGATGGGCGCCCGTGGCCGGAAACCTACCTGCGGCCAGGGCGCCGCATGGAACTGGCCGACGCCGACTGCGCGCTGGCCGGCCTGACTGTGGTGCAGGAAATGCTGTTGGCGGCGGAACGCACCCGGCAGAACGGCCCTTCCCACGAATACGTAGGCGAGCGCGCGATGGAGGGCATGATGATGGCCTGCCTGGCCCTTACCGCACAGGTCACTGCCTGCCTGCATGTGCGCAGCTAGTGCGCGGCCGGTTCGGCAGGCGGGCGCTGGCGTGGGCCGCCGTGTTGATGATCGCGGTGCTGGGCCCGGTGGTCGCGCACAGCTATCGGCCGGAGGCACGCATCAACGTCACGACCTATCGGGAGTTTTCCGATCTGGAGTTTCTGCAGCTGCAGGAAGACCTGCGCGTGCGGTTGCAGCGGGAAAGCGTGGCGGGGATGCCGGCATTCAACATGGTCAGCGCTGCGACGTATTTTGAGATCCAACAGGATGGCGAGCCCGTCATTCTGGTGGACAACTCGGCAGGCCGTTTGTTGGTGATCGCGTTCGGGGAATAGCGCGGGTTGGTTTTGAAGTGCCTTCGACGTATGGCCGAGGTTTGGACTTCAGGCCGTGGCCGATGTCCGACGCGCATCAACGGTGGGTTGATATAGAAGGCGTCAATCCATCCCCCGCATGACGCCAGCGCTTTAAGTTGTGCGTCGGGTCGGGACAACGCAAGACGTGCGGCGTTCCCGCGTTGCCAGCCATGGGCTGGCACTACTGAAGCAGCGAGTCGGTGGCCGGGCTGCCCAAACAAAAAGCCCCGACCAAGGCCGGGGCTTTTCATTACAACTGGTGCCGGAAATAGGAATCGAACCTACGACCTACGCATTACGAACCCGGCCGACAAGCCACACGAGCAAACAAAGCGGCTAGCAACGGACAGGATAAGCACCACTCGCGCGGAGCGGATCGGCAAGGACCGTCGCCAATGGCACGCTCTATAGAGCTCGCCCGGCAAGTGCCCAACAGGGGGCCCGGAGACTGAGGAGACTGACCGGAACTGGCCCGGCTGACGGTAAGCGCCAACTAAGCCTCGGGTTGCGGACAGCACCACCCCCGTGATCCCCCCAATGCGGACGAGGATGAGGACACACCTTACCTATACCTATAGGGGCACTCCGTCGCTGAACCCCAAACCGAGGAGCGTCGCATGTGCAACCCAGGCCAGATCCAGGGCACTTCCTTATTATTCAATGGTTTATCACGACACTGAACGGGCGTAAGGTTAGGGTAAGCCAAGTCAACCTCAGCGCAAGGAAGAAGTCCGACGTAGCTGATAAGATCGTCGCCAAATCGTGTGAGCGGCAACGCCAGAGCGTTCCCCTAAGCTAGGCTAGGACCACGCTTAACTTCCACTCACTGAAGCCACGCCATGCAAGAGCGAACAAGATGATCGAAATCAGAAGAGGCCAAGTAGATAGCCCTGGAGCCACTGAGGCATTGGCTCGTGCGATTGGCCTACTTCCTGCAGAGAGCGAGGGAGTCGTTTACGTTGGCTATCCGGTCATGGGTACGCCAGACGGGCCTTTTACAATAGATGCGCTTTTGGTTTCACCTGAGTTTGGTCTAATTGCCTTTGACCTAGTTGACGGCAAGGACCTGCGCGACTTTGAGGAAAGACACGATGCTGCCTATGCCATTCTTACGGCCAAGTTACTTCAGAGCGGCCGGCGCCTAAGTAAAAGAAAGCGTATCACAATCGAACCGCAGGTCGTCACGCTTGCTCCAAATTGCAAGCAGCCCGATGATGATCTACAGGACTACTCAGTCCTTTCAACCTCGCAAGAGCTTGCGCGGTGGATCGAGAATAATGCCACCGCTCTCCCCGAATTCAATGAAGTCCTGTCGACTATACAGTCGATTTCTAACATTCGTAGGGCTAGAGCTAAGCGCGACATTAAGAAGGCGGGGTCGCGCGGCGAGCGGTTGCAGCGACTAGAGGACGCGATTGCAACTCTAGACAGCCAGCAAAGCGACGCGGTGATCCAGACATTCGACGGAGTGCAGCGCATCAGGGGACTCGCCGGGTCCGGTAAAACCGTGGTACTTGCACTTAAGGTAGCTTACCTCTATACGCAAAACCCAGACTGGACTATCGCAGTTACCTTCAACACGAAATCTCTCAAAGGTCAGTTTCAACGGTTCATAACCTCTTTTATTTACGACCAGGCGAACGAAGAACCTGACTGGTCTCGCATTAAAGTTTTACACGCCTGGGGATCCTCCTCGAACGAAGGCATTTATTACAGCTACTGCATTCGCACGGGCACTGCCTATCATGACTTGACGGCCGCAAAGGCCAAGTTTGGTCAAGGCGCAGAGTTCGCGGGAGTGTGCCAGCTTGCACTCGAGTCATCAGTGGCAGATGTCCCTCTATACGACATCATCCTAATTGACGAAGCCCAGGACTTCCACCCTGCATTTCTAAGGCTTTGCTATAGGCTCTTAAAAGATCCAAAGAGAATTGTTTACGCTTACGATGAGTTGCAGAATCTAAACCGAGGGGAGATGCCTCCGCCGAGTGAGCTCTTCGGCGTGAACCAGAACGGCACTCCACTCGTCGCATTCTCCGACGACCCTGACCTTGCAAAAAGGCAGGACATCATTCTTAGGCGTTGCTACAGAAACTCTCGCCCAGTACTGACTACCGCCCATGCGCTTGGCTTCGGCATCTATCGCACGAGGGGACTGGTGCAAATGTTCGACAACTCAGACCTCTGGGAGGACATTGGTTACTCCGTTGTGGACGGGGAACTGGAGGATGGACAGAACGTCAGCCTAACCAGAACAGATGCGACCAGCCCGAAATTCCTCGAAACGCACTCCCCCTTGAGTGACCTGATTTCATTCGAAGTATTTGACGACGATGCCCAGCAAGTGGAGTGGCTGGCCGATCAGATTCGGAAGAATATCGAAGAAGATGATCTGCGCCCAGAGGATATACTTGTCATCCACCCAAATCCCGTCAACGCCCGGAAAGCTGTAGGCGGTGTACGAAGCGCCTTGATGTCTCTCGGCATAAACTCCATCATTGCAGGCGTGACGCACTCACCTGACGAATTTGAGTACGCCGGATCTGTCACCTTCACTGGCATTTACCGAGCCAAAGGCAACGAAGCCGCCATGGTTTACATCATGAACGGACAATTCTGTGGCACCGATTGGGATGCAGCGTGGGCACGCAACATACTATTCACTGGAATTACGCGCAGCAAAGCATGGGTTCGGGTCTGCGGCTTCGGGAAAGGCATGATCACGCTCAATGAGGAGTTTGAACGCGTTAAAGCGGCCGACTTCAAATTGAACTTCACGTATCCGACCGAAACCGAAAGAAAGAAGCTGAACATTGTAAATCGAGACCTCACTCCTGCGGAAAGAAGGCGCAGGGAAAGGTCGCGATCCGACCTTAAGCGCATTGCGAGCGACCTGAAAGCAGGCCGAATACAGCGTGAAGATATCGACGAGATCCTTGGATCACTGTTCCAACAGGGCGAATGAGGTCGAGCATGACCCTACTCAGCTCAATTGAAAAATCAACTTTATCCATAATAAAGGCATTGATTGAGAGGGGTCTCGCCGACCACTTCACGATGCCTTCTGTAGTGTCGAGCAACAAGTATACTGGTGACATCGGATTTGCCTCCGGCGTAGACATAGCATGGGCAATGAAAGACCAACCATACGCAGATCTATACGCAGAACTAATCCGTCGACAGCAATTTCACGTAATGCTCCCCGATGGCGGCACGCTTCAGTTCTTATATAAAGTTAGATTAGACAAGATAACCAAGCATCGATTGGCATTTTATCCAAACCCGAGCTTGAAGCCGTTCGACACCGACTCGATGCGCTATCTTCAAGACTCCGTATGGGGCCACGTAGTTTCCGAATTCCAAATGCCGGTTGTCGTCCGACTAGACTATGAGAGCACGCCCGAGAGCTACAAAGCGATTCAACACTCTTCAAGCCACATGACTCTCGGGCAATATCCCAACTGCAGAATCCCCGTAAGCTCTCCATTCACGCCCTGGGCGTTCACAGATTTGATCCTTCGGAATTTCTACAGCAAGGCGTTTGAACCACTTTCCAGAGCAAACATACATAAGTGCTTGCCGTTTGAAGACTGCCTCAAGCCAGATGAGATGAATCATATGCATCTAAGGTTGCCCGCTTAGTAGTGCGCGCGCAGATCGTCGCCAGCATTGAATTAGCGAGCTTTCGACATCAGTTCCAACCACCTAGCCCTACTTTCTTTCTACACACCGCTCACGGTAGGACTTGAGCCTCACCAAATTTTCACCGCCGGGTTCACCCCCGTTTTCACGGACACTTACGAGAAGGCCGATCCAGGCCATAAGGAGTGTTGATGTCAAAGCGCAGGAAGTTCAGTGCCGAGTTCAAGCGCGGAGCGGTTGAGCAGGCGAGCCAGCCCGGCGTCAGCTGCGCCCAGGTGGCCCGGGAGCTGGGGATCCGCGACACCCTGCTGACCCGCTGGAAACGCGAGGCACAGAGCCCGGGGCTATCGCCTTCGGGGGCACCGGAACACCTCGGGATGAGGAGTTGGCACGCCTCAAGCGTGAGCTGGCGCGGGTGAAGAAGGAACGGGATTTTTTGCGAGAAGCGGCGACGTTCTTTGCAAAGGGATCATCCTGAGGTATCAGGTGATCGAACGTTGCCGCGATGAGTATCCGATCCGGCTGATGTGCCGGTGCCTGAAGGTATCGGCCAGCGGCTACTACGCGTGGAGCAAGCGCCCTGCGAGCGCCCGGCAGGTCGACAATGAGCGCCTGGTGGTACGGATGCGCGTGCTGCACGAAGACAGCCGCGGTACGTTGGGGGCTGGTCGCATGCGCGAAGACCTGGCTGAGGAGGGCGAAAGTGCCAGCTTGAACCGGGTCGCGCGCCTGATGGCGGCCGACGGCCTGCAGGGCTGGCCCCGACGGAAGCGTCGCAGGACGCGTGGCAGCCCGGCCGTAACGCCGCCGGGCGTGGTCAACCTGCTTGAACGCGACTTTCTCGCGCTGGAGCCGGAAACCAAGTGGGTGACCGATATCACCGAGATCAAGACCCAGCAAGGCAAGCTGCATCTGTGCATCGCGCTGGATCTGTACGACCAGCGCGTTGTGGGCTGGTCAATGCACGCTGGGCAGGACCGTCAGATGGTGATCCGGGCGGTGCAGATGGCGGCGTGGCAGCGGCAAGGAAGCGATGAGGTGATCCCGCATTCGGATCGTGGCAGTCAGTTCCGCAGCGGCGACTACCAGGGGTATCTCGCGGCTAACGGGCTGATCTGCTCAATGAGCGCTGTGGGGCATTGCGGCGACAACGCGGCCTGCGAAGGCTTTTTTGGGCTGCTGAAGCGCGAGCGGATCCATCGAACGAGCTACCCCACATTGGATGCAGCAAGAGCGGATGTGTTTGACTACATCGAGCGACGCCACAACCCAAGGATGCGGCGAAGGATCGCCAGGCAGGATCAGAAGGTTGCAACTCTTTTAGAACCGTCCGTGATATCGGGGTAGAACCCCTGGCCGGTCCAAACTTAGGACAGGATGCGAGGCGGTGTTTGGATGCGGATCGTCCGTATCCCACTATCGCGAATCACCCGTGCGATGTGTGGGCCACAGGCAGGGGAGCGACGAATCCTTGTCCCTTTTGGAAGCGCTTCCCTTCGAGTTGGATCATGCTCCAACCGATGAAGTACGAAGGCCGGGAGTTCGGCCAGCTGTAAATCGTCTATTCGGCCGAAGTTCTCTTGCTTGCCATATCGGTGATTCGCGGCCCACCTCTAAGAATCGGATGATCCGCAACCATCCTGATGGGCAATGAGAAGTCTCCCATCGAGGAAAAAACATAGCGTTCGCTTCTGCTCACCTGAAGTGAATTGAAGTTCATCACATGCTCCGGCTTGTAGGGCAGCGCTGTGCCGAGGGTCAGGGCATCGTCCAATGCGAAAATTCCTTCACGGTCGCGTACGACCGACGCAGTGAGCTGGATTGGCAAGGAGTGAAGTGTGTTCGCCGCCTCAGCCACTTGTTGAGCCACCGATGGGCACCACATGGCGAGAGCACGTGTTGAAGAAAGGGGGAAGTAGATTTCGATCCCCTTAACACCGAGGCCGAGATTGCCGTACGGCTCCATGTCGATATGATTTTGGAGAGCGACCGGATTGTCGCCGATCATGAAGGGATGGGTCTTCGTGGTCTTCGCCAAAAACCAGACCTTGTTCAGAAAGTGAGGGCCGAAGTCAGTCGGCGCCTGCAAGATCATTCGTGCTGTGTCGATCTTGATTTCGTTCTCGGACTGCGGCCGAATGAGCGCTTCAGCCTGGGACCCTGGTGCGACGTGGTCGCCCATGGACTCAATCTTCTCACGCAGCAAGCGGCGCATGTCTTCCCATTGCATCCGGAACGCTCGCGTCCTAACGAACTGGATAGCAAGGAATGCGGCCAAAAGAGCGCGGCCTTGGGCTGGAATTGCGCCGACAGAATCATCTTGGAGAATCCGCTCCATGATGGGTTTTGCTTGCGACTCGATCCTTGACAGCCCATCTTCCAAGGAGTGGTCAGCACCATCGACCACAAAATCATAGAAGCGCGACTCACTGGCGACATTCTTGGCGTTCGTCTGGAAGCTGCGTCCGGAGGCCTTGTCGAAGACCCAGAGCTGGTCCTTCTTCCCTGTTCCGAAGTTTCGCAAGAGGAACTTCGGAACGTAGTGCTGGATCTTCGCTGCCGTCATGGCGGTCCTGAAAAGCTCTGGATTTATTGGGCGTAATCTTATCCTGCCCACGCGCCTTGCAGGTCACGATCCATGCCTTATGCCCGAAGGGTTGCACACGAAGAATCAGACCACGAACCCGAGTGTCCCTGAGCTCGTAGGGGCGTTCCTTGGGCTCAGCCGTGAGGACGATGCGCTTGGTGAGGGCGACTGATATTGAATGACTGTCCTGTAAGTGGCGATAAGGACCACTTAGGACAGGATGCGGGGCGGTGTCTGGATGCAGATCGTCCGCAGCCTAGCGTCTGCCGAGATAGCCAAGCAAGGATCTATCGATCCGGCAACTTGACCGACGTCACAGTTTCTGCCATAAGACCAATGGCTTTGGCCGATTCCAACTAGCTCCCGTAGAGAGCGAACCGCCTCAGCTTCAGTCGTCCCGATCTACTCCCATTCCGAAATTGGAGAGTCGATGTATGACCATACGAAAGATCCATCCCCCCAAGCCTCCGAAGCCACCGGATCGGCCCCAGAACATCCAGACATTTCGACCATTTGGAAAGACCAAATGGGTACGTGCGCACTGGCGGTGGGATTACTCGACCCATCAATGGGAATGGGTGGTTGGTCATTGGAGCAAGTAGCCATAGTTTCTGATGCCTGCAGGAAATTCGCACAGAAATCCCTTCATAGAGCATAAGAGTCCCAACAAATGGCAAAAGGATATCGCCGACTCAACCTTTTTATGGCAAAGCCACTGGCGAAAGAAAAAAAACTGGCCACTCTCCTCACTGCAGCGCCTGTCGATGAATATCCGATAGCAGGCGCCCTAGGCATGGACGGCACTCTCTTCGTGAAGAAGAGCGATGAGAAGAGACCGACTTGGGGCCCATTTCTTGATGAGATTGGTGGCGTAAATGTTCCAGGGCTCGCAAATAGATCGAGCTCAGCTGTTTTGCTTCTACGAGTGGATGACGATGTATTCGCATTCACTTTCGGATACGGGCGATATCTTATTGAGCAATCGTTGTTCGTACAGGACTTTGGGCTACGTACCGCGCTCAATACGCTAGACGAGAAGTCACTGCGGAGTGTCGATCTTCACACTCTTGAAGATCAACCCGTCCAAAAGAAGTCCCAGGCCGCTCGAGACTCAGAGGTCAGCATTTTTGGAATCGATATCCTAAGAGACGTTCTCCGCGCAGTGACAGGCGTACCCAGAAGGGGCATAGACCTTGTGCAGATCGCTGGAGGAGACGCCGGCTTCTCTTTTGGCATCGAGATGGAGCCCTCAGAGCTGCCCGCATTGAGCCGCCGCATCAAGAATTACTACGACAGCGACACCTATAAGACGTCGTTCTCTTGGGTCGATAACGTACGCAGGGTCAAAGACGAAACAGAAATTAAGAGACTTGACGAGCTATTGATCGCGGCCATACGCGCACGCAACGACAGGCTGATGATCACCCTGCCAGAGATAGGAGCATGGGACTCAATCCTAGGATTTAGCTTCACTCGAAACAAAAAGGGTCTACAACCCGTCATTGATCCCGCCGACTATCTCGACAATGTTGATGACCTTCCGAAACTGAGCATAGAGGCGGTCAAACGGGACCGTCTCTTTGTCCACGACGTCGACGGCAAAGTCACTGAACACTCAGTGTATCGATGCGTCTACTTTGAGATCACGGAAGGTGACAAGACAAAGATCATCTTCGACGGTAAGTGGTACGAGATCGATGCGACATTCATCGGTCGAATCACCGAGGTTCTGACTCATATCCCCCTTTGTCAGCTTCCATTCCCGGCAGTAGAGACTTGGGAAGACAATGGAAAGCCTAGGATTGAAGCAGAGGGCGATTACAACATCCGATCCGCTGCGGCAAATGGCTACTATTTGCTGGATAAGAAACTCGTCAAGACGGACCGCACAACAACTGCCATTGAGCTGTGTGACCTCTTATCTCCGACCAAGCACCTTATCCACGTTAAACATCGGAAGGGCGGCTCTGCGGGACTTAGCCACCTCTTTGCACAGGGAGGCGTAGCTGCAGAGATCATGCTCAGCGACAAGGGGTTTCGCAAGAAGGCTCGGACAGTGCTGCGAGGCGTGAATCCGGCAGCCGGAAATCTGATCCCCTTGAGTTCCCTCAAATCAGCAGACTATGAGATCGTCTTCTTGGTTCTTGGCGAAGCGAGCGCAACACTCAAGCAGAACCTACCGTTTTTCAGCAAGGTGAACCTTACAAAGACATTTGAGAACCTCAAACAACGTGGCTTCCGGGTTTCAATTGCGGGCGCTCCAACGATCCCGCGAGCAGTGCCATGACTATCATCGCCAGAAAGAAGTGAATTTCTGCCAGCAGCTCCTATTCTGTTCCCGGGACGAGCTTCTGCCATAGGGCCTCGTACAAAGCATCTTCGTTGCCCTTGTAAGTCGCCATGAAGCCGGAGCGCCAAGTGAACGGAGAAGCTGGAGCGGAAGCGAACCATCCGTAAAGGGCAGCAGGGATGCCCACCGATGCTCAAATTGCGGAGAATGGCTCACCAATCAATGGGTTCCGACCCGCCCACAAACAAAAAGCCCCGACCAAGGCCGGGGCTTTCTGCTGTATCTGGTGCCGGAAATAGGAATCGAACCTACGACCTACGCATTACGAATGCGCCGCTCTACCAACTGAGCTATTCCGGCTGAGCAGGCGATTTTACGGTCGCCCTGCCCCTGCGGTCAATGCGGTCGTGACGATTGCCGTCAAACGCCCACCCGCCCGGCCTCTCAACCCGCCGCCACCCGGTTGCCGCACGCCCGCCCCGCCGCGAAATCGGCCAGGTTGCCCAGCGTGATCGCCGAGATCTCCTGCAGCGCCTCCACGGTGAAGAAGCCCTGGTGGCCGGTCACCAGGACGTTGGGGAAGGTCATCAACCGCTGGAAGGCCTCATCGTCGATGATCTCGCCGGACAGGTCCTGGAAGAACAGCGCGCTTTCCTGCTCGTAGACGTCGATGGCCAGGTGGCCGAGCCGGCGCGACTTCAGCGCGCGGATCACCGCATGGGTATCGACCAGGCCGCCACGCGAGGTGTTGACCAGCATCGCGCCGGGCTTCATCCGCGCCAGCGAGGCGTCGTCGATCAGGTGTTGGGTATCCGGCGTTAGCGGGCAATGCAGCGAGACGATGTCCGAGCGCGACAGCAGCTCGTCCAGCTCCACCATCGCGCCGATCTCGGCGAAGGCCGGCGAGGGATACGGATCGTGACCCAGCACGGTGCAGCCCATGCCGCGGAAGATGCGCGCGGTGGCCAGCCCGATCTTGCCGGTACCGATGATGCCCACGGTTTTGCCATGCAGGGTGCGGCCGAGCAGGCCATCAAGCATGAAGTTGCCCTCGCGCACGCGGTTGTAGGCGCGATGGGTCTGCCGGTTGAGGGTCATCACCAGCGCCAGTGCGTGCTCGGCCACGGCTTCGGGCGAGTAGGCCGGCACGCGGGCGACGAACAGGCCGAGCGCGTTCGCGGTGGCCAGATCCACATTGTTGAAGCCGGCGCAGCGCAGCAGCACCGCGCGTACGCCCAGCGCATGCAGGGCCTGCAGCACCGGCGCATCAAGCCTGTCATTGACGAACACGCAGACGGCGGCGCAGTCCTGTGCCAGTGCGGCGGTGTGCACGTCCAGCGCGGCGTCGAAGTACACGAACTGGAACGGCTGCCCTGCCGCTTCGCGCGCGTTGGCTTCCTCCAGAAAGCGGCGATCGTAGGGACGGGCACTGAAAACGGCGATCTGCATGGGAAGGTCTGCGCGGAAATCCGCCACGACCATAGCGCACCCGCACATCGATGGGGATGGCACCGGCGGCGTGACTGCCGCCGGTGCCGGTACTGCCTTAGAACGTATAGCCCAGGCCCAGCATCACGCCGTTCTGCAGTTGGCCGTCGCGACGCTCGCCCACGTAGTCGACCATCACCGACAGGCGATCGCTGGCGCGGCTGGTCACGCCCAGATTCCAGGCCAGCACCTGCTCGCCCACGGTCTGGCTGCTGGCACCGAACACCAGGTCCGGCGCAGCGGCGAAGCCGGTGCTGTAACGGGCCTGGGTGTCGCCCAGTTCCTTCTGCCAGACCACGCGCGCGCGCGGGGTGATGCGCTCGCCGTTGTTGCCTTCAAAGGTCTTGAACACCTGCAGGCCCGCGCCGACGCGGATGCTTTCCAGGCTGTCACCACGCCCCACCAGTGCGCCGGCACCCTGCCCTTCATTGAAACGGGTGGCCGAGGTGCGCGCGTAATCGACCACCGGCAGCAACGGCTGGATCACCACGCCCTTGGCGGTGGTGAACGAGAAGCCGTGCTCCAGCCGGGCCGAGATGGCATCGTTGTTGTACTTGGCACGCAACGGACCCTGCAGGCCGTCGATGCCATCGATGCTGCGGCGGGTGTCGTGGCGCAGGTCGGTGTAGCGCACCGAGGCCGACAGGTAGCCCCGCGAGTAAGTGGCATCCAGGTAGCCGCCCACATCCAGCGCGCGCACGTCGCCGGTGAACCCGGAACCATCGCGGCCCTTGGTCGACATGTCCGCCGCGGCAACGCTGACACCCAGCGTCACCCGATCATCGGCCAGCTGCGTATCTGCACCGAGCACGATGCCACCGACGGTATGGCTCAGGCCGGCCACGCCGCCTTCGCCATCGATGCGGCCATGGCTGCCGAAACCGCGGCCCCAGAGGCCATGGCTGCGCGGCGCTTCGCCGCCGAAGTTGGTGTTGCCACCGCCCGCCCCCGCCGGCTCCACCAGATGCATTGCCAACTGATTGAACAGGCTGCCGTTGGCCATGCCCGGCTGCGCCGACGCCGCCTGCGCGGCCTGTGCCGCCAGGCCGCCGGCGTCACCACTGCCGCTGCGTCGTGCGGCCTGGTGCTGCTGCACCACGCTGCCGATGCTGCCAACCAGCGCGTTGTCGGCCAGGCGCAGGCTGGCATGGCCATCACCGCGCAGTGCACCGGCCTGCTGTGCGATCACATCGCGATCGGCGAACTGCAGTGCACCCAGCAGCGGCTTCAGGCCGGCATCCTGGCGCTGCCCGGCCGTGGCCAGCGCACGGCCGAGACCGTCGTTGCCGTTGCTGCCGGTGAGCTGCGCAAGCTGGTCGAAGCCGGGGTTGGCGGTCAGCGACAGGCCCTCGGCAGTCTGCTTGATGTTGAAGCTCAGCAGCGAGTTGTGGCGCGGCCGGAACACTTCGCCGTCGGTGATGCTGGCCGTATAGCCGGTGTCGCCCAGGCGCACCGCATCGGTGAAGCCGCCCTGGTAGATCGGGCCGCTCACCAGCTCACGCTGGTAGTTGCCGGCGTAGAAGCCCTGCGCCACGTTCAGTTCAAGGTGTGCGCCCGGCGAGATGACCAGCGCGCCCTCGTTGGTGCCGCTGTCGTAGAAGTCGCCGACGCGCAGGCGGCCACTGTTGGTGCCGCCCGCCTCGGTGACGTCGAACAGCACCTTGCCGCCCGGCATGATGTTGACGTAACCGTGGGTGACCAGGTCACCACCACGCGGCATCAGGGTGCCGTACACGCGCAGGCGGTTGAAGCCGTCCTCGCGGTACGACGGACCGGTGCCAGCGAACAGCGCATCCGAGTCGTTGGCGACCGAGGCGATGTCACCGTGGCCGACCACCATGCCGGCCGCCAGCACGCGCAGCTCCGGGGTCCGCAGGGCGCCGCCTTCCAGGGCGATGGTGCCGTTCTCCACCAGCATGAAATCGGCGCCGGTGGTCTCGGCGGTGCGCCAGGTGCCGCCCTTGGCGACACGGATCACGCCGGCCGAATTGCCCAGCGTGGAAGCATCCAGCTGCGACAGGCGCAGGCTCGCCAGAAGGTCGGCCTGGATGCCCGGATCGCTGAGGAAGTCCTGCACCGAGAAGCGACCGATGCCGTTGGGACCGCGTGCAGCCGCGTTGTAGATGGAGACGGCCTGGTTGATGTACGTGGTGGCGAAGTCGGTATCGTTCCAGCGCGCGAAGTCGTCATCGACGAACGCCTGCAGCTGGCGCGCAGTGCGCAGGTAGCCCGGGTTGATGTCGCCGCTGACATTGCCGGTGACCGTCAGGGTGTCGCCCGGATCGCGATAACCGGCAGCGGTGATGATGTTGTTGCTGTAGATGTCCTGCCCGGGGAAGGTCTCCAGCTTGCGGCCGCTGCCATCGGGATCGAAGCTGACCGAAGGGCCGGTGGTCCGGGCCGGGTCGCGGAACACCAGCAGGCCGTTGGGCTGCACCACCTCGTACATGGCCTTGTGCAGCAGGCCGGCATCCATGCCGCCGCCGTAGTTGCCGGTGTAGATCTCGGTCATCCGCGGCGACGGCGTGTAGATCACCTTGCCACTGTTGCTGGCGGCGTGGATCTGCACCGAGTCGACCAGCGGCAGGTCGCCGGCCAGGTAACGTTCGACGCCACCGGACTGCATGATCGAGCAGGACGAGATGCAGTGGCCGGACACGATGGTGTTCAGGCCGTTGGTGCGGATCACTCCTTGCAGCCACTCACCCGCGATCAGCGCGCCACCATTAGAGGTGCGCAGCACGACTTCGCGGATCGGGCGGCCTTCGGCCTGCGCTTTGGCCAGCAGCGCCGGCAGTGCGACCACGTCGGCGACGGTGACACCGCCACTGAGCACGACGCGATCGCCCTGCACGTGATAATTCATTGCCATGACGTCATCCATCTGGCCCAGGGTCGCGATACCTACCAGGCCTGCCAGGGCGATGCTCAACTTCGAATGCTTCATTGCGTTCTCTCTCTCCGCCCGCACCACGCGGGTCGAAAGCAGAACGCAGCAGCAGGGCGGACGCCCCCAGTCGACGACGAGGAAAAAAATGAATGCATTCACAATGGAAATGCAGAAGAAGCGTGGGCTTCCCCATCCGGTCACCGTCGCGTAAAACTCGGTGACGCGTCCGTCATCGTCGTCCGAGGCCCTCCCCTGTCCGCGCCCTCCCCTTTGCTCCGTCCTGCGCCGGAACTGCCCGGGGTTCCGGATGCCTTCATCGCATTCGTGCGCGAGGAACGTGCGCCGCTATGCGCTTTCCTGCGCGCCCGCGGTGTCGGCCCCGAGGATGCCGAGGACATCGCCCAGGACTGCATGGAGCGCCTGATCCGCTACCGTGCACACGGCACCGAGGAACTGCGGCTGCTGCTGTACCGCATCGCCCGCAACCGCCTGGCAGACCGCGGGCGCTCGCCACAATCGCGCAACCACCTGTCGCTGACCGAACGCGACGGCAACGAAGAAGCCGCCAGTGCTTCTCCTGATCCGCTGCGTCAGGCAGAATCCGGGCAGATGCTCGCCCTGCTGCGCCAGGCACTGTTCAAGCTTCCCGAACGTGCCCGCGAGGTGTACCTGCTCAACCGCATCACCGGGATGAGCTATGCACAGATCGCCCGGCATTGCGGCATTACCGCCAAGACCGTGGAAAAACACATCGCCCGTGCATTGCAGGGCCTGCGCAAGGAGCTGGGCCCCGATCCTCTCCACAATGATGGAGATACCGAATGATCCGCAACGACAACAGGGATGACACGTTGCTTTTTGAACACGCAAGCGCCTGGGTAGCCCGGCTGGACGCCCCCGACTGCAGCCCCGAAGAGCGTCAATCCTTCGAGGACTGGCTGGCCGAGGATCCCGCGCACGTCAGCGCATGGGTACAGGCCGAGAAGCTGCACCAGCGCAGTGCCGGCCTGGCCGGCGACCCGTGGCTGCGCACCGCCGCCGCACGCGCGGCACGCAGGCCGCAGCGGCGTTGGCTGCCAAGTGTGGCCGCCGCTGCCGGCGTGTGCCTGGCCGTTGGCCTGGGCTGGATGCTGTACACCGATGGCAATCCCACACCCCTGACCTATGCCAACGCCAGCCTGCTGCCGCAGCAGCGCACACTGGCCGATGGCAGCATCGCCATGCTCGACGCCGGCACTACGCTCACCGCACGCTTCGGCTGGCGCAAGCGCGAACTGGCGCTGGAACACGGCCGCATCCAGCTGCAGGTCGAACCGTCATCGCGCTCGCTGCGGGTGCAGGCCGGTGGCAGTTCGATCCGCGATATCGGCACCACCTTCCAGGTTGAGCGCCTGGCTGACGGCCGGGTCGAGGTCGCGCTGCTGGAAGGCGTGGTGGAAGTCACCAGTGGCAGGGCGCAGCACACGCTCTCACCGGGCCAGCAGCTGCAGGTCCTGGCCTCCGGCAAGATCCAGCCGGGCCCGCAGCTGTCCTCGACCGCCGCCGCCGAGGGCTGGCCACAGGGCAGGTTGGTGTTCGACGCCACGCCCCTGGCCACCGTGGTCGAACGCATGAACCGCTATGGCAGCACGCCACTGGTGGTCGCCGACCCGGACATCGCCGACCTCGCGGTCAGCGGCACCTTCCGCGCAGGCGATGCGCATGAACTGCTTTCCGCCCTGGAACTGGGGTGGTCCATTGCTGGCCAGCCGCGCTCGGATGGCGCGCTGGAACTGCGCCGCACCTACTGAGGCGGCGGCCGATGCCGGCGCCGGGTGTGCTTCGTTGGGACGTGCTGCGCTGGGGCCTGCTGCAGGCCCTGCTGTGCGTTGTGCTGGTGCCGGGTGTGACAGCCGCAACAGGCGCTGCCGAGGCAGTCACGCAGGTCGATTACCGTATCGCTCCCGGTGCCCTGCCACCGGCCCTGCAGCAATGGGCACGCCAGAGTGGCATCGCCCTGGTGTTCGACACACGTGAGCTGACCGACCTGCGCACCGGCGGCGTCGCCGGCTCGCTGGCGCCGGCCGCCGCACTGAAGCAGCTTGTCGCCGGCATGCCGGTGAACATCCTGCAGACCCCCAGCGGCGGATTCGTGGTGCGCCGGCATGCTGCGCCAGCCGACGTGGTCGCGCAGCCGGTGCGGCGGCCACCGCCGCCGGCGCCAGCGAAGCCGGTGCAGGTGGAACTGGCGCCGATCCATGTCACCGGCAGCCGGTTGCCGCGCACCTCCGTGCAGACCACGCTGCCGGTAACGGTGATCGATCGCGAGGACATCCTGCGCAGCGGCTACGGCACGTTGTTCGACCTGTTGCGCCACCTGCCCGGCATGAACGGTCACCCGCCACTGAGCACCTCGCGCAGTGGCGATTCGCTGTACCTGCCGGTCGGCGCGGCCGCCACCACCAGCCTGGACGGCATGGGCCCACGCGCGACCCTGTTCCTGGTCAATGGCCGGCGCCTGCCGCGCTATCCGATGGTCTCGCTGGAAGAAGGCGGGCTGACCGATCTGGGCGGCATTCCGCTCAGCTTCGTCGAGCGCATCGAGCTGGTGCGCGGCGGTGCCTCGGCCATCTACGGCGCCGATGCGATGTCCGGCGTGGTCAACATCATCCTGCGTGACCAGGCCGAGGGACCGGAAGCTACGCTGCAGTCGGGTGTCAGCAGCCGTGGCGACGGCGATCAGTACCGGCTGCAGGCGGCAACGGGTGGCGTGCGCGAAGGCGGCGATCGCTGGTTCGCCGGCATCGACCTGCATCGCCTGCAGCATGTGGCCGGTGACCAGCGCGACTGGCATGCGGAAACCTCGCTGTACCCGATCGGGCTGATCATGGCCAATGGCGATTACTATCCGGCCACGCAGTGCCATCCGCCGCTGCAGCGCGAAGACGACGGCTGCTGGTTCGACAACGCACGCCCGCGCTCGCTGCAGCCGGCATCGGAAACACTGTCCGGCTACCTGCGTTATCGCCATGAACGCGGTGACGGACGCTACGCCTATGTGGAAGCACGCGCCAGCCACAACCGCCAGCGGTTTGAACTGGGCCCGACCGCCGTCGCCCTCAATTTCAACCGTGGCGCGATCCTCAACGTGGTGCTGCAGGAAGGCGGCGAAGTGCGCCCGCGCGTGCATGCCACCGAAGGCGACATCAGTTTCGGCATGGGCCGTGAGCGCGCCGGCCGCAACTGGGATGCCGGCCTCAGCGCGCAGCGCAGCCAGGTGCACCTGCGCACCGAAGGCACCGTGCGCAGCGAGCGCCTGCTGGAAGCCGCACGAACGCTGGATTTCCTACCCGGCTTTTCCACCCTGCCGCCAGGGCTGGCAGAGGAACTGTTCCCAGCCATCCACAACCGCGGACGTACCGAACAGTGGCAGGGCTGGTGGGGCATGCAGCGCACCCTGATGACACTGCCCGGTGGTGCAGCACAACTGGCCACCGGCATCGACCTGCGCCGCGAGCGTTGGACGTCGCTGCCTGATCCGCTGCTGGGCAAGGGCGAGCTGGCGCTGGGCCTGCCGATGGAGCAGCGCCGGCTGACGCGGCAGAGCAACGCCGCCTACGCCGAACTGGGCCTGCCGTTGGCGCCGACGCTGCGCCTGGACGTGGCCGCGCGGCTGGACCGCGATGGCAGTGACACCGCGTTCTCGCCGCGTGCCGGCCTGCGCTGGAGCCCGAGCCCGCACTGGTCGTTCCTGCTGGCCAGTGGCCGCGGCTACCGCGCGCCCAGCATCTTCGAGCGACGACGACCGCCGGGCTACTTCGGCCTGTATCCCCTGCCGGCATCGGCGTCCCTGCCGCCGTGCGCGCGCCCGCTGCGTGGTGGTGGCTGCGCGGTGGAAGTAGAGGTGGTGGAGAACGATGCGCTGAAAGCCGAGACTTCGCGCAGCCACTCGCTGGCTGCCAGCTGGACTCCGAGCGATGCGTTCTCGCTGTCGCTGACCCACAACATCGTCGAACTGCGCAACGAGATCCTCGCCCTGCAACCCAGCGATGCACTGTGGAATCCCGGTACCTGGGAGCTGGATGAGCAGGGCCGCCTGCGTGATCTTCGCCTGTCATTCGACAACATCGGCCGCACCACCTCGCGCAACTGGGTATTGCGTGGCGAGTACCGGGTGGATGCCGGCCGCAACGGGCAGTGGCTGTTCTCGCTGGATGCATTGAAACAGCAGGAACTGCGTCGTGATCGCAGCCATGGCGAATCGGTGGATCTGCGCGGGCACGCCACGCCGGCAAACGCGGGCATTCTCAACGTGCAGTGGCAGAACCCGTCCTGGGACATCGCGCTGCGTGGCAATCGCGTCGGTCGCACCCGCGCATGGCTGGCCGGCGAGGCGTGCGCGCAGGAGCAGCATGACCAGCGCCGCTGCATGAACCCCGCGCAGCTGCGCTGGAACCTGCACCTGGCGCGCCGGCTGAGCCCACGCGTGATTGCCGCACTGGACGTGCACAACCTGCTTGGTACGCAGCCGGTGAACCATCTGGTCGGCAGCGGCGGGCAGATGCCGGGGCTGGACGATCCGCTGGGGCGCTACTTCCTGCTGACCCTGCAATTCCGCTGAGCGTAGTACCCTACGCCGCCTGTTCCACGGCGTCGAAGGCGAGTCATGAAAGCCTACCTCTGGTTCCTGGGCGCGCTCATGTTGTTCTTCGCGCTGCCCTTCCCCTGCCTGATCTACTTCGGCACCAGCTGGCCACTGGAGGTGGGCGAGCGCAGCGCGCCAGGGCTGGCACTGGGCCTGCTGGCGGCGTCGCTCGCGCTGTGGCTGGTGCTGCTGTACGCCTTCCTGCATTACCTGCTGCTGGCGCCACCGCGTGCATTGCAACGCGTGCGCAGCATCCTCGCCGACGGCGAGCCACGCAGCGCGCGCATCGAGCAGGCCGAACAGACCGGTGTGCAGGTGCGTGGCTTCTCGCAGTGGCGGCTGCAATTGGCCTTCGACAATCTGTCCGGCACGCCGATCACCGAAACGCTTGTCGTGGTCGACAGCAAGCCACAGCTGCAGCGTTTTGCCGTGGGCAGACAGGTGGGTGTGCTGCTCAGCCGCACGCCGGGCACTTCTCCCAATCTGATGCTGGAAGGAGCGCAACCGGAACTGGACAGCGCCAGCCTGTGGCGCCGCGCGATCGGTGGCCTGGTCGGCATCGTCGGGGTCGCTGCCGCGTACGTCATGGCCTACCGGCTGCAAAGCGATGGCATGGGTTGGACGTTCCTGGGTTTCGGTCATCCACTGCTGGTCTGCCCGCTGGTGCTGTGCAGCTACCTGATCGGCCTGCGCCTGCTCGCGCGACTGCTGGCCGGCACACTGCAGATCGACGCGCGCGCTGAAGCCCTCAAGTACCGCGGCATCGCTGCCGAAGCGCGGGTGCTCGACGTGCGCCAGACCGGTACCTACGTCAACGAACAACCGCAGGTGGAGTTCCAGCTGGAATATCTCGACCGCGAGGGCAACGTGCAGCACGCCAGCGTGCGCCGCTTCGTTGCGCTGCTCGAACTGGCCAACGTTCCACGTGGGCAGGTCGACATCCTGTACGACGCGGATGATCGCCGTAGCGTGCGCATGGAGCACGCGTGAAGCGGCCCGTGTCCACACCGCTGGTGTTCGCTGGAGTAGTGCTGGCCCTGGCCGGTGTCGCCACGGCAGGCGGCGCATTGCAGACCGTCAACGCGACCCTGCGTAGCGCTGCATCGACCACGCCTGCAGATGCAACGCAGCAACACCCCTGGGAACAACCGTTGCGCACCACGGCCATCGCCACGCCACGGGCGGCGCCCGAACCGGTGCAGGTGCCCGGGCGCACGCGGCCGAACCTGCTGCTCGACGCTGAGCGCCTGCAGGCTGCACGGCAGGCGCTGGAGGCAATGCCCGGACTGGCCGGCAAACGGCTGGTCGTCTTCCACAGCATCCACTTCCATGACGACGGCCGCATCGACATCGATCTGGTGGATCCACAGCAGCCGGACCACGTGGATGCTTACCACTACCAACGCGGGCAGTGGCGCAAGGGCGATGCGGTGAACCCGCAACAGTTCGCGCCGACCATCACCCTGCGCCGCAGCAGCACCGCACTGGCCAACATCGATTTCGATGCCGTGCCACGGGTGACGCAGGCCCTGCAGCAACAGCGCAATGCACTGATGCGTACACCCGCCGACGTCGGCCATGTGTATGTGGTCATCCGCAAGGGCGGCAAGCTGGTGTGGTTGCCGGATGAAGTGGCCGGCGACCGCCAGACCGTGCGCCTGCGCTACGATGCCAAGGGCAACCTGCAGTAGATAGAGGGGACGGAGGGGATCAAGTCGCACGTGGCTCAACGAGAGCAGCAGCGACTCAATCCCCTCCGTCCCCTTTTCTGCTATCTCACCGAGCGGGCGATGGCGTACTGCGCGGCGTAATAGGTGGACAGCACCAGCAGGCTGGCCATCGGCAGGCCGCCGCCGAAGCGATCCCATGCCAGCAATGAATCGCTGGCCACGAACAGCAGTGCGCCACCGGCGGCCCAACGCGCGCTGCCTGCTTCCAGCGCATCGGCGTGCGGCCACTTCCAGTAACGCGCCAGTGCCAGCACTGCCATGGCGGCCAGCACCACGACGTAGGCCAACACCGGAATGCGCATCGGCAGCGGCAGATGCGGCCACAGGCCGGCCACGTTGATCGAAGCGAATGCGGCAAGCAGCACGAACGCTGAGGGCAATCCGCGGCCCGCGCGCAGGCCGGCACGGAACGCGGCGATGTAGCAAAGATGCGCAAGCAGGAAGGCAACCAGCCCCGGCACGAACGCGTCGACCGGCAGCATCAACGCGATATCGCCCACGCAGGACAGCAGCATGCCGGCCAGCACCGCGCGCCGGTAGAACGCATCCGCCACCGGCCGCGCCTGCCAGGCGATGGCAGCGATCAGCAGCGTGGTTGCCGGCTTGGCCAACCAGTGCAGCCAACGCCCGTCGCCGTCCAGGTAGGCGCCGACGATGGCCAGCACGGCCACCACCAGGATCACCCCATCACGCGTGCGCAGCTTCATCGCGCCTTCCACAGCTCTGCAAGGCGGTCAGGGCGGCCGGCGATGCGTTCCAGCACCGGATACTGCAGGCCGCCGTGGTAGTCGATTTTCATCGTGTCGATGCGGTCGAACTGTTTGACCAGCAGTGTAATCGGCGCCTTGTCGGTGGCCGCTGCAGCCACCGCGTCCTTCAGGCGCTGGCTGCTGTACTCGCGACCGCCAATGGCGATTACCTTCATGCCCGGCGCCAGGCCTGCGTTGAACGCCGGGCTGTCCCAGACCACATCGCCGACCACGCCACTGTCGAGCACCGTCGCGCCCAGCGAATAGGCCAGCAGCGCCGCCTTTGCGCGCTTTTCCTGTGCCTTGTAGGCCTCGTTTGGCGCATCACGGTAGACCAGCTTCCAACCCGCCAGTTCCAGGCCGCCGGTCAGCGATCCGTGCCCGTCCAGGCGCTGGCGCAGGAAGCTCGCCCAATCGTACGGCGCGATGCCGTTGAGGGTCGCCACCACGTCATCGAAGGTGTATGGATTGACGTCCCAATCACCGTTGCCGACGCCAAAGAACGCACGCGCGAAATCATCCAGGCTGCGACGGTTGCCGGTCAGCCCCCGCAGCTTGCCCTCCACCTCCAGCCACAGCATCTGCCCGCCGGAGTAGTAGTCCTCGCTCATCTGGTAGTTGCGGTACGGCAGCGTGCGACGCTGGGCGATGGTCGGGTCGTTGGTGGTGTCCTGCAGCGGACGCCAGGCCAGGCCCGGGCGGCCGCGGTCATAGGTTGCCGCGACGTTCGCCAGCATGTCGCGCGCCTGCTCAGTGGTCCACAGACCGGAACGCGCGGCCAGCACCTGGCCCCAGAACTGGGTCTGGCCTTCGTACACCCACAGCAGGCTGTCGCCCATCGGTGTATTGAAGTTGGCCGTGGCCAGGTCGGCACCGCGACGGTACTTGCCGTTCCAGGAATGGGTGTACTCATGCGGCAGCAGGTCACGCATCCAGGCATTGCTGTCCCACTCGGTGAAATACCCCGGGTCGGCGCTGTTTTCGCTGGAACGATGGTGCTCCAGCCCGATGCCGCCGAGACGATCGGTCAGGGCAAGCAGGAATTCGTAGTGATCGTAGTGGCGCGCGCCGTACAGCTTGTCGGCCTGCTGCACCAGCGCGCGATGCGCCTTCAGCTGCGCGTCGGTTGGCTTCAGCGATTTGGCATCGTCGGCGAACACGTTCAGGTGCACAGGCGCCTTTGCACCGGGATCGAGGTCGATGCGCTGGTGATGCTCGCCGGCAAACAACGGCGAGTCGACCAGGTGGTCATAGGAGATCGGCTTGAACACCACGGTGTCGCCATCGCGGCGCGCGGTCTCCAGCGCGGTGGCATAGGCCCAGCCCTTGGGCAGCGTCACGCTCGCCTGCGCCTGCAGGTTGCGCGCGTCCACGCCGGCCGGATACAGCGAATTGGCGTTCCACTGCAGGTTGAGCATTTCCGGGGTCATCACCACCCGCCCCTGGCTTCCACCCTGCGAAGACAGGAAATCGAAGTGGGCGACGATCTCGCTCACCCCCGCCGGCACCTCCACCTTGAACGCGTACACGTTGAACTGGTCACGCTGCCAGGCCAACGGCTTGCCGTTGGCGGTCACCCGCAGGCCGGCCAGCTTGTCGATAGGGCCGGTGGGTGAATGGTTGCCGGGAATCCACTGCGGGTACAGCAGGGTCAGCGGGCCGGGCCTGGCCGGCACGGTGGCGGTCACCTTGAAGATGCGCCGGGCCAGGTCGCGCGCGTCGACATCGATGCGCAGCAGGCCCGGGGCGGCGGCATCACCCGGTGGCGGGGTCTGCGCCAGCGCGGGCGTGCCCACCAGCGCGAACAGCACGGACATCACCAGGGCACGGGTTTTCATCGGCAACTTCCAGCAGCGAAGGATTTCCCGATGCTAGGCCTGTGCGGTGCCGAGCCCCATGGCCGAAGGTCATGGTTGCTAGTGCATCGACCTGATGCAGCAAAGCCTCACCGCAGCGATGTCGAGGGCGGACCGCATCCCGAAGCCGTGCGAACCAAGGTTCGCACCCACCAGATGCACCATCGCAATAAACCGGAAGCCCCACCGGTAGATCCACGCCATGCGTGGATGGCGTGCATCCCGAAGCCGTGCGAACCAAGGTTCGCACCCACCAGATGCACCATCGCAATAAACCGGAAGCCCCACCGATAGATCCACACCATGCGTGGATAACGTGCATCCCGAAGCCGTGCGAACCAAGGTTCGCACCCACCAGATGCACCATCGCAATAAACCGGAAGCCCCACCGGTAGATCCACGCCATGCGCGGATGGCGTGCATCCCGAAGCCGTGCGAACCAAGGTTCGCACCCACCAGATGCACCATCGCAATAAACCGGAAGCCCCACCGGTAGATCTACGCCATGCGTGGATGGCGTGCATCCCGAAGCCGTGCGAACCAAGGTTCGCACCCACCCATAGCGCTATTGGTCAGTCGACCAGGCGCAGGCGCAGTTCCTTCGGCAGCGCGAACACCATCGATTCCGGCTCGCCGTCCAGCTCACCGATACCGGAAGCCCCCAACTCGGCCAGACGCGCCAGCACGCCATCAACCAGCACCTGCGGCGCCGACGCACCGGCCGTCACGCCGATATGCTGCTTGCCCACCACCCAGGCCGGGTCGATCTCGTGCGCACCATCGATCAGGTAGCTCTCCACGCCTTCACGGCGGGCCAGCTCACTCAGACGGTTGGAATTGGAGCTGTTCGGCGAACCGACCACCAGCACCAGGTCGCAGCGCTTGGCCAGGTCGCGCACGGCGTCCTGGCGGTTCTGCGTGGCGTAGCAGATGTCGTCGTTCTTCGGCCCCTGCATCGCCGGGAAGCGCGCGCGCATGGCTTCGATGATGCCGCGCGTATCGTCCACCGACAGCGTGGTCTGGGTGGTGTACGCGAAGTTCTCCGGCTGGTTGATGTGCAGCGTGGCCACCTGCTCCACGTCCTCGACCAGGTAGATCTGGCCGGTGCCCGCTTCGCGGTTCCACTGGCCCATCGTGCCTTCCACTTCCGGATGGCCGGCATGGCCGATCAGCACCACGTCACGGCCGGCGCGGCAGTGGCGGGCGACTTCGAAATGGACCTTGGTCACCAGCGGACAGGTGGCGTCGAACACCTTCAGGCCACGACGCTCGGCTTCCTGACGCACGGCCTGGGAAACACCATGGGCGCTGAAGATGACGGTGTTGTTGTCCGGCACTTCGTCGAGTTCTTCGACGAAGATCGCGCCGCGCTGCTTCAGGTCATCGACCACGAAGCGGTTGTGCACCACTTCATGGCGGACATAGATGGGCGCGCCGAGCGTTTCGATTGCGCGCTTGACGATCTCGATCGCACGATCGACACCGGCACAGAAACCACGCGGGTTGGCGAGCAGCACATCCATCAGTTCAGTCTCCCGGCAGCGGCCGGCTTACGGTTTCGGATTGGCATTATCCGCCTTTTTGGCGGACTTGCCGTCGAACAGGCCGAACAGGGCGATGCCTACGGCACCCACCACGATGGCCGAATCGGCGATGTTGAACGACGGCCAGACATGCTCGCCGACGTACCACTGGATGAAATCCACCACGTGGCCATGCACCTGGCGGTCGATCACGTTGCCGATCGCACCGCCGATGATCAGCGCATAAGGCACGGCGGCCTTCCAGTTGCCACGGGCGGTAGCGCGCAGCCACCAGGCCATCAGGCCGCTGATGGCGATCGCCAGCACGGTGAAGAAATGCTTCTGCCAGCCACCGGCGTCGCTCAGGAAGCTGAACGCTGCACCGGTGTTGTAGGTGCGGTACCAGTTCCAGAAGCCGTCGATGACCACCACCGGCTGGAACTCCGGCAGGCTCGACAGCACCCAGGCCTTCGACCACTGGTCCAGGCCGATGATGACTGCCGACAGCAGCAGCCAGATCAGTGCGTTCGGATGCGGGCGCGGGGCGGCCATCAGAACCAGCTCCGCACTTCGCCGGCACCGGCGATGTTGGTCACGCAGCGGCCGCACAGTTCCGGGTGGTCGGCATTGCTGCCAACGTCGGCACGGTGGTGCCAGCAGCGCACGCACTTGGACTTCTGCGTCGGCTGGGCGCTGACGAACACCTCGTCGGTGGTCGCCGGGCGCACCTGCACGTCACCGCTGATGAACAGGAAACGCAGTTCATCGGCCAGCGGCTGCCAGCGCGCGGCCTGCTCTTCGCTGGCGGCGATGGTGATCTCCGCTTCCAGCGCGGCACCGATCGCACCATTGGCGCGCATCGGCTCCAGCACCTTGGCCACCTGTTCGCGCACGGCCAGCAGCTGGTCGAAGTCTGCAGCGTTGAGCTGTGCATCGGCCGGCAGCGGCGCCAGGCCCTCGTACCAGGTGGTGAACAGCACATGGCCGGCACGATCGCCCGGCAGGTAGCCCCACAGCTCGTCGGCGGTGAAGGTCAGGATCGGCGCCACCCAGCGGGTGAACGCTTCGGCGATGTGGTACATCGCGCTCTGCGCCGAACGACGACCATCCGAATCGGTCGGCATCGTATACAGGCGGTCCTTGGTCACGTCCAGGTACAGCGAGCCCAGGTCCACGCTGCAGAAGTTCAGCAGCAGCTGCACGATCTCGGCCATGTCGTAGTTGTCATACGCCGCCTTGATCTTCTCCTGCAGCTCCCAGGCGCGGTGCACGATCCAGCGGTCCAGCGCGACCATCTCGTTGAGCGGACGCAGGTGCTGGGCCGGATCGAAACCATCCAGGTTGCCCAGCAGGAAGCGGGCGGTGTTGCGCAGGCGGCGGTAGGCGTCGGCGGTGCGCTTGAGGATTTCCTGCGACAGCGACATCTCGTTGCTGTAGTCGGCCGAGGCAATCCACAGGCGCAGGATGTCCGCGCCCAGCTTGTTCATGATTTCCTGCGGTTCGATGCCGTTGCCCAGCGACTTGGACATCTTGCGGCCGTGCTCGTCCACGGTGAAACCGTGGGTGAGGCACTGCTTGTACGGCGCGCGCTTGTCGATGGCCACGCCGGTCAGCAGCGAGGACTGGAACCAGCCGCGATGCTGGTCGGAGCCTTCCAGGTACAGGTCGGCCGGCTTGCCGAAGCCACGCGCAGCCAGCACCGCTTCATGGGTCACGCCGGAATCGAACCAGACATCGAGGATGTCGGTGACCTTCTCGTAGTCGGCCGCTTCGGCGCCCAGCAGTTCGGCCGCGTCCAGCGAGTACCACACGTCGATGCCTTCGGCCTGGACGCGGTCGGCGACCTGCTGCATCAGCTCCACCGAACGCGGGTGGATCTCGCCGGTCTGGCGGTGGGTGAACAGCGCGATCGGCACGCCCCAGGTGCGCTGGCGCGAGATCGTCCAGTCCGGGCGGCCGTCGATCATGCTCTGGATGCGCGCCTTGCCCCAGCTCGGGAACCAGCCGACGGTATCGATCGCGGCCAGCGCATCGTTGCGCAGGTTGGCCTTGTCCATCGAAATGAACCACTGCGGGGTGGCGCGGAACACCACCGGCGTCTTGTGCCGCCAGCAGTGCGGGTAGCTGTGGCGGATCTCGACGAAGGCCAGCAGTGCGCCGCTGTCGCGCAGCACCTGCACGATCGCCTCCTGCGCCTTCCACAGGTGCTGGCCCGCCAGCACCACGTCGCCTGCAGGCGGGGTCGATTCCAGGTATACGCCACGGCCGTCGATCGGCGTGATCTGACCGGCGTTGTACTTGTCCAGCAGGCCGTACATCTGGCTGACCACGTAGTCTTCCTGGCCGTGGCCGGGGGCGGTGTGCACCGCACCGGTACCGTCCTCGTCGGACACGTGTTCGCCGTTGAGCACGGGGATCTCGCGCTCCGGGTAGAACGGGTGCGCCAGCAGCTGGTTGTCCAGCGCCGAACCTTCGGCTTCACCGTGCAGCACCACCGCGTCCACGCCGTAGCGCTGCAGCGAGCGCTCGGCCAGCGCAGCAGCCAGCACCAGCCAACGGCGCTTGCCGTTGTGCGCCGGGCCTTCGGCCAGCACGTAGCGGATGTCCGCGCCCAGCGACACCGCCAGCGAAGCCGGCAGCGTCCACGGGGTGGTGGTCCAGATCGGCACGGCCACTTCGACATCCGCCGGCAGGCTGACACCGAACGCCTGCGCCACCGCCTGCGCATCGCGCGCGGCGTAGGCCACGTCGATCGCCGGCGAGGTCTTCTCGTGGTACTCGATCTCGGCCTCGGCCAGCGCCGAGCCGCAGTCGAAGCACCAGTACACCGGCTTGGCACCGCGCAGCAGATGGCCGTTGGCCACGATCTTGGACAGCGCACGGATCTCGTTGGCCTCGAAATCGAAGCTCAGGGTCTTGTACGGGTTGTCCCAGTCGCCGGTGACGCCCAGGCGCTTGAAGTCGGCACGCTGGATGTCGATCTGTTCTTCGGCGAACTCGCGGCACTTCTGCCGGAACTCGACCGCATCGAGCTTCACCCCGACCTTGCCCCACTTCTTTTCCACCGCGATTTCGATCGGCAGGCCATGGCAGTCCCAGCCCGGCACGTAGGGCGCATCGAAGCCGGCCAGGTAGCGCGACTTGACGATGATGTCCTTGAGGATCTTGTTGACCGCGTGGCCCAGGTGGATGCGCGCATTGGCGTACGGCGGGCCGTCATGCAGCACGAACAGCGGGCGGCCGGCGGCGTTGTCGCGCAGCTGCTGGTAGAGCCCCTGCTCTTCCCAGCGCGCCAGAATGCCCGGCTCGCGCTTGGGCAGGTCGCCGCGCATCGGGAATTCGGTGGCCGGCAGGTTGAGGGTGGTCTTGTAGTCCTGGCTCACGCAGTGGCTCGCAATCTATGTTCGGAAAGGATGGCACGCGCCTGTTCGGCGTCGCGGTGCATCTGGTCGGTCAGCGCCGCCAGATCGTTGAATTTCTCTTCATCACGCAGCTTGGCGACGAATTCCACTTCGATGTGGCGCCCGTACAGGTCGCCCTGGAAATCGAACAGGTGCGCTTCCAGCAGCGGCTCCACGCCGTCCACGGTGGGCCGGGTACCGAAACTGGACACCGACGGCCACGGCTGGTCGAACACCCCATGCACCCAGGTCGCGTAGATGCCCGACAGCGCCGGGGTCTTCGGGAACCGCAGGTTGGCAGTGGGGAAGCCCAGCCTACGGCCGAGCTGGCGCCCGCGCACCACTCGCCCGCTGATCGAGTAGGGACGCCCCAGCAGGTCGCCGACGCGGGCGAAGTCGCCTTCCTGCAGCAGCTGGCGGATCCGGGTACTGGAGATGCGATCACCATGCAGGTCGACCGCTTCGATTTCGCCGGCGCTGAAACCGAGCTCGGCGCCCAGCGCCTGCAGCAGGGCCAGATCGCCACGGCGACGGTTGCCGAAACAGAACTCCGGCCCGATCCAGACCTCGCGGGCGTTCAGGCGCTGGGCCAGCAGCTGGCGTACGAACGCCTCGGCCGGCATTGCCGCCATCGCCGCGTCGAAGCGCAGCAGGCCGATCGCATCGACCCCCAGTTCGTGCAGGATCTCGACCTTGCTGCGGGCCAGGGTCAACCGCGGCGGCGGCGTGCCCTGGGCAAAGAACTCACGCGGCAGGGGCTCGAAGGCCACCGCCACCGCAGCCACACCCAACGCGCGCGCGCGCGCGACCGCGTGCCGCACCAGCGCACGATGGCCCAGGTGGAGGCCGTCGAATGCACCGATGCAGACCACGCTTCCGTTGGGGAACAGCTCCCCGCCCTCGACGCTTCTGAACAGCCTGCTCATCAACTCTCGTTCCGGCCGGCCCAAGCCCGCCGTTTCAATGGTGTAACCCTGAAGTATAGCCGCCGGGAGCCACGATCAATGCCCACGCAGGTCGCGCGGACGGAAGCCCATCGCCACCATCGCCAGCAGATAGGTCAGACCGCCACCGCCGACCAGCAGGCCGAGGGCGCCGATCCGCTCCCACACGCCCATCGACGAAAAGCCCGGCAGCCAGTACAGCAGGGCCAGCAGCACGCCGACCATCGCCGCACACGCCAGCAGCAGCCGCAGCAGGTAGCCGCCCCAGCCCGGACGCCGCTGGTAGACATCGGTCTTGCCCAGCCAGTACCAGAGCAGCCCCAGGTTCAGGTAACTGGACAGTGCGCTGGCAATGCCCAGCGCCAGGTGCAGGCCGGGCTGCTTGCCGAGGGCGGCCATCACCCCCTGCGCCTTCAGTTCATCGGGCACCATCACCTGGTACAGCACCGCCAGCAGGGCGAAGTTGAACACCATGTTGGCCACCAGCGCGGCGACACCGGCACGCACCGGCGTTCTGGTGTCCTGGCGCGCGTAGAACGCCGGCAGCACCACCTTCAGCAGCGCAAAAGCCGGCAGGCCGAAGCTCAGGCCGTACACCGACAGCGCCGTCATGCGGGTGTCGAAGGCGGTGAACTGGCCGTGCTGGAAGATCGTGGAGATCAGCGGCTCGGCCAGCAGCAGCAGGCCGAGCATGGCCGGCACCGAGATCAGCAGGGTCATGCGCAGGCCCCAGTCCAGCGAGCGCGAGAAGCCTTCGCGGTCGGTGCTGACATGGTGCCGGGCCAGCGCCGGCAGGATCACCGTGCCCAAGGCCACGCCGAACACACCCAGCGGCAGTTCCAGGAAGCGATCGGCCAGCGACAGCCAGGACTGCGAACCATCGGTCAGCTTGGCGGCGATGACGGTATCCAGCAGCAGGTTGATCTGCGCCACCGATGAGCCGAACAGGGTCGGCACCATCAGCGTCATCACCTTGCGCACGCCCGGATGGTTCCAGCCCCAGCGCGGCAGGGTCAGCAGGTCGATGCCCTTCAACGAAGGCAGCTGGAACAGCAGCTGCAGCAGGCCGGCGGCCAGCACGGCCCAGCCCAGCGCGAGGATCTGCTTTTCCGGGGTACCTCCCAGCCGCGGCGCCAGCCACAGCGCGCCGGCGATCATGCACAGGTTGAGGATGACCGGCGTCAGCGCCGGCATCGCGAAGCGCTGGAAACTGTTCAGCGCACCGCCGGCCAGGGCGGTCAGCGAGACGAACAGCAGGAACGGGAAGGTCAGGCGGAACAGGTCGATCAGCAGGCCCTGCTTGGCAGGGTCGGTGTCGACGCCACTTGCGAAGACCGACGCCAGCTGCGGCGCGAAGATCAGCGCCAGCGCGGTGACCAGCATCAGCACGCCGCCCAGGGTGCCGGCGGTGCGCGCCATCAGTTCACGCAGCTCGGCATGGCTGCGGGTTTCCTTCACCTCGGTGAACACCGGCACGAAGGCGGTGGCAAAGGAGCCCTCGGCGAACAGCCGGCGCAGGAAATTGGGTATCCTGAAGGCGACCCAGAAAGCATCGGTGATGGCGTTGGTGCCGAAGGTCGAGGTCACCACCTGGTCCCGGACCAGGCCGAGAACCCGCGAGACCATGGTCATGCTGCTGAACGACAGCAGGCCCCGCAACATCTTGGGTGAACTCACTCAACGTCCCTCTTGACAATCGACTTGACGTACATTTCTTACGCCATCATACTAGCTAGCTTGCTGTTCCCATAACACCGATTTTTCAGGAAACCACCACCGTGGCCAATATCAAGTCCGCCAAGAAGCGCGCCAAGCAGACCGTCGTGCGCAACGCGCGCAACGTGGCTCAGCGCTCGATGCTGCGCACCGCTGTCAAGAAAGTGATCAAGGCGCTGGACGCCAACGATGCCGCCGGCGCCCAAGCCGCCTTCGCCGTTGCCCAGCCGATCCTGGATCGTTTCAGCGCGCGTGGCCTGATCCACAAGAACAAGGCTGCTCGCCACAAGAGCCGCCTGAACGACCGCATCAAGGCCCTCCAGGCCGCCTGATCCGGTTGGTTGCTGGAGCCCCGGCTCCGGCAGCACGCAAAAGCCCGGCTTCGGCCGGGTTTTTTGTTGCCTGCAGTTTCCGCTTCTGCAGAGCCGAGCCCATGCTCGGCTTTACAGAAGAGCGGCACCCACAAAAAACCCGGCCGAAGCCGGGTTTTTTGCGCGAACCACAACGGCATTACTGCGCGTTGCGGGCCGCCTCGAGCTCGTCTTCCTTCTGGCGATCGAAGAACGCCATGATCCGGCTCATGATCGGGAAGGTGCCTTCACGACCCAGTGCGGACACCAGGAACCACGGCTCCTTCCAGCCCAGCTCGGCAACGATCTTCTCGGCGGCGGCCTTGGCCTCGTCCTCGAACATCAGGTCGGCCTTGTTCAGCACCAGCCAGCGCGGCTTGGCCAGCAGCTCCGGATCGTGCTTTTCCAGTTCGCGCTCGATGGCACGCACCTGCTCGACCGGGGAAACACCTTCCACACCACCTTCCATCGGCGAAATGTCGACGAGATGCAGCAGCAGCCGGGTGCGCTGCAGGTGGCGCAGGAACTGCGCACCCAGGCCGGCACCGTCGGCAGCACCTTCGATCAGGCCTGGAATATCGGCGATCACGAAGCTACGGTAGTTCTCCACCTTCACCACACCCAGGTTCGGGTACAGCGTGGTGAACGGGTAATCGGCCACCTTCGGCGTCGCCGCCGAGACGGCGCGGATCAGGGTGCTCTTGCCGGCATTGGGGAAGCCCAGCAGGCCGACGTCGGCCAGCAGCTTCAACTCCAGCTTCAGCGTGCGCTCTTCACCCGGCTCACCCGGCAGCGCCTGGCGCGGCGAGCGGTTGGTGGAGCTCTTGAAATGCATGTTGCCGAGGCCGCCACGGCCGCCCTTGGCCACCAGCAGGCGGTCGCCATGCTGGGTCAGGTCGCCGATGATTTCATCGGTGGCCACGTTGATGATCACGGTGCCGACCGGCACGGTGATGATCATGTCCTCGCCGCCCTTGCCATAGGCCTGGCGGCCCATGCCGTTCTCGCCGCGCTGCGCCTTGAAGATGCGGTCATGGCGGAAGTCGACCAGGGTGTTGAGGTTTTCGTCGGCGCGGATCCACACGCTGCCGCCCGCACCGCCGTCGCCGCCGTCCGGGCCGCCGAGCGGAATGAACTTCTCGCGACGGAAGCCAATGCAGCCGTTGCCGCCGTTGCCGGCGAACACTTCGATTTCTGCTTCGTCTACCAGTTTCATTGTTTCGATGCCTGCGATGGGCGCGGCATGCACGCCGCCACCTTGATGTAGTGCCGGCCGCTGGCCGACAACCGGGCGATGCCCGTTTTACCATTGATTCCAACGAAAAGCCCCGCCGAAGCGGGGCTCTTCATGCAGCGAGCTCTTCATCCAGCACGGCCATGCCGAGGCATGGGCGCCGGACGCAGCCTTATCAGGCTTCGACCGAGACGACGCTGACGGTGCGACGCTTCTTCGGGCCCTTCACGGTGAACTCCACCTTGCCGTCCGTCAGGGCGAACAGGGTGTGGTCACGACCGAGGCCGACGCCGGAACCCGGATGGAACTGGGTGCCGCGCTGACGCACGATGATGTTGCCGGCTTCGATGGCCTGGCCGCCGAAGATCTTGACGCCGAGGTACTTCGGGTTGGAGTCGCGACCGTTGCGCGAAGAGCCTACGCCTTTTTTATGTGCCATGACCTATCTCCTTACTTGCTGCCACCGGCAATGCCGGTGATCTCGATTTCGGTGTAGTACTGACGGTGACCCTGGCGCTTCATGTGGTGCTTACGGCGACGGAACTTGATGATCCGGACCTTGTCGGCACGACCCTGGGACAGGACGGTGGCAGTGACCGCAGCGCCGCTCAGGGCGTCGCCGATCTTGATGCCATCGCTGTCGCCGAGCAGCAGGATGTTGTCGAACTTGATCTCGCTGCCGACTTCGACTTCGAGCTTTTCAATGCGGAGCTTTTCGCCCTGCGCCACGCGGTATTGCTTACCGCCGGTGACCAGTACTGCGTACATGACCAGACTTCCTCTGTAGTTATTGTGGTCTATGGACTGCCGCCGTCGAGGGCGGACAGGAGCGGAATTGTACGTGGACCACCGCGGACGGGTCAAGTCAACCCCTGGGCGGGGCCTGCGGGGACCTGTCCCCCGCCCTCAGTAGAGCCGAGCCATGCTCGGCTGAACGGTTCGGGGTCCGGCCAGCCGAGCGTGGCTCGTCTCTACTGGCCGTCTCACGAGGTGAGACACCGGGCTGGCATTGTCGCCCATTGCCCCCATCTGGTCACCTCGGTAGGCTGACCGATTGCCGCCCTATCGCTGGCCCGGCGGCCCAGCCACGCCCCCACAACCGGATTCCCCATGGCGATGGATTTCATCCGCATCCGCGGCGCGCGGACGCACAACCTCAAGAACATCGACCTCGACCTGCCCCGCGACAAACTGATCGTGATCACCGGCCTGTCCGGCTCGGGCAAGTCGTCGCTGGCGTTCGACACCATCTATGCCGAGGGCCAGCGGCGTTACGTCGAGTCCCTGTCGGCGTATGCGCGGCAGTTCCTGAGCGTGATGGAAAAGCCGGACCTGGACCATATCGAAGGTCTGTCCCCGGCGATCTCGATCGAGCAGAAGTCGACCTCGCACAACCCGCGCTCGACGGTCGGCACGATCACCGAGATCTACGACTACCTGCGCCTGCTGTATGCACGCGTCGGCACGCCGCGCTGCCCCGACCACGGCTATCCGCTGGAGGCGCAGACGGTCAGCCAGATGGTCGACCACATGCTGACGCTGGACCCGGAACAGCGCTACATGCTGCTGGCGCCAGTGATCCGCGACCGCAAGGGCGAGCACGCGCAGGTGTTCGACCAGCTTCGCGCGCAGGGCTTCGTGCGTGTGCGCGTGGATGGCGAGCTGTACGAAATCGATGCGGTGCCGCCGCTGGCGCTGCGCCAGAAGCACACCATCGAAGCGGTGATCGATCGCTTCCGCCCGCGCGAAGACATCAAGCAGCGCCTGGCCGAGAGCTTCGAAACGGCCCTGAAGCTGGGTGATGGCATGGCGTCGGTGCAGTCGCTGGACGACGCCAGCGCGACCCCTACCCTGTTCTCGTCCAAGTATTCCTGCCCGGTCTGCGACTACTCGCTGCCCGAACTGGAGCCGCGCCTGTTCTCGTTCAACGCACCGATGGGCGCCTGCCCCGGCTGCGACGGGCTGGGCATGGCCGAGTTCTTCGATCCCTCGCGCGTGGTGGTGCATCCCGAGCTTTCCCTGGCTGCCGGTGCCGTGCGCGGCTGGGATCGCCGCAATGCCTATTACTTCCAGCTGATCGCCTCGCTGGCCAAGCACTACAAGTTCGACACCGACGCAGCGTGGAACTCACTGCCGGCAAAGGTGCAGCAGGCCGTGCTGTATGGCAGCGGCGAGGAAGCGATCACCTTCACCTACTTCACCGAGGCCGGTGGCCGCACCCAGCGCAAGCATCGCTTCGAAGGCATCATTCCCAACCTCGAACGCCGCTACAAGGAAACCGAATCGGCGGCGGTGCAGGAAGAGCTGGGCAAGTACATCAGCGAGCATGCCTGCCCCGAGTGCAACGGCGCGCGCCTGAACAAGGCCGCGCGCAACGTGTTCGTGGCCGACCGCCCGCTGCCGGAACTGGTGGTGCTGCCGATCGATGAAGCGCTGAAGTTCTTCAGCGAACTGAGCCTGCCGGGCTGGCGCGGCGAGATCGCTGCGAAGATCGTCAAGGAGATCGGTGAGCGTCTCGGCTTCCTGGTCGATGTGGGTCTGGATTACCTGACCCTGGAGCGCAAGGCCGACACCCTGTCCGGTGGCGAGGCACAGCGCATCCGTCTGGCCAGCCAGATCGGTGCCGGCCTGGTGGGCGTGATGTACGTGCTCGATGAGCCGTCCATCGGCCTGCACCAGCGCGACAACGAACGCCTGCTGGGCACCCTCACCCGCCTGCGCGACCTCGGCAACACGGTGATCGTGGTCGAGCATGACGAAGATGCGATCCGCCTGGCCGACTACGTGCTGGACATCGGCCCGGGTGCGGGCGTGCATGGCGGCGAAATCGTCGGCCAGGGCAGCCTGCAGGACCTCCTGGATGCACCGCGGTCGCTGACCGGCCAGTACCTGTCGGGCAAGCGCGCGATCAAGATTCCGGCGCGCCGGCACAAGCCGAACCCGAAGATGACCCTGCATCTGCGTGGTGCCACCGGCAACAACCTGAAAGGCGTGGACCTGGCCATTCCGGCGGGGCTGCTGACCTGCGTGACCGGCGTGTCCGGTTCGGGCAAGTCGACCCTGATCAACGACACCCTTTTCTCGCTGGCTGCCAACGAGATCAACGGCGCCTCGCACCCGATCGCCCCTTACAAGGAGATCGATGGCCTGGACCTGTTCGACAAGGTGGTGGACATCGACCAGTCGCCGATCGGCCGTACCCCGCGCTCGAACCCGGCCACCTATACCGGCCTGTTCACACCGCTGCGCGAACTTTTCGCACAGGTGCCCGAATCGCGTGCGCGCGGCTATTCGCCGGGCCGCTTCAGTTTCAACGTGCGTGGTGGCCGCTGCGAGGCCTGCCAGGGCGATGGCCTGATCAAGGTCGAGATGCACTTCCTGCCGGACGTGTACGTGCCCTGCGACGTCTGCCATGGCAAGCGCTACAACCGCGAAACGCTGGAGATCCTGTACAAGGGCTTCAACATCAACGACGTGCTGGAAATGACCGTCGAAGATGCGTTGAAGCTGTTCGAGCCGGTGCCGTCCATCGCCCGCAAGCTGGAAACCCTGGTTGATGTCGGCCTGAGCTACATCAAGCTGGGCCAGAGCGCGACCACGCTGTCCGGTGGTGAAGCGCAGCGCGTGAAGCTGTCCAAGGAACTGTCGCGCCGCGATACCGGCCGCACCCTGTACATCCTCGACGAGCCGACCACCGGCCTGCACTTCCATGACATCGAGGCGCTGCTCGGCGTGCTGCACAAGCTGCGCGACGAGGGCAACACGGTGGTGGTGATCGAGCACAACCTGGACGTCATCAAGACCGCGGACTGGATCGTCGATCTGGGTCCGGAAGGCGGTCATCGCGGCGGCACCATCCTGGTGACCGGCACGCCGGAAGACGTCGCGGCATGCCCGGATTCGTACACCGGCCAGTTCCTCGCCCGGATGCTGCCCTCCACCAGTGCGCGACCGGACCAGCCCGCCGCCGTGGCCAACAAGCCCGATGCGCGCCCGCCGCGCAAGGTGAAGCCCGAGAAGCCGGCAAAGAAGGCAGCGGCCGCCAAGAGCACCGGCAAGGCCAGCAAGACCGCCGCGGCCGGCGGCACCAAGAAGAAAAAGGACACCTGATGAGCAGCGAACACAAGATCCTGGCCCGCATTCCGATCAGCGTGCGCTGGCGTGACATGGACAGCATGGGCCACGTCAACAACGCCAAGTACATCTCCTACCTGGAAGAGGCGCGCGTGCGCTGGATGCTGGGCGTGGAAGGCGTGTCGATGACCGACCGCATCGCACCGGTGGTGGCTGCCACCAACGTCAACTACCGGTTGCCGATCGTGTGGCCCAACGACATCCTGGTCGAGCTGTTTGTCGAGCGCCTGGGCAACAGCAGCGTGACCATCGGTCATCGCATCGTCGACCAGCAGGATGAGTCGAGGCTGTATTCGGACGGCAACGTGGTGGTGGTGTGGATGGACACGCAGACCGGCAAGAGCGCGCCGCTGCCGGACGCGATCCGCAACGCGTCGAGCTGACACATCTGGTAGATGCCGACCTTGGTCGGCACCGGCCCGCCGGGCATGGCCCGGCGCTACCGTTCCACATCAAAGGACTGACATGATCCACCAGACTGAACTGCGCGACCTACTGCCCGGCATGGTTCCCTTCCCGGCCGACGTATTCCCGGATGACCAGGCCTGGCTTGGCCAGCACCTGCTGCCGCTGCTGAAGATCGACCTCGGCGTGCTGCGCCCGGAACTGGCCGGCAGCGTGGCCACGATGTTGTGCCCGATCGAACCCTACGACGGCTGCATCGGCGAAACCACCGAAGACCACCACAACGCGTTCACCGGCACCAACTGGATCGCCTTTGCACTGACCGCCGACAACCGCATGCGTTTCCTTGGCGACGAGGGCTACTTCATCGGTGACCAGGTGCAGGACAACGACGCGCTGGAGCACATCACGGAGATGCGTGAGAGCTACAGCAAGGCACACGCGTACTTCCAGCAGCATGGACGCCTGGCCAGCTATTCGCGCTATGGCGATGGCGAGCCTGGCGAGCAGGCCTACCTCGACGTGCTGGGCGGGCAGATCTCGACCGGTAACTGGATTGAAACCGCGGAAATTCCCGCCGCCTTCGCGTTGGAGTTCACCGAGGCTGCCGACGACCGCCATGCGCCGGACGATGCCGAGTGCGCGATCATCACCCGCGATGGCAGGAAATTCTTCGCCGTGGCCGAAGTGGCCGGCTACAACTGGTGCGCCACCGGTGCCGATGCGATCGTGATGCTGTACGAGCCGGAAAGCCGCACGGTGCTGTTCTCGTACGACTGGTCGTAAGCCCCGCCGCGCTGCGCGCTCGCCGGGCATGGCCCGGCGGAACGAGCGCCGCGTTACGGCGCGGCCTTGCGTGCTATCAACGCGGTGCTGACTTCGGTGCCATCTTCCAGCTGCAGCTGCAGCCACACAGGCTGCCCCTCTTCCAGGGTGCGGTAGCCATCCATCAGCATCAGGTGCAGGCCACCGGGCTTGAGCACAGCGCGTGCGCCGGGCGCCAATGGCAGGCGCCGGACCTCACGCATGCGGCTGACCCCATCGACGATCGTGGTCTCGTGCAGCGACACATCGCCGAAGGTCGCACTGCGTGCACCGGTGATCACCACCGCGCTGGCGCAGCCGTTGCGGATCACCGCATAACCGGCAGTCATTGCCATCTTCGGGTTGGGCAACAACCGTACCCAGCCCTGCTCGACGGTGACGCACTTCGTCTCGGCGGCGGAAGCCGATGCTGCGGCCGCACACAGCACCAACAGTACGCCAACGAATGGTTTGGTTATCATCGCCTCAGTTCCCTCTTCGCAACGAGACCCGCAGCATGACGACGCTCATCGAGGTGATCAACCATGGCCCCATCCGCGAACTGCGGCTGGCGCGGCCGCCGGTCAATGCCCTGGACACCGAGCTGTGCCGGCAACTGATCCACGCCATCGAACTGGCGATGGCCGAGGACGCGCACGGCATCGTGCTGTCCGGCAGTGAGCGCATCTTCACTGGCGGCATGGATGTGCCGCACCTGCTCTCGCACGGCGATGACAAGCACAAACTGCTGGACACCTGGAACGCCTTCTTCGGCGCGGTGCGCACGCTGGCCGAGAGCCGCATCCCGGTGGTTGCGGCGATCACCGGCCACGCACCGGCTGGCGGCTGCGTACTGGCCCTGTGCTGCGACTACCGGGTGATGGCACGCAGTGCCGATCCGGCGCGCCCGTACGCCATCGGCCTGAACGAAGTGCAGGTCGGCCTGATCGCACCGGAAGGCATCCAGCGCCTGCTGCGCCGTGCCGTGGGCGCGCACCGCTCCAGCGTCCTGCTGGCCACCGGCGCGCTGGTACCCGCCGAACAGGCGCTGCAGATCGGCCTGGTCGATGAACTGGTTGATGGCGAGCTGGTGACTGCCCGCGCGGTGGCCTGGCTGCAGGACCTGCTGAAGCAGCCGCGGCAGCCGATGCTGCTGACCCGTGCCATCGCCCGCGCAGAGCTGCACGACGCCCTGCACCCGGACCTGATCCAGCTCGACCGCTTCGTCGAGGCCTGGTTCGCCCCGGATGCGCAGAACGCACTGCAGGCACTGGTCGCCCGGCTGGGTAAATAAGAAAGGGGGTAGTGCCGGCCGCTGGCCGGCAACCGCACGCATCCCGGGAGGACCACGAGGCTGCCGGCCAGCGGCCGGTACTACCGCTGTTGGGCCGGCCTGCACCGGTATAATCGGGCCCTCTTTCATCGCTGTGGCCGCCCCCTTGAACGACACGCCCGAACCCGTCGTCTCCGAGCTGATCGATCTGCTCACCCTGGAGCGGCTGGAGGACAACCTGTTCCGCGGCCAAAGCCGCGACATCGGCACCAAGTATGTGTTCGGCGGACAGGTGCTGGGCCAGGCCCTGGCGGCCGCACAGGCCACGGTCGACAACGGTCGCCATGTGCACTCGCTGCATGCCTATTTCCTGCGCGCCGGCAACATCGACCATCCGATCGTCTACGACGTCGACCGTACCCGCGACGGCGGCAGCTTCTCGGTGCGCCGGGTGACCGCGATCCAGCATGGCAAGGTGATCTTCTTCTGTGCGGCCTCGTTCCAGCAGGCCGAATCCGGTGCCGAGCACCAGCACAAGATGCCCGAAGTGCCGCAAC
This sequence comes from Stenotrophomonas sp. G106K1, assembly GCF_037969685.1. Classification (NCBI taxonomy): domain Bacteria; kingdom Pseudomonadati; phylum Pseudomonadota; class Gammaproteobacteria; order Lysobacterales; family Lysobacteraceae; genus Stenotrophomonas; species Stenotrophomonas sp. G106K1. The sequence continues at coordinate 212,269 of NZ_JBBPFR010000003.1, read as the reverse complement.
CGGAAGACATCGAACCGAACAGGCCACTGCCGGCGGAGGTGCTTGAGCGCCTGCCGATCAAGGTGCAGCGCTGGCTGTCGCGCGGTGGTCCGTTCGAGTTCCGCCATGTGTATCCGCGCGATGAACTGAACCCGCCCAAGCGCCCGCCCTACCACCAGGTCTGGCTGCGCTTGAGCGAGCGTGTAGGCGATGCACCGGAGCTGCACCAGGCGCTGCTGGCCTACGCGTCGGACTTCCACCTGCTGGGCACAGCGACCTTCCCGCACGGCATCAGCTACTACCATCCGCACGTGCAGATGGCCTCGCTGGACCACGCGATCTGGTTCCATCGCCCGTTCCGCGCCGACGATTGGCTGCTGTACTCGCTGGACAGCCCCAGCGCGCAGGACTCGCGCGGCCTGGCCCGCGGCCAGTTCTTCACCCGTGATGGCGTGCTGGTTGCCAGCACCGCCCAGGAAGGCTTGATCCGCGTGGTTCCGGACCAGGCAGCAGCGGCCGCCGTGCCGGCCAAGGATTGATCCGATGCGTCAGATTTTCAGCAGCCAGCGCGTGGAAACCGTGGAAGGCGTGGCCGAGCTCCTGCGCAGCCACGACATCCAGGTGAAGGTCACCAACGGGCGCTCGTACAAGACCCGTCGCCGGGGCCAGTTCAGCTATACCGACCTGGGCAATACCGGTGCCTACCCGGCGGTCTGGGTCGTGCGTGCCGACGACCAGCCGCGCGCGCGCGAAATCCTGCGCGACGCCCGGCTGCTCGACACCACCCGCCGTGATCATCCGACCGCCGAATTCGCCTTCCGCGATGACGTGCAGGAAAGCACAGGTGGTCGCAGCTGGGCCTGGCGCATCCGCATCGCCCTGCTGGTGGTGATCGCCGGCGTGGCGCTGGTGATCGGCCTGCGCCATCGCGGTGTCCCGGCCCCCGCCGCCCCGGTGCCCGCCCCGCAGGCCCAGCCGCAGCAAGCCCAGCCGACCGCACCGGCACCGCCGGAAGAAGAGGAAGTCCGGGTCCGCATCCAGCCGGCGAAGTAGTGCCGGCCGCTGGCCGGCAACCGCAGACAGCCGCCGGGCATGGCCCGGCGCTACCGGAAAATGGCAGGTCACATTCCGCACGCGCCTCCGTCATGGGACACAATCCCTGCAGGAGCCCGCCGCCATGACGACCTTCGCCGCAAGCATCGACGACACACTGCACCGCGAACTGCCTGCCGCCAGCGGCGGCTGCCAGCATGCCTATGGGCGCATCGTGCTGGCCTGCCAGAACACGGTCACCGCCATCGCCCTGGCCATCACCGGCGACCGCCAGGCCAGCGAGGACATCGCCCAGGAAGCGTTCGTGAAAGGCTGGCAGCAGCTGCACCAGCTGCGCAGCGCGAGCAGCTTCCTGCCCTGGTTGCGGCAGATCACCCGCAATCTCGCCCGTGACTGGCTGCGCGCGCAACGCGGCCGACCACTGAGCGGCGAGGCTGCCGAAGTGGCGTTGACCATGGCTGCGGATCCGACCCCGGGCGCGGCCGATCGCCTGCAACGGCTGGAAGAGGAAATCGCCGCCGAGAACATCATCTCCGCCCTGCCCACCGACAGCCGCGAAGTGCTCCTGCTGTATTACCGCGAAGGCCAGCATTCGCAGCAGGTCGCCAACCTGCTCGGGCTGAGCGACGCGGCAGTACGCAAGCGCCTGTCGCGTGCCCGTGCGCAGGTACGCGAGGGCCTGCTGCTTCGCTTCGGCGAATTCGCACGCAGCAGCGCACCGAGTGCAGCGTTCGCAACGGCGGTGGTGTCGATGGTGATGATCGCCGCGCCCGGCACCGCCAGCGCGGCGATCCTGCTGGGAACCGGCGTCGGCGTAGGTGGCAGCAAGCTCGGCCTCGGTGGCGCCAGCGCTGCCGGCGGTACCGCGCTCGGATCGTTGACCGCCACGTTGGGCCAACTGCAGATGCTGCCTGCCTCAAGCTGGGCTGCGATCATCGGTGGCGTCGCCGGTGGCGCGCTCGGCAGCTATCTCGGCGGCCGTTTCCTGCTGTCGTACGCCGAGACCGGCGCCGAGCAGGCGCAGGTTCGCCGCTTCGTCAATGTCAGCACGGGCACGAGCCTGGGCTGGTGCCTGGCCATCCTGTTCACCGTAATGCTGCAGGCGCCGATGTGGGCGCAGCTGCTGGTGCTGGCACTGGGCCTGGTGGTGGTCAACTACCAGTGCCTGGTGACACTGCGGCGTATCATGGCACCGCTGCTCGCGCGTGATGCAACCCGGCGTGGGCGTCACGGGATCAACTGGAAGTACGAGTCCATGTACGGCCTGACCGGCATGATGGTGGTGAACCTGATCGTCATCGGTGCCTTGGCCTACACGATGACGCGCAGCGGCCGCCTGTAACGGACAACGCCGGCATCACGCCGGCGTTGTCGTCGATCACTGCATTGAAAATCAGCGCTGCGGCTTCGGCGCGGCGCCGTCACGCGGGCCGCCATGGCGCGGGCCACCATGCATCGGACCCTTGGCGGCGTCGAACTCGGCCTTGCTCAACTGGCCGTCCTTGTTGGTGTCAGCCGCGGCGAACCAGGCATCACGATGCTGCTTCATGCGCAGCTCGCGGTCGGCCTTGTCCAGGTAACCATCCTTGTTGAGGTCGAGCTGGTCGAAACGCTCGGCCAGGCGCGGATCGGCCTTGGCTTCCTCACGGCTGATGCGGCCATCCTTGTTCACGTCCAGCTTGGCCCAGCGCTCGCCGCCGCGACCACCATGGCGGCCATGCTTCCAGCGCGGCAGCTCATCACGCGAGAGCTTGCCGTCCTTGTTCCTGTCCAGCTCATCGAACTTCGCGGCCAGGCGCGGGTTGGCCGCCGCTTCGCTGCGGTCGATGACGCCATCGCCATTGGTATCCAGCTTGGCCGGACGCTGTGCCGGTGCAGCCGGGGTGTCGGCGGCCAAGGCGATACCGGTCGCGGAGGTGCCGAGCAGCAGGGCCAGCAGCAGGGGGGTACGGATCATGGGGTCACTCCTGGGAATGGGATTTGGCATCGGGGTGAACACCTCACCCTCGGAGGACAACAACGCCTGACCACGACCTCGGTTGACGCAGCCGCCCGTTCCATTCATCCGGCGGACAGTCGCCGCCATTGCGACAGGCTGGGGCTATGCTGTGCCCATGGCGAGACACGGCGACAGAGACGACGAACTGCGACTGTTCCAGACCGGCGAGCACCCCTGCGGGTACTGGCCGGACCGGGTCGCGCGCGATCTGGTGCTGGACCCGCAGGACCGTCGCCTCGGCGGGCTGTATCCGCTGGCCCTGAGCTGGGGATTCCGCCGCAGCGGTGATCTGGTCTATCGCCCGCACTGTGCGAACTGCCACGCCTGCGTCGCCGTGCGTATCCCGGTGGCGCGCTTCGCCCCCGACCGCAGCCAGCGCCGCTGCGCCGCCCGCAATGCCGACCTGGAAGTGCGCATCACTGCAGCCATGCCGCGAGAGGATCTGTTCGAGCTGTACCACCGCTACCTGGTACATCGTCATGCCAAAGGCGGCATGGACGACCACGGCCCGCACGAGTTCGAGCAGTTCCTGATCGGCAGCTGGTCGCACACACGCTTCATGGAAATGCGCCTGCCCGGCCACGATGGCCAGCCCAGCCAGCTGCTGGGCGTGGCGGTGACCGATGTGACCGAGCACGGCCTGTCGGCGGTCTATACCTTCTTCGACCCCGCCCATGCTGCGCGCGGGCTGGGCACCTTCGCGATCCTGCAGCAGCTGGAGTGGGCCCGCCGCGAGGGCCTGCCACATCTGTACCTGGGCTACTGGATACGTGAGCACCAGAAGATGGACTACAAGCGGCGCTATCGCCCGCTGGAGGCCTACGACGGCCGCCGCTGGCATGATTTCGATGACGATCTGGACGGACGCTGACAAACCACTGACACCGGGCCGGGTGCACAATACGGCCCATGAACGCCAAACCCCTGATCCTCGGCCTGGCCCTGCTCTGTGGCGCCGCCGCTCCCGCCTTCGCCACGTCCCCCGCGATGACCGAAAAACCGTCTGCAGCGCTGCGCCTGGCCACCTACAACACCTCGCTGTATTCGGACGAAGCCGGCGGACTGATCGCCGAGCTGGAAGGCGACAGCGAACACGCGCGCAAGATCGCCGCGGTACTGCAGCAGGCGCGCCCTGACCTGGTGCTGTTGAACGAATTCGATTTCGACGACGCCCATCGCGCTGCCGACCTGTTCCAGAAGCGCTACCTGGAAGTGGCCCAGCCCGGTGGCGGCAAGCCGCTGCACTTCGCCTACCGCTACCTGGCACCGGTGAACACCGGCGTGCCCAGCGGCCTGGACCTGGACAACAACGGCGTGGTCGGTGGTGAAGGGCGCGGTCGCGGCAACGACGCCTGGGGCTACGGCCTGCACCCGGGCCAGTACGGCATGCTGGTGCTGTCGCGTTACCCGATCGACGAAGCCAAGGTGCGCAGCTTCCAGCTGCTGAAGTGGAGTGCGATGCCCGGCGCGATCCGCCCGATCGATCCGCGTACCGGCAAGAGCTTCTACAACGACAGCGTCTGGTCGCAGCTGCGGCTGTCGTCGAAGTCGCATTGGGACGTGCCGGTGAAGACCCCGGCCGGCGTGGTGCACGCGCTGGTCTCGCATCCGACGCCGCCGGTGTTCGACGGCCCGGAAAAGCGCAACGCCGCGCGCAACCACGACGAACTGCGCCTGTGGCAGGAATACCTGTCCAAGGGTGAAAAGCCGTGGTTGTGCGACGACAAGGGCCAGTGCGGCGGCCTGGCCCAGGATGCACGCTTTGTCATCCTTGGCGACCTCAACAACGATCCGGTCGATGGTGATGGCCGCCACGAGGCGATCGTCGAACTGATCGAGAACGCCCGCGTCCTGCGCTACCCCACCCCGCGCAGCGTCGGCGCCGAGCAGACCAGCCTGGCCTATGCGGCCAAGGGCATCACCCGCAAGGGCGCACCGTTCCATGCCACCGGCGATTTCGGCCCGAAGTCCGGCACCATGCGCCTGGACTACGTGCTGCCCTCGACCGGTTTCGAGTACCTCGGCAGCGGCGTGTTCTGGCCGGCCAATGAAAGTGCCGAAGCGAAGATCGCCGACGGCAGCGACCACCACCTGGTGTGGGTGGACGTGCGGTAGAGGCAACTGTCAGTCGACTGAAGGGTGCCGGTCAGGGCGACCGGCATCGCCTTGTCGGGCTTGCGCGCGCCTGCATTCTTGTTACAGTCCCGCAACGGAACGGCAGGGGGAGCCGCCGCACTTGAAAAGGAACCTGCTGATCATCGTTGGCGTCTTCGCCATGATCGCGCTGTTGGTGGTGGCCCGGCAAAACTGGGCCTTCAATTTCATTCCGTTCGTGCTGATCGGCCTGCTTCCTGCCGCGGTAGCCTGCTGGAAAGGCTACGCGGACCGCTTCGGCACCTGGTGGCTGTACGGCTCGGTGCTGGGCATCATCGCCATCATCCACGTCACCGTGCTGCCCTGGCGCCGCGCCTGACGGCATCGCCGCGCCGAGCGTGCGGGCGCGGCTGAACGGCCGCCGGGCATGGCCCGGCGCTACCGATTTACGGGCGCAGTTCGACGCCGATGGCCTCGGCCGCATCACGCGCGATGGCGCGTGCTTCGTCGATGGTTTCGGCACGCGCCAGGGTCACGCCAACACGGCGATGGCCGTGCACGCTGGGCTTGCCGAACAGGCGCACGGCGGTATCCGGCACCTGCAGCGCGGCGGCGACGTTGTTGAAGTACGGCACGCCTTCGCCATGCGCCAGCAGTGCACACGAGGCCGACGGGCCGCTCTGGCGGATCACCGGAATCGGCAGGCCGAGGATGGCCCGCGCATGCAGCGCGAACTCGCTCAGCTCCTGCGATACCAGCGTCACCAGGCCGGTGTCATGCGGACGCGGCGATACTTCGCTGAACCAGACCTCGTCGCCCTTCACGAACAGCTCGACACCGAACAGGCCCCAGCCACCGAGGTCGTCGGTGATCGCGCGCGAGATCTCCTCGGCACGCGCCAGTGCCTTGTCCGACATCGGCTGCGGCTGCCAGCTTTCGCGATAGTCGCCATCCTTCTGCAGGTGCCCGATCGGCGCGCAGAACGAAGTGCCACCGGCGTGGCGTACGGTGAGCAGGGTGATCTCGTAATCGAAGTCGATGAAACCCTCGACGATGCAGCGGCCGGCGCCGGCACGGCCACCGGTCTGCGCATACTCCCAGGCCGGGGCGATGTCCGCCTCGCTGCGCAGCGTGCTCTGGCCCTTGCCCGAGGACGACATCACCGGCTTGACCACGCACGGCAGGCCGATCGCGGCCACGGCGTCGCGGTACTCGGCCTCGGTATCGACAAAGCGGTACGGCGAGGTCGGCAGGCCCAGGGTCTCGGCGGCCAGGCGACGAATGCCTTCACGGTCCATGGTCAGGCGTGCGGCACGCGCAGTCGGAATCACCCGCAGGCCCTGCTCCTGTTCCAGCTGCACCAGGGTCTCGGTATGGATCGCCTCGATCTCCGGCACCACCAGGTGCGGCTGCTCCTGCGCGATCAACTGGCGCAGGGCCATCGCATCCAGCATGTCGATCACGTGCGAACGGTGTGCCACCTGCATGGCCGGGGCATCGGCGTAACGGTCGGCGGCAATCACTTCCACGCCCAGCCGCTGCAGCTCGATGGCCACCTCCTTGCCAAGTTCGCCCGAGCCCAGCAGCAGCACGCGGGTGGCGGAGGGGGACAACGGGGTTCCAAGCTTGGCCATGGCGGGGTTCCAGCGGCAATGTGAAGGCGGGTGGGCATTCTAGCCGGTCCAGCCGCAGCGCCAGGGCAAGCCCAGCCGACGAACGGCAACCCGAATGTGATATCACTTTGATATCTTCATTTCGAATCCTCAAGGACGTACCGCCATGAAAGAGAAGTCGCTGTCCTCCCTCAACGGCCTGGGCGCGCTCGCCGGGTCCCTGGTCGTGGCCCTCGCCGGCGGCGTCCTGTTCGTGGCCGGGGTCGCGGCGAAGGCCAGCACCGGCTCGCCCAATGTGCTGCTGATCCTGGCCGGCCTGCTGATCGCCGCGCTGGCCCTGGTCGCGCTGGCCGGCCTGTACACCGTGCAGCCCAACCAGGCGGCGGTGGTCAGCCTGTTCGGCAAGTACGTGGGCACCGTCAAGGACAACGGCCTGCGCTGGAACAATCCCTTCTTCAGCAAGCGCCGCGTGAGCCAACGCGTGCGCAACTTCGAGAGCGGCAAGCTGAAGGTCAACGAGCTGGACGGCAGCCCGATCGAGATCGCCGCGGTGATCGTCTGGCAGGTGGTCGACGCCTCCGAAGCGGTTTACAACGTGGACGACTACGAGAGCTTCGTGCACATCCAGTCCGAATCGGCGCTGCGCGCGATGGCCACCAGCTATCCCTACGACCAGCACGAGGACGGCCAGCTGGCATTGCGCAGCCACGCCAGCGAGATCTCCCAGCACCTGAAGAACGAACTGGCCGAGCGCCTGGCCGATGCCGGCGTGCAGGTGATCGATGCGCGTATCAGTCACCTTGCCTACGCCGCTGAAATCGCCCAGGCGATGCTGCAGCGGCAGCAGGCCAACGCGGTCATTGCCGCACGCACGCGCATCGTCGCCGGCGCGGTCGGCATGGTCGAGATGGCGCTGGCCGAGCTGCAGAAGAACGGCGTGGTGCAGCTGGACGAGGAGCGCAAGGCGCACATGGTCAGCAACCTGTTGACCGTGCTGTGCTCGGACCGCGGCACGCAGCCGGTCGTCAACACCGGCTCGCTGTACTGAGCCACCCTCGCAACGGGGCGCCCCACCGCCCCGCCAGGAGTCTGCATGAGCGAGAAAAAAGCCTATCCGCTGCGCATCAACGCCGAGGTCCTGGCGGCCGCGCAGCGCTGGGCGGACGATGAACTGCGCAGCCTCAACGCGCAGATCGAATACGTGCTGCGCGACGCACTGCGCAAGGCAGGACGCCTGCCGAAACCCAAGCCATCGCCGGAGGACAAGGAATGAGCAAGCGCTGGAGCTACCTGACCGTCGAGGTGAAGACCACCATGATGGGCCTGCAGAAAGCCGACGACATCCAGGCCGAACTCAGCCGCCAGGGCCAGCTGGGCTGGGAACTGGTCAACATCATCGTCCCGGCACCGATGCGCCCGGCCCTGCTGGTGTTCAAGAAGGAGCTGTGACCATGAGCGCACGCCGTTCGTTGCTTGCTGTTTCCCTCGCCCTGTTGTCCGCCAGTGCAGGCGCGGGTGAACCGCAGCAGGTCGCAGCCCGCCTGCTCGATCACCTGCAGGCGGGGAGGATCGCCGATGCCGAAGCCATGCTGACCCCGCAGATGGCCGCGGCCGTGCCTGCCGACAAGCTGCAGGGCCTGTGGCAGTCGCTGGGTGAACTGAAGCAGCGCGGACCGGCGCACAGCAGCCAGCAGCAGGGCCTGCACCTGGTGGAAGTACCGCTGCAGTTCGCCAGTGGCGCGGTGATCGCGCAGGTGGCGGTGAACGCGCAGGACAAAGTAGCGGGTCTGCTGCTGCGCCCGGCCCCGGCCGCCAAGGCACCGCCGCCGCCGGCCGACGCGAACTACAGCGAAGCCGATTTCAGCGTGCCGCAGGCGCGCGGTGCGCTGCCCGGCACACTATCCCTACCCAAGGGCAAAGGACCGTTCCCGGCGGTGGTGCTGGTGCACGGTTCCGGCCCGCAGGATCGCGACGAAACCATCGGTGGCAACCGCCCGTTCCTGGACATCGCCCGCGGCCTGGCCGCACAGGGCATCGCAGTGCTGCGCTACGACAAGCGCACCCATGCCCGTCCACAGGACTTCCAGAGCAGCAGCTTCAACGTTGATGACGAGACCATCGACGACGCCGTCGCCGCGCTGAGCGCGTTGGTGGTGGACCCACGCATCGACGGCAAGCGGATCTTCGTGCTCGGCCACAGCCAGGGCGGCATGCTCGCCCCGCGCATCGCCAGCCGCTGGCCACAGGCGCGCGGCGCGATCCTGTGGGCCGCGCCGGCGCGCACGTTGCTTGAACTGCTGCCCGAGCAGAACCGCTACCTGCTGTCGCTGGACGGCTCGATCAGTGCGCCGGAACAAGCCTTTCTGGACAGGCTGGCCGCGCAGATCGCCGCCGCCCGCAGCGACACGCCTGCAGCCGCCAGCGAACTGCCTCTGGGCGTGCCGCAGGCGTTCTGGAAAAGCATCGAAGCGGTGAACGCTCGTGGCGATGCGGTGGCACTGAACAGGCCACTGCTGATGCTGCACGGCGGCCGCGACTTCCAGGTACCGGAAACGGATTGGGCACTGTGGAAAAAAGCCTTGGCCGATCGCACGGACGTGCAATGGAAGGCCTACCCTGCCCTCAACCACATCGGCATCGCCGGCAGCGGCTCCAGTTCATTGAAGGAATACGCGCAGCCGGGCCACGTCGATGGGCAGCTGATCGATGACGTCGCGCATTGGGTGGAGTCGCAACGATGAGCGGCAGTGATCCACGTCCGTTCGACGTTGCCGAAAGCTCCTCGCTGCGGGTGCTGTGGGTACTGCTGCCACTGCTGGCGGTACTGGGCGTCGGCATCTGGTCGCAGCTGCACGACAGCCGCACCGACGCTCCCTGGATGGAGGTCACGCTGTCGCCCCCGTTTTTCCTGATGGGTGGCAGCGCGGCATGGAGCCTGGCGGTGATCGTGCTGATGGGCGTCGGCCTTGGCTGGGCGTTTTTCCGCCGGCGGGTGGAGCTGGCAGATGACGTACTGGACGTGCGTTCGACGCTGTACCGCCGCAGCACTCCCATCGCGGACATGCTGCTGGACCAGGCCGAGGTGGTGGATCTGGGCCGTGATCGCCGCTACGGCATCCGTTTCAAGACCAACGGCTACAGCATGCCCGGCTTCTACTCCGGGCACTTCCGCCTGCAGGGCGGCGGCAAGGGCTTTGCCCTGGTCACCGACCGCGCGCGCACGCTGGTGATTCCGGTGCGCGGCGGCAGCACCCTGCTGCTCAGCCTGGAGCGCCCGCAGGCGCTGCTGGAAGCGCTGCGCAAGGTGGCCGCCACGGCGCCACGGCAGTAAGCTGGATCGATGCACCGCACCACTCCACTGTTAATCAACACCGAGACCGTCGAACTGTGGCCAGCGCCGCTGCTGCGCGCGCGCAGCAATCTCGACGCCCGCCTGCTGGCGCGCGCGCAATGGGTATTGCGGCGCAAGCAGGATGGCCGCTACCTGGCGGCGGTACTGGCACACGGCGTGCACTCGCTGGTGCCGCGCCTGCCACGCGAACCGGGTGTGGAGGAAGCGCTGGCGTTGCTGGATGGCGCGCGGTCACGGCCGTTTGGCTCTGCACTGGAAACGCAGTGGCTGCCGCTGGCCGGCCTGCAACAGCGCCTGCAGCAATTGGGCCTGGATATGCAGCGCTATGCGCAGGACAGTGGGCTGGCGCTGGAGGCCGAGCCCTGCCTGCTGCACTTCGCCGGACGTGACCGCTTCGCGCGCCCGTTGTGGCTGCGCCGCGGTGCCGCGCAGGGTTGGCGACGGATGCGTCTGCATGCCGCGCGGGATGGCATTGCACTGGACGCGATCTCCGGCTTCCGCAGCCACGCATATCAGCTCGGCATTTTCGAACGCAAGCTGGCGCGCGGGCAGCGTGTGCCGCAGATCCTGCAGGTCAATGCTGCGCCAGGATTCAGCGAACACCACAGTGGTCACGCACTGGACATCGGCACACCGGGGGACGCGCCGGCAGAAGAGACCTTCGAGGCGACGGCGGCGTTTGCGTGGCTGCAGGCCAATGCCGGAGCGCACGGGTTCCATCTGAGCTATCCGCGCGACAACCCGCATGGGATCGTCTACGAACCGTGGCACTGGTGCTGGAAACCGGCCAACGGCTGAGCCCCTCGTGGCGAAGGCCTGGAGCAGTCCGCGCATGGCCGCGGGCGGGATGAACTTGCGGGGGCCGCCGTAAATCCATCCCTGGAGGCTTGGGCGCCGCATCCATGCGGCTTACACCCCCGCAAGCTCATCCCACCCGCGTCCCGGAATTGTTCCGGGGGCGTTCGCCACGGAATGGAACAGGAGAGAAAAGGCAGACGCGGGTCGCTGCGCTCGACGCCGGGCGTGGCCCGGCGCTACCAGTGCTTGGGCGTTGCGGCTAGCGCCGCAGCGCGTTGATCGCCAGCAGCACCCATCCGGCCATCAGCGTGGTGCCACCTACCGGCGCCAGTCGCGTCGGCCACTGCCACAGCGCACCGCCCAGCAGGCTGCCGGAGAACAGCAGCACGCCCAGCAGCAACACGTACAACGCCAGATGCGCGATCGCGCCCTGCGCGCGCGGACCGAGGGCGGCCAGTACCGCTCCGTGGGCAAAGGCGTACAACGCCGCCATGTTCAGGTGCTGCTGCGCCAGCGGATCGGACACGCCATGCGCGGCATACGCCGAGAGGCCGATCGAGGCAGCTGCCAGCAGCGCCCCCAGGCAGGCCAGCAACGACGGTTTACGCGCGCGTCGTTCGGAATTGAACATGACAGCTCCTTGCGCAATGCCCGACACCGGGCTCGGGATGAAAAAAAACGCGCCGCAGGAAGCGGCGCGTTTTCGTGTCCAACACTACATGGGTCAGCCGAGGCTTACTTGACGGCCCAGTAGATGTCGTACGTCGCTTCCGGGGTAAACGACTTGTCCACGCCGTCCTTCCAGGTTTCGTACGGACGGTCGATGACTTCGTTGCCCGAGGTCACGGCCCAGGCGCGCAGGGCGCTGCGGGCAACGTCCAGACCCGCCATGTGGCCGGTGTAGGCCGCATGTGCCGAACGGTGCGGAGCAACGCGGACGTACTTGACCGGAGCACCACCGTCGATCTTGACGGTCAGCTGTTCGGCCGGCACACCTTCGGCACCCTTCTTCTTCACCGGCTGGGCGATGTCGAAGGCGTACTTCTCAGCGCCGAAATCGGTGGTGATGATACGCAGCGGGCCAGCGGCTTCCAGGCCATTGGCCTCGATCACGCGCTTGATCCACTCCTGGTTGTCCTTGATGGACTTGGTGATGGAGTCCTGGCCACGATCGACGTTGCCGGCGGTGACGACCAGCAGGTCCTCGGCCGGGACATCGACGATACCCAGATCGGTCAGCGGAGCTTCGGAAGTGCGGTAGTCGACATTCGGCACGGTGGCCAGCATGTTCGCCATGCGCGACAGACCCATCTTGATGTCATCGCCGATCTGGCGGCTGACATACAGGCCTGCGTAGCGGCCGAACAGGTCGAAGCCGTACTTCACCGAGTAGTCCTGGGTGATCTTGACGTTGCGACCGCCCTTGCCGGTCGGCTCCAGGGTGAAGGTGGTGACCTTGTCGTGACCCTTGGAGGCATCGTCGACGGCGATCACAACACGCTTGTTCTCTTCGGCTTCGGTCACCTTCCAGGAACCGGTGCCCAGGTCCTTGGAAGTGAAGTCGAGAGTGGCACCGACGCCGGAGGCCGGGCCGGACAGCTTCAGTTCAACGGCGGGATCGCGCAGTACCAGCGGGTTCCAGTCCTTGAAGCGGCGCAGACTGCTGACCGTGTCGTACACGATCGTCATCTTGCGGTTGGTCTCGATGCTTTCGGTGATGTGACGCTCGCCCGGCAGACAGACGCCAATGATGACGAACAGGCCAGCCACGATCCCCAAGGCGATCAGGAACTCGATAATACGGGTCATTCAGAGAGTCTCCGGGGCCGATCCCACGGCCGGGTTGATTGAAGCGAAGCGCCAATCCTAGCAGGCTTCGCGGGCATTGGTTATCGGGATTGGCGCACCGGTTTCCGTGCCGGCTGCGCATTTGTATGCACAAAGAATTCGAAGGGTAACGCATCCGCGTACCCGGCAAGTAGGGGGCAAACAGGGGGCAACCCTGAATCCGGGCCCGGACTGCATGCCAAGTCTTTGTCGTTAAAGGATTTTCCTTACACCAACTGGAGTTCAAACGCTTTCAGCACCGCACGCGTCCGGTCGCGCACGCCCAGTTTGGAGAGGATGTTGGACACATGGTTCTTGATCGTGCCCTCGGCGACCCCCAGCGAATTGGCGATCTCCTTGTTGGAGAAACCGCTGGCCATCAGCCGCAGGATCTCGGTCTCACGGTCGGTCAGCGGGTCGGGGCGGTCCAGGCTGACGAAGTCGTTGCGCATGTGCTCCAGCCCGGACAGCAGGCGCTGGGTCACCGCCGGCTGCACCAGCGAACCGCCATCGGCCACCGTGCGGATCGCCCCGACCAGCTGCGCCAGGGTCACATCCTTGAGCAGGTAGCCCTTGGCGCCGGCCTTCAGCCCGGCCAGCACCAGCTGGTCATCGTCGAAGGTGGTCAGGATGATGGTCGGCGGCAGCTGTTCCTGCCGTGACAGCACCTGCAGCGCCTCCAGCCCGGACATCACCGGCATGCGCATGTCCATCAGGACCACGTCCGGACGGATCTGCGGGATCAGCTCGACCGCCTGGCGGCCATCGGCGGCCTCGGCCACCACTTCGATGCCGTCGTCGAGCGCCAGCAGCGAGCGGATCCCCTGCCGCACCAGGGTTTGGTCGTCGACCAGGCAGACGCGAATCATCAACGCACTCCTTCAGGAACCTGGGTAAGGGCCGCCAGTACCGTTGCCGGTACCGTCGCCCGCAGCTGGAAGCCTTCGCCGGGGCGGGTCTCCACCTGCAGCTGGCCTCCACATTGTTGCAGGCGTTCGCGCATGCCGCGCAAACCATTGCCCACATTGACCGTTTCCGCCCCGACACCGTCGTCGCGGGCCTCCACTACCACCAGGTCCGGGACCTCACGGTACACCCGCAGCCACAGGTGGCGGGCGCCGGCATGGCGCACCGTGTTGGTGATGATCTCCTGGGTGCAGCGCAGCAGCACATGGGCCCGCTGCGGGTCTTCCACGTTCAGCGGCTCCTCGATCTCCAGCTGGATGTCCAGCGAAGGCACGTGCTCGGTCAGCGGACGCAGGGCAGCGGCCAGGTCGATGGCGCCGGTCTCGCGCAGCTGGCTGACCACCTCGCGCACGTTGCCCAGCAGCAGCTTGGCCAGGGCATGTGAGCGCTTCACGTGCTCCAGCGCCTGGCCCTCGGCCAGGTGGCCGGCCACTTCCAGGTTCAGGGTCAGCGCGGTCAGCTGATGGCCCAGCAGGTCATGCAGTTCGCGCGAAATGCGGGTGCGCTCGTTCACCCGCGCGCTTTCGGCCAGCAGCGCACGGGTGGCGCGCAGCTCGGCATTGAGCCGGCGCTGCTCCTCGCGCGCCTCGGCCTGGCGGCGGGCCACCAGCGCGATCACGAACACGAAGCTGGAGAAGCCCATGTAGCCGACGGCCTGCAGCACGGCAATGACCGGCGGGAAGCCCAGTGGCTGGATGTAGACCGGCAGCACGGCCAGGTTGCTGGCCACCAGCCACACCACGCCAATGCGCGGGCCCAGCAGCCAGGGCAGCAGGCCGGCCACCACCATCAACAGGATGCTGCCCAGCGCGGTGCCGGAGAAATAGCTCACGCCGATCGCGCAGCCGGTCAGCAGGATCAGCGCGGCATGGTCGAAGAAGCCGGGCCGGCTTTCGCCCAGCGAGCGGGTCAGCACCCAGTACACGAAGCCGAAGGCCAGGTAGGCCGAGGCCCAGGGAATGATCCGGAAGCCGGCCTCGCCGTCCAGGCTCTCCAGCGTCAGCGACACCGGGTCGATCAGGTAGATCGCAAGCCAAAGGCCGACGGTGCCCCAGGTGAACAACCCGGAGTAGCGCAGCATCGCATTGTGGTTGAGTCGGGCCAGCATCACCCATCGTAGCCTGTGTGTGGCTGCTCCCAAGCGCCGAAAGTCATGCTTGGGCATATCCCCCTGTTCATGCCGCAGCCCACCCCGGGCATGCAATAATCGTGCGCAGGGTCTTGTAATGGACCAACCGCGTTACCCCACGGAGTCACAATGTCGATTGTCATCCGCGACGTGCGCGAGCACGAGCTCGATTCCGTCCTGGCTTTGAACAACAATGCTGGCCTGGCCATCCTTCCCCTGGATGCCGAGCGCCTGCGCCTGTTCTATGCAACCGCTGAGTATTTCCGCGTCGCCGAGCGCGACGGCAACCTGGCCGGCTTCCTGATCGGCTTCGGCAGCGACAGCCAGCACGACAGCAGCAATTTCGCCTGGTTCAAGCAACACCTGAACACCCCCTTCTTCTATATCGACCGCATCGTGGTCGCCAGCCGCCGCCGCGGTGGTGGCGTCGGCCGTGCGTTCTATGCCGACGCGCAGAGCTTCGCCGAACTGCGCTACCCGCAGATGACCTGCGAGGTGTTCCTGGACCACGGCGCCGATGCCGCCCTGCTCTTCCACGGCAGCTTCGGCTTCCGCGAGCTGGGCCAGAACACCATGCCGCAGGTGGACGTGCGGGCCAGCATGCTGGCCAAGGAACTGTGCAGCTTCCCGTGGGTGAACGAAACCTATGGCGGCAAGCTGCCCGATGTGGCGTGGGCACGCGACCGGCAGTTGCCGGCGCAGGCACACCGGTCGACGGGGACTTGAGCGTGGCGGTGAATTTCGATTACGAACAGGCCGGTGAACTGAAGATCGGCCAGGTGGGCATCGCCAACCTGCGCATCCGCACCCTTGATGTTGAACGCCTCGTGCAGGAAATGCAGGAACGGGTGAGCCGTGCGCCGAAGCTGTTCGGCCGGGCGGCGGTGATCCTCGACTTCGGCGGCCTCAGCCAGGTGCCCGACGTGGCGACGGCACAGGCGCTGGTGGATGGCCTGCGCGGTGCCGGCGTACTGCCGGTGGCACTGGCCTATGGCACCAGCGCGGTGGACCTGCTCTCGCAGCAGCTCGGCCTGCCGCTGCTGGCCAAGTTCCGCGCCCAGTACGAGCGCGCCGAGGCAGAGCCAGCCCCGCCGCCGGCACCCGCACCGGAACCGCGGCGTGCCGCGCGGGCCGAGGCGAAGGCCGCTCCGGCAGCGGCACCGGCCACGCCGATGGGCAAGGCTGCCGATGCCGCCGCGCCACAGCCGGGGCGCATGCAGCTGGGCAACGTGCGTTCGGGCCAGCAGCTGTATGCGGAAAACTGCGACCTGACCGTGATGGCTACCGTCGGCGCCGGCGCCGAGGTCATCGCCGATGGCAGCATCCATATCTACGGAACCCTGCGCGGCCGTGCGCTGGCGGGGGCCCAGGGCAACACCGCGGCACGCATTTTCTGCCGTGATTTCCATGCGGAACTGGTCGCCATTGCAGGCCATTACAAGGTGCTGGACGATGTCCCGGAAACCCTGCGCGGCAAGGCCGTGCAGGTGTGGCTGGAACAGGACCAGATCAAGATCGCTGCGCTGGACTGACGCAGCACCTCAAACAGAATCATCAGGAGAAGTCCTTTGGCTGAAATCATCGTAGTCACCTCCGGCAAAGGCGGCGTCGGCAAGACCACTTCCAGCGCCAGCCTTGCGTGCGGCCTGGCGAAGCGTGGCAAGAAGGTGGCGGTGATCGACTTCGACGTCGGCCTGCGCAACCTTGACCTGATCATGGGCTGCGAACGCCGCGTGGTGTACGACTTCGTCAATGTCGTGCACGGCGAAGCCACCCTCAAGCAGGCCCTGATCAAGGACAAGCGCTTCGACAACCTGTTCGTGCTGGCTGCCTCGCAGACCCGCGACAAGGATGCGTTGACCCAGGAAGGCGTGGGCAAGGTCCTGAAGGACCTGGCCGCCGACGGCTTCGACTACATCATCTGCGACTCCCCGGCCGGCATCGAGAAGGGCGCCTTCCTGGCGATGTACTTCGCCGACCGCGCGGTGGTGGTGGTGAACCCGGAAGTGTCCTCGGTACGCGACTCGGACCGCATCATCGGCCTGCTCGACTCGAAGACCCACAAGGCCGAATCCGGCCAGGACGTGCCGGCCTTCCTGCTGCTGACCCGCTACACCCCGGTGCGCGTGGAAAGCGGCGAGATGCTCAGCATCGCCGACGTCGAGGAGGTCCTTGGCCTGAAGGCGATCGGCGTAATCCCCGAATCGGGCGACGTGCTCAATGCCTCCAACAAGGGCGAGCCGGTCATCCTGGACGGCGAATCCGCTGCCGGCCAGGCCTATGACGACGCCGTCGCGCGCATCCTCGGCGAAGAACGCCCGATGCGCTTCACCAACGTCGAGAAGAAGGGCTTCTTCAGCAAGCTGTTCGGAGGGTAAGCATGGGCCTGTTTGATTTCCTCAAAGCGAAGAAGACCACCGCCGAAACCGCCAAGAACCGCCTGCAGATCATCATCGCGCAGGAGCGCAGCCACCGCGGCGGTCCCGACTACCTGCCACTGCTGCAGCGCGAGCTGCTGGAAGTGATCAAGAAGTACGTCAACATCGACGTCGATGCAGTGAAGGTGGACCTGGTCAAGGATGGCCAGCACGACGTGCTGGACATCTCCGTGGCGCTGCCTGAAGGCCCGGACAAACCCTGACCCCCTGCCCCGCCCGTGCCTGCATGGGCGGGGCTGCCTGACCCGCATGACTGATACCACGCCCGAACCGAACGTTACCCGCGTCGGCGACATCGCCTTCGCCGATGCGCAGCGCCTGCTCGCTGCGCATGAGCTGCGCCTGCACCACGTTGCGGCCGGCGAACCGATCCCCGGCAGTTACTGGGGCGAGCCCGAGGCCGGCATCATCGCCAGCGACGTGTACGTGCGCGATGACACGCCGGTGCACTCGATGCTGCACGAAGCCTGCCATCTGATCGTGCTGCCGTCGGAGCGGCGCGCGCTGGTGCATACCGATGCCACCGACTCCGTGCCGGAGGAAGACGCCACCTGCTACCTGCAGATCGTGCTGGCCGGGCACCTGCCCGGCGTCGGCAGCGAGCGACTGATGGCCGACATGGATGCGTGGGGGTATACGTATCGATTGGGGTCGACGAAAGCGTGGTTTGAGCAGGATGCGGAAGACGCAAAAGCGTGGTTGATCGAACGCGGTTTGCCGGTGGCGTAACCGCCGGTGGGTGCGGACCTTCGTCCGCGCCATCCACGCATGGCGTGGATCTACTGTAGTGCCGGCCGCTGGCCGGCAACCCGGATCAACCCTGCCCCGCCAGGGCGCGCAGGGTGATGCCGACCACATACGCCAGATAGGTGCCGGTGGCATAGCCCATCGTGCCCAGCAGCACGCCTACCGGCGCCAGCGCTGGATGGAACGCGGCGGCCACCACCGGTGCCGAGGCCGGGCCGCCGATGTTCGACTGCGAACCGATGGCGAAGTAGAAGAACGGCACCTTCAGCAGCTTGCCCAGGCACCACAGCAGTGCAATGTGCACGCTGATCCAGATGATGCCGAGCAGGAACACCCACGGGCGGTCCAGCAACGCCAGCAGATCCATCTGCATGCCGATGCAGGCGATCAGGAAGTACAGCAGCAGCGAACCCAGGCGCGAGGCGCCCGCGCCTTCCAGCGTACGTGCACGGGTGAAGCTCAGGCCCAGGCCGAGCGTGGTCGACAGCACCACCACCCACACGAACGGCGCATCCAGGCTGAACTGCGATGCCCAGCTGACGTGGACCTTGAACCAGGCCGCCAGCGGCGCGCCGATGGCATGGGCCAGGCCGACGCCACCAAAGGCCACGGCTACGATCAGCATCAGATCGGCCAGGCTGGGAATGCGCTCGTGCTCGGCCTGGAAGCGCGCGATGCGCTCCTTCAGCTCGTCGATGGCGGAGGTATCGGCACCGCTGCGTGCATCGATCTTCGCCGCGCGCCCGGCCAGGAAGATCAACGCCGCCGTCCACACGTAGCCAACCCCCACATCGACCACCGCGAACTGTCCGAAGGTGGTCGCGTTGACATCGAACACCTCGCGCATGGCCAGCATGTTGGCACCGCCGCCGATCCAGCTGCCGGCCAGTGCCGCCATGCCGGCCCAGGTGTCGCCGGCGACGGTATCGGGATGGATCGCACGCATCACCAGGAACGCCACCACCGCACCCAGCATGATGCTGGCCGAGGCCCCCAGGTACATCAGCACCAGCTTCGGCCCCAGCCGCAGAATGCCCTTGATGTCCACCGCCAGGGTCAACAGGATCAGCGCCGCCGGCAGCAGGATGTCACGCGCGATGGGGTTGTACAGCTTGGTGTTCTGCCCGTCGATCAGGCCGAACGTGTTGTAGATGCCCGGCAGCAGGTAACACAGCAACAGCGCCGGCACAAAGGTATAGAAGCGCTTCCACAGGCCCTGCTCGCGCGAGGCGGTCCAGAACACGGCGCCAAGAGTGGCGGCGATCAGGCCGAAAACGACAATGTCGTTCTGGATCAGGGCAGTCGAGGGCATGCAGGCGCTCTTGTTCGGGGTCGGATCCCTTTCGCCATGCGAAAGGGCTCTGACCCCAGGGACAGTCGATGGCGGGGTCAGAGCCCTTCCGCCGTGCGGAAGGGATCCGACCCCTCGGCGCTACATCAGTTGCCGATGTGCTGCTTCAGCCAGGCGTTGACGGTGTCATGCCACAGGATGCTGTTGTTCGGCTTCAGCACCCAATGGTTTTCGTCCGGGAAGTACAGGAACTTCGACTCGATGCCCTGGCGCTGGGCAGCGGTGAACGCGGCCAGGCCCTGCTCGACCGGAATGCGGAAGTCCTGCTGGCCGTGGATCACCAGGATCGGCTTCTTCCAGTCAGCCACGTGGTTGACCGGATTGAACTTCTCGTAGTTCGCCGCCTTCTGGTACGGGGTCCCGCCCTGCTCCCATTCGGTGAACCACAGCTCTTCGGTGGCGTAACCCATCATGCGCTGGTCGAACACGCCGTCATGGTTGACCAGGCACTTGAACGGGCTGTTCCAGTTGCCGGCGATCCAATTGACCATGAAGCCGCCGTAGCTGGCGCCCAGTGCACAGGCCTTGTCACCATTGAGGAAGTCGTACTTCTTCAGCGCCGCGCTCCAGCCCTTCTGCAGGTCTTCCAGCGGGCGGTCGCCCCAGTGCTGGCTGATCGCATCGGTGAAAGCCTGGCCGTAACCGGTGGAGCCGTGGAAGTCGATCATCACCACGGCGTAGCCCTGGCCCGCATAGGTCTGCGGATTCCAGCGGTAGCTCCAGCCATTGCCGAAGCTGCCCTGCGGGCCACCGTGGATCAGGAACGCAACCGGGTACGACTTGCCTTCCTGGTAGTTGTGCGGCTTGACCACGTAACCGTGCACGGTGTCGTTGTTCCAGCCCTTGAACTCGAACTGCTCGTAGTCGCCGAAGGACACGTCCTTCAGCACCTCGCCAGCGGCCGGGGTCAGCGCGCGCAGCGCGCCGATCGGCTCGCCAGCGGCCGGCAGCAGGCCGACCAGCACCTGGTCGTTGCTCTTCAGGCTGTTGCGGGTGATCGCCACGCTGTTGCCGGCCACGTCCACAGCAGTGACGCTGCCGTCGCCGATCAGCTTGGTCGCCTTGCCGCTGGCCACATCGATCTGGAACAGCGGGTGCTCGCCGAGGTCATCGGCAGTGGTGTAGATGCTGGTGCCGTCAGCGGACAGGGCGATGCCACCAGCCGAACGGTCCCACTGCGGAGCGATCTCGCGCGTCTTGCCGCTGGCCAGGTCCATCGCCATCAGGCCGAAGCGATCGGCTTCGAAGCCCGGGCGCTTCATCGCGCGGTAGAACAGGGTCTTGCCGTCGGTGCTGAACACCGGGCCGGCATCCCAGGCCGGGTTGGAGGCGGTCAGATTGACCGGCGCCTGCTTGCCGGCGGCATCGAAGCGGTACAGGTCGAAGTTGGTCGACCACGGCTCCTGCTTGCCGGCCACGCGGATGCTGGCGACCACGCTGCTGCCATCCGGCGACCACGCGAAATCATCATTGCCACCGAACGGCTTGGACGGAGCATCGCCATCGATGGTCGCGCTCAGCGCCGATGCGCCCTTGACCGCACCGGCCTTGGCTGCCGGCAACGGCGCGACGAACAGGGTGTTGCGACGGCCGTCGTTCCAGGTATCCCAGTGGCGCACGAACAGCGAATCGAAGACCTTGCCGCTGGCCTTGGCGCCTTCCACGTCCTTGAGCTTCTTTTCGGTGCAGGCCAGGTCCGAGGCACAGGCCTGGAATACGCCGGCGCTGAACAGCACGCGGTCGTCCTGCGGCGACACGTGGTAGCTGTCCACGTCCACCGGGAAATCGGTCAGCTGGCGCGGGGCGCCGCCACTGATCGGCTGTGCGTACAGCTGCTGGCTGCCGTTCTTGGCGCTGAGGAAGTACACGGTCTGGCCATCGGCCGACAGCGAGGCGGAGTTGACGTTCCAGCCAGCCGGGGTGATCTGCTTCGGCGGCGCCGCATCGCGGGTGCGCAGGTTGCGCGCGAACAGGGCGGTGCTGGCCTTGAGGTTGGCATCGGTGCTGCGCTTGGCGAACACCACGGTGCCGCCGTCAGCGGTCAGTACCGGCGCGGAGACGCGGTCCATGGCCACCATGTCGCGGATTTCCAGGCCACGGGCAGCGGCGACGCTGGGCAGGGCAGCCAGCAGGCTCAGTGGCAGCAGGGCATGACGCAGTTTCATCGGGGTCTCCGCAGGACGGCAAAAAACCGATGGTAGGCCTGCGCGGCCGGGCCTGCCAAGGCCATCGGTCATGGCCGTGGCTGAGCTGCCGCCAGAAATAGCAAACCGCGCCGTAGCGCGGTTTGCGGGAAACGCAGGGGCCGGATCCGAATCCAGCGGAATCGGCTCTGACCCCGGCCCTGTTACCGGCGATGAACCTGGGGTCAGAGCCCTTCCCATTGGGAAGGGATCCGCCCCCATTCCTTACGCCACGGCGCGCTTGCCGGTGCGGTAGATCAGCCAGCCGACCAGGAACAGCACGGCCAGGCCGATCCACTGCGCGGCCGGCAGGTGGAACGGCACGGCCAGTACGTCGGCACGGCTGCTGACCACGATCGGCACGGCAATGGCGATACCCATCAGCGCCTCACCGGTGATCAGGCCGGCAGCGAACAGCACGCCCGGCTTGTGCACGCGGTCGCGGCCCTCTTCGTCATCGGCGCGCACCTTGTGGAAGCGCTCGACGAGGTAGGAGATCAGGCCACCGAGGAAGATCGGCACCATCAGTTCCAGCGGCAGGTAGATGCCGATCGCCGCGGCCAGTACCGGCACGCGGAAACGCGAGTTGCGCGACTTCAGCCAGCTGTCGAAGGCGATGATGGCGGCACCGACCACGGCACCGATGCCGATGAAGGTCCACGGCAGCTCACCGCCGAACAGGCCCTTGGCCACCGACGCCATCAGGTTCGCCTGCGGTGCGGCCAGCGCATTCGGATGCAGCTCCGACTTGACGCCGATGCCGTAGGCGGTGGCCAGCAGGTTCAGCACCGGGGCCATGATCAGCGCGCACGAGAACGCGCCGATGCCCAGCATCAGCTGCTGCTTCCACGGGGTGGCACCGACGATGTAGCCGGCCTTGAGGTCCTGCAGGTTGTCGCCACCCACGGCGGCGGCACAGCACACCACCGCGCCGATCATGATCGCGGCCACCGCACCCAGCGGCGCACCGAAGGCACCGACCGGCTGCAGGCCGTCCTTGCCCAGCAGCAGCACCAGCACCGCCGACGCGAACAGGATGGTGGAGATGGTGATGCCCGAGACCGGGTTGTTGGACGAGCCGATCAGGCCGGCCAGGTAGGCCGACACCGAAACGAACAGGAAGCCGGCGACGATCATGATGAGGGTCATCGGGATCGACACGTGCCACTGGCCGACGATGGCCTGGTACAGCGCCAGCAGCGGCAGGGTGAACACCACCAGGGCCACCAGCATCCACTTCATCGGCAGGTCGCGCTCGGTGTGCGCCAGTACCGGGCCACCGCTCTTGCGCGCGGCCGCAAAGCCGCTCTTGACGCCGTTGAGCAGCGACTTGCGCAGCGAGATCAAGGTCCAGATACCACCGATCAGCATGGCGCCGACGCCCAGGTAACGCATCTTCGCACCCCAGATGGCGAACGCCGCTTCGGTGGACGAAGCGGTGGCGATCGAGGCGGCCAGCGCCGGATCGGTGTTCATGAAGAACGCCTGGTAGATCGGAATGGCGATGTGCCAGGTCAGGATCGAGCCGGACACCACCACGATGCCGACGTTGAGGCCGACAATGTAGCCCACGCCCAGCAGCGCCGGCGACAGGTTGGTACCGATGAACGCGGTGATCTTGGAACTGCCGACGTAGGCCGAAGTGGCCCAGGCGTCGGGGATCAGGCGCATGCCGCTTTCCGCGGCCAGCTTGACGAACGCACCGATCACCGCCGACAGGCCAAGGATCTTCAGGCCCGGGCCGGGGTTCTCACCGGCCTTGAGCACTTCAGCCGCGGCCTTGCCTTCCGGGAACGGAAGCGGGTCTTCGACGATCATCGAGCGGCGCAGCGGCACCGAGAACAGCACGCCCAGCAGGCCGCCGAGACCGGCGATGCCCAGCACCCACCAGTACTTGAAGTCCGGCCAGTAGCCCATGATCACCAGCGCGGGGATGGTGAAGATCACACCGGCGGCGATCGACGAACCGGCCGAAGCGCCGGTCTGCACGATGTTGTTCTCAAGGATGGAACCGCCACCCAGCAGGCGCAGTACGCCCATGGAAATGACCGCGGCGGGAATCGCGGTGGCGATGGTCAGGCCTGCGAACAGACCGAGGTAGGCGTTTGCGGCCGACAGCACCACCGCCAGCACGATGGCAAGGACCACCGCGCGGAAAGTGAGCTGCTTGGGCGCAGCGTCATGGTTCATGAAAGCCCCTGCTGGCAAAAAATCCCTTGCACGCTAGCGTTCAGGGGCCAGCAAGTCCAGCGTGCCAAAGGATGGGGCCGAGCATGGAACAGACACAGGCCCGCACCGGCACCGCCAGCCAGCCGATGCGGCAAAGCCCGAGTGGGCACCATGCAATCGATATGTTATAACTTTCGATTGATCCGCACCCGCTCCATTGCATGCCCCCTTCCGCCTCATCCCGGCTGGCCTCCATCGACCAGCTGCGCGGCACCGTGATGCTGCTGATGCTGCTCGACCACGTCCGCGAGACGTTCTTCCTGCAGTACCAGGTGAGCGACCCGATGGACGTGGCCAGCGTGTCCCCCGCCCTGTTCGCCTGCCGCCTGCTGGCCCACCTGTGCGCACCGGTGTTCGTGCTGCTGACCGGCCTGTCGGCGTGGCTGTACGGCCAGCGCCAGGCCGACCCGCGCCGCGCCATCGCCGCCTTCCTGCTCAAGCGCGGCCTGTTCCTGGTGGTGCTGGAACTGACCCTGGTCAACTTCGCCTGGACCTTCCAGTGGCCGCCGGACACGGTGTACCTGCAGGTGATCTGGGCGATCGGCCTGAGCATGATCGCGCTGGCCGGCCTGCTGTGGCTGCCGCGGCCGGTGCTGGCAGTACTGGCGGTGGCGCTGGTGGTTGGCCACAACCTGCTGGATGGCGTACGCGTACAGGGCGACAGCGCCCTCCCGGTGCTGTGGAAAGTACTGCACCAGCGCGACTGGATCGAGGCGGGAGCACTGCGCCTGCGTACCTCCTACCCGGTGCTGCCATGGATCGGGGTGATCGCGCTGGGCTACCTGATGGCGCCGTGGTTCGGCGCCGGCAGCGATCCGGAACAGCGCCGGCAGCGATTGCTGTGGGCCGGGCTGGGCGCGCTGACGGCCTTCGCCCTGCTGCGCTTCGCCAACGACTATGGCGATGCACCCTGGCAGTACCAGCAGACCACGCTGCGCACGTGGATGAGCGTGTTCAACATCACCAAGTACCCGCCGTCGCTGCAGTTCCTGCTGCTGACCCTGGGCGTGGGCCTGCTGCTGTTGCGACTGTACGAGTGGCCGCCGCTGGCGCGTGCGCTGAAGCCGCTGGCCGATATCGGCGCAGCGCCGATGTTCTTCTACCTGCTGCACCTGTACGTGCTGAAGCTGTTGTACCTGGCCGCGCTGAAAACCTGGGGCCCGACCCACGGTTGCCTGTATGCACTGGACTCGGTGGCTGGCCTGCTGCTGGTGGCCTGCGCGCTGGCGGTGGTGCTGTATCCACCAACGCGGATGTTCGCACGGTTCAAGGCACGGCGACGCGACCTGGCCTGGTTGCGGTATCTGTGAACGCCGAAGCCGGGCCGGCAATCCACGCATGGCGTGGATCTACTGAAAGCAGGTCGGGCCACACGCCTATAATTCCGCGATGAATTCCACTGCTATCGCTTCCGACGACTTCCTGGGCCATCCCAAGGGCGTCTACGTCTGCTTCTTCACCGAAATGTGGGAGCGCTTCTCCTTCTACGGCATGAAGGCGCTGCTGCTGCTGTATCTCACCAAATACCACTTGTTCGGCGACAAGGCCGGGCTGGACCTGCTCGGCGCGTACGGCGGCCTGGTGTACTGCATCCCGGTGTTCGGCGGCATGCTGGCCGACCGCTGGCTTGGCATGCGTCGGGCGGTGCTGTTCGGCGGCATCCTGCTGGTGCTCGGCCACCTCGGCATGGCCTTCGAAGGCCACGCGGCGTATAGGGTCAATGGTGAAGTGGTGCGCGACACCTCGGCACTGGCAGTGACCTACCTGTCGCTGGCCTTGATCATCATGGGCGTCGGCTTCCTCAAGCCGAACATCTCCACCATCGTCGGCAAGCTCTACCCGCAGGACGATCCGCGCCGCGATTCGGGCTTCTCGCTGTTCTATGCCGGCATCAACCTGGGCGCCCTGTTCTCCTCGCTGGTGTGCGGTTTCCTGGGGGAGGTCTACGGCTGGAAGTACGGCTTCGGTGCGGCCGGCGTCGGCATGATCGCCGGCCTGGCAATGTTCCTGTGGGGCCAGAAATACCTGCAGGGCCACGCCGAACCGCCGCAGCCGGCCACGTTGAAGCAGAAGGTGCTGGGCCTGCCGCGCGAATGGCTGATCTACCTGTGCGCGGTGATCGGCGTGCTGCCGGTGGCCTGGCTGATGTGGGCGGCCGGCAACGGTGCCTTTGCACTTGGTGGTGAAATCAGCCTGGCGCTGATGCTGATGCTGGTCGTGCTCGGCGGCGTGCTGATCTGGTTCGCCTGGTTCACCGGCAGCAAGTGCACGCCGGTGCAGCGCCAGCAGATGATCGCGCTGATGGTGCTGATCTTCATGGCACTGGTGTTCTTCACGATGTACGAGCAGTCGTACGGCTCGTGGGTGACTTTTACTGATCGCCTGCTGACCAAGGACATCGTGCCGGCACTGGTGATCCGCGAAGGCTCGCCGCTACCGTGGTCGATCGTGTCGCTGCTGCTGGCGCCGCTGGGCTTCGTGGTCAGCGCGCGCTTGTCCGAACGCCGTCCTGGTTCGGCCGCGCCGCGTACGTTCTTCATCGGCATCGTTGCGCTGATGCTGGTGCTGCTGGTACGTGACTGCCTGGTGATTCCGCAGACCGCCGGTTCGCTGACCTATCTGGGTGGCCTGTTCCTGGTGTTGCTGGCGCCAGCCTTCGCTGCGCTGTGGACGTGGCTGGACCGCCGCGGGTGGGAGCCGGGCAAGCCGGTGAAATCAGCCTGGGGCCTGGTGATCGGTGCGTTGTCGTTCGTGCCGCTGGCACTGGCCGCACAGCACGTCGGTGCCACCGGCCAGATGGCCAGCGTGTGGTGGCTGGTACTGGCCTACTTCCTGCTGGCCAGCGGCGAGATGTGCCTGTCGCCGGTCGGCCTGTCGGCGGTGACCCAGCTGGCGGTGCCGCGGGTGATGAGCCTGATGATGGGCACCTGGTTCCTCGCGACCGCCTTCTCGGAAACGCTGGCCGCGCTGTTCGGCAAGCTGGCGGCGATCGAGGTGCCCGAAGGTGAAACACTGGACATGGCCGCTGCCGCCGGCGCCTATGCGCACCTGTTCTGGCTGCTGATGTGGATCGGCCTGGGCTGCGCGTTGCTGGCCTTCATCGCCGCGCCGTTGTTGAAGCGGATGATGCATGGGGTGAAGTAACACCCATCGGCAGGTCGCAGCGGCGGTAACCATGATGGTTGCCGCCGCGCCTGTTTCAGGGTGCCTTGGCCTTGCTCGAAGCGGTCGCGGCGGCTGCCGTACCACCGCCCAGGCTGCGCGACAGGAAAGCCAGCAATCGGGTGTAGTAGTCGCGCTGGTTGGCTTCGGCGTACAGGCCATGCCCCTCCCGTGGGTAGTACACCGCTTCCACCGGCACGCCGGCCTGCTTCAACGCGGCCTCCATGCGCTCGGTGTGCTGCGCGGGCGCGCGCAGGTCTTCGCGGCCGGCGGCCAGCAGCACCGGCACCTTGATGCTTGCCGCCAGGTTGACCGGCGACACCGTATCCAGCGTGGCCGGCTCGCCCAGCCACTGCTGCAGGTAGGTCACGCCCGAAGCCCGATCCTGGATGTCGCCACGCTTGAACATCAACGGCAGGTCGTACACGCCGACATAGCCTGCCGCGCACCGGTACAGCCCGGGCTCGCGCACGACGCCCATCATCGCCGAGTAGGCACCGTAGCTGGCGCCGTAGATGCAGATGCGTCCGCCGTCAGCGATGCCCTGGCTGATCGCCCAACGGGTGGCGTCGGTCACATCGTCCTGCATCGCGCGGCCCCATTGCCGGGCAGCGGCCTGGGTATGCGCGCGACCGTAGTTGCCCGAGCCACGGAAGTTGACCTGCAGCACCGCGTAGCCAGCCTCGGCCAGCAACTGGTTCTCGCGCTCGAAACCACCGTCATCGAACACACCGATCGGGCCGCCGTGCGGGACCACCACCATCGGCAGGTTGCGGCCATCACTGCCCTTGGGCAGGGTCAGGAAGCCATGCAGCGGCAGGCCATCCCGCGCAGCCAGGGTGAGCGGGCGCACGCTGGCACCGCCCTCGCGATCGAACCAGCGATGGCGACTGGTGAGAAAGGCGGCGTTGCGGGTGGCGGTGGTGTACATGAAGTAATCGCCGGGATTGGTCGCCGAGCTCACCTTGACCAGCAGACGCGTGTTGTCGCGGGTGCCGGAGAGCAGGCTCACCGCCTGCCCTGGGAAGGCCTTTTCCAGCTTGCGCTGGATGCTGGCGGTCGGCGACTGCTCATCGAAGAAGGCCGTGCGCGTAACAGCGCCGACGAACTGGATGCCCACCGGCACGCGCGTGCCGGGCTGGTAGACCACGCGGGTAGGGTCAACGGTATCGTCCTGCAGCAACGTACGCCGCTCTCCGCTGATCGGGTCCCAGCTGACCACCGCGTCGGGACCGCGGGCCTGCTCCACCACCAGGTAGGCCAGGCGGTTGTCGGCAGAGAAGCCGATCGGGCGCTCGATGCGATGGCTGCTGCCTTCGTCGTTGATCAGGGTCCAGTGGTCGCGGCCCTCGCGATAGTAGAGCTTGTTGACGTTGTCAGCGGCGGCGCCGTGGGCGAAGCGCAGCTCTCCCTGGTTGTCGGTGGTGAACGTCGCGCGCTGCACCGGTGTGCGCGAGACAAGGACGCGGCGCCCGGTGATGACATCCATCCGTTCCAACCGCGTATTGGTGTCGTTGGCAAATGGCCACAGCGAGATCAACACGCTGCGTTGGTCGGCAGGCAACGGATCGGTCAGGAAGGCGGCAACCGGCTCGACCACGCGCCCGGTCACGAAGCCGGGCTCATCCGGGCGGGCCCGATAACCGACCAGAAGATCACCGCGTTTGCCATTGGCATCGATGGCATACAGTTCGCCCGTCGGCCGCGGTTGGTCCAGCGGCCCCCATTTCTCGGCCAGACCGATCAGCAGGCGGGTGTCGCTCACCCAGTCGACCTCGGCAGCGTGATTGTTGCGGGGCGGCCGGAAATTGCCGACCAGTTCCATCGTGTCCGTTCGCAGCACCGCCACCGCGGTTGCGCCGTCCAGCGGCAAGGTCATGGCCAGATACTCGCCGGTGGGCGAGAGCTGGATGTCATTGAACTCGGCACGACGCACGTAGCCGTCCAGCGAAACCTCCGCCGCCTCTACCCCAACCGAGCCGCAGATGGCCATCATTGCGGCCAGCACCCTTGCATGCTTCATGACGTCCTCCTTGAAGCCGGGCATCCCCCTGCCCGGCACCGGGTCCGCTGGCCGCAGCGGGTTTGCCTCAGGGCGCCTTGTCAGCACCCGCAGTTGCGCTGGTGCTGGCTGTGCTGCCGCCCAGGCTGCGCGAAAGGAAGGCCAGCAGCCTGGTGTAATACTCACGCCTGTGTTCGGGCCGGTAGAAACCGTGCCCTTCGGTGCGGTAGTACAGGCTCTCCACCGGCGAGCCAGCCGCCTTCAGTGCGGCCTCCATGCGCTCGGTGTGCTTGACCGGCGCACGCGTGTCTTCGCCGCCTGCAGCAAGAAACACCGGCACCTTCACCTGTGCGGCCAGGTTCACCGGCGAACTGGCACCCAGCGTCTTCGGATCACCCACCCATTCGCGATGCCACGTCATGGCCGAATCACTGGACTGGGCGTCATTGGTGAACATCAGCGGCAGGTCGTACACGCCGACATAGCCGGCCGCGCACTGGTACAACCCCGGCTCGCGCACCGGCCCCATCATTGCCGCGTAGGCACCGTAGCTGGCACCGTAGATGCAGATGCGCTTGCTGTCGGCGATACCCTCGGCGATGGCCCAGCGCGTGGCGTCGGTCACATCGTTCTGCATGGCCGCGCCCCACTGCTTGGCACCGGCCTGGGTGAAGGCACGACCATAGTTGGACGATCCACGGAAGTTGACCTGCAGCACGGCATACCCTGCTGCCGCCAGCATCTGCGGCTCATTGCTGTAGCTGCCCTCATCGAATACGCCGAAGGGGCCACCGTGCGGCAGCACGACCAATGGCAGATTGCGCCCTTCGCTGCCCGGCGGCAGGGTCAGGAAGCCGTGCAGCGGCAGTCCGTCGCGCGCCTTCAGCGAGAACGGGCGCACGGTGGCGGCCAGTTTCGGGTCGATCCATTCGCTGCGGCTGACCAGATGTTCGGCGGCCTTGGCGCGGGTATCGAACAGGTAGAAATCGCCGGGGTTGCTGCCCGACCACGTCTGCACCACCACCTTGCTGCCATCGCGGGTACTGGAGGTGATGAATACCGGACCACCGAACGCCGCTTCCAGGCTGCGGTATTGACGCGCATCGGCGCCCTTTTCATCGAAGAACCGGGTGCGCGGTGCGTCCCCCAGGTACAGCGCGCCTACGGGCACGCGGGTGCCCGGGCGGCGGATGATCGCGGAAGGATCAACCACCGCATCCCGCAGCACCTCACGCCGTTCGCCCGTCTGCGGATTCCAGCTGACGATGGCGTCGGGGCCGCTGGACTGCTCGACCTGCAGGTAAGCCAGCGTGCCATCCTCGGAGAAGCCCAGCGCGCTCTCGATCCTGTGGCTGAGTGACTCGTCATTGACCAACGACCACTGCGCGTTGGTGCCGGCGCGGTAGTACAGCTTGTTGACATTGTCCGACGCCGCGCCGTGGGCGAACCGCACTTCACCCTGATGATCGGTAGTGAAATCGGCACGCTGCACGGGTGAACCCGAAACGCGCACGCGACGCCCACTGACCACATCAAGCCGCTCGACCCGGGTGTAGGGGTCCTCGGCGAACGGCCACACCGCGATCAGCACGTTGCGGTCGTCGCCCGCCAGTTCATCGGTGAGGAAGGCCGCGACGTCCTCCACCTTCTTCGGCTGGATGCGCGTACCCAACCCGCGCCCCTGCACGCGGTAGCCGACCAGCAGTTCGCCGCCCTTGCCGTCGACATTGACGCCGTAGAGTTCGCCGGTCGGTTGCGGGGTATCCAGCGCGCCCAGCTTCTCGGCCAGGCCGACCAGCAGGCGATCATTGCTTACCCATTCGAAACTGTTGGCATGGTTCTTCGCCTGCGGCCGGAACACACCCGCAGGCTTGCGGTCGGACGTGCGCAGGATGACCAGCGCGGTGGAATCGTCCAGCGGCACGGTGCCGGCCACATAGTCGCCTCCCGGCGACAGCTTGATGTCCGAGAATGACTCCGGTTTCAGGTACCGCTCCAGGTCCACCCCGCCGGTACCCGCCGACGTCCCGCCCACCACCGCGCACAACAGCCCGGCAAGTACAGTCCTGCGCATCCTTCCCCCTCCCTGCCCGGACACCCTGTCCAGATTTGCCGATTCTAGGCAGGCCGACGATGGCTGCGCCAGTGACGAGCGCGCCATCGCCAGACTCAGGGCGCCTTCTCTGCAGTACCGCTGGCGTGCGTTTGCGCGGTGGCTCCCCCCAGACTGCGTGACAGGAACGCCAGCAGGTGGCCGTAGTACTCGCTGCGATGCGCCTGGGTGTAGAAACCGTGGCCCTCGGTGCGGAAATAGAGGGTTTCCACCGGCGTGCCGGCCCGTTCCAACGCGGCCTGCAGGCGCTTGCTGTGCTGGATGGGCGCACGCGCATCCTCACCACCAGCGGCCAGGAAAACCGGTACCCTGATGCGATCCGCCAACGCAACCGGCGACACCTCATCCAGCGAGGCCGGATCGCCCAGCCACTGCTGCAGATAGGCCGCACCGGAACGGCTGTCGCCCACATCGCCCCGGGTGTACATCAACGGCAGGTCGTAAACGCCCACGTAGCCTGCCGCGCACTGGTACAGCCCCGGCTCGCGCACCGGTCCCATCATCGCCGCGTAGGCGCCGTAGCTGGCACCGTAAATGCAGATGCGTTTGCTGTCGGCGATGCCCTCGGCGATGGCCCAGCGCGTTGCATCGGTCACGTCATCCTGCATGGCGCGGCCCCATTGCCGCATAGCCGCACGCATGTGGGCACGGCCGAAGTTGCCGGATCCGCGGAAATTCACCTGCAGCACGGCATAGCCGGCCGCTGCCAGCAACTGCGTCTCGTGCGCGAAACGGCCGTCATCGTACTCGCCGATGGGACCGCCATGCGGCAGCACTACCATCGGCAGGTCGCGGCCGGTACTGCCGTGCGGCACGGTCAGGAACCCATGCAGGTCCAGTCCGTCGCGTGCCTTCACTCTGATGGACCGCACCGATGCGGTCACAGCCGGGTCGATCCATTCGCTGCGCGCCAGCAGGAAGCGCGCCTGTCTGCGGTCAACGTCATAAAGGTAGAACTCGCCCGGATTGGCGCCGGACCAGGTTTCCAGAAGCAGCTTTCGTCCATCTAGGGTGCTGGAGGTGATGAACACCGACCGCCGGGGAAATGCCGCTTCCAGGCTGCGGTACAGCCGCGCTTCGGCCGATGCTTCATCGAAGAAGCGGGTGCGCGGGGTATCGCCCAGGAACAGCGCGCCGACCGGCACCCTGCTGCCGGGGCGGCGGATCACCCGTGCCGGATCGACCACATCGTCACGCAGGACAACCCTGCGTTCCTGCGTGGCCGGGTTCCAGCTGACGATGGCATCGGGCCCCGTGGCCTGCTCGCTCTGCAGGTAGGCCAGCTGGCCATCGGCGGAAAAGCCGAGTGCCGCCTCGATGCGGCCACTGGCCGTTTCATCATTCACCAGCGCCCATTCGCCGCCGTTGCGGTGGTAGAGACGGCTGCCATTGTCGCTGCCGGTGCCACGCACGAAGCGCACGTCACCCTTGGGGTCGATCGTGTAGGAAGACGCCGGCACCGGCGCTCGGGCCAGGATGCGCTGCTTGCCCGTAGCGAGGTCGAGCCGGGCTGCATAGCCATTGGCATCCAGGCGCGAAGCGCCCATTGCAATGACCACCTGGCCATCGTCGCCCGGCAGGGTGTCACTGAGGAATGCCGCCGCCTCGCTGTGGTACCTGGGCCGCAGGCGCAGTCCCAGGTTGCGGTAGCCGACCAGCACGTCCGTACGCCCGGTTCGCGCGTCGAGCGCCAGCAGCTCGCCAGTGGCCCAGGGCGCATCACGGGTGCCGAACTTCTGGGCCAGGCCGAACATCACCTGATCGTTGTTGACCCAGTGCATATCGAAGACATGGGAATTGCGTGGCGGCCGCAGGCTACCCACCGGCGTGTTGTCGTCCGTACGCAGGATGATCAACGCGGTGAAGCCATCACCGGGCACGGTAGCGGCCAGGTAGTCGCCGCTGGGCGACAGGATCACATCCTCGAACTTGTCCGCCCGCACGTAAGCGCCCAGATCAACCGCAGCGGCGGTCCCCCACGCCATCCCTGCCACGATGATGGTGGCCAATCCATACCTGCGCATCCTTCCCCCTTACGCCTGGACGCCTTGTCCCGGTTGGCCGATTCTAGGCAGGCCAGCGGCCGCGCCGCCAGTGGGCACAAAAAACGACGGCACCGTTGCCGGTGCCGTCGTTACCACTACCTTGGAGAGAGAGTCAGGACGTGGGTTCGGGGGGCGTGCGCCGGGTCAATGAACCCCGCGCACCGCCAGAGTGAGGGCCAGGATGCTGAGGATCACAGCAATGGTGCCGTCCAGCACACGCCAGGTGCTGGGCTTGGTGAACAACGGTGCCAGCAGGCGCGCGCCCAGGCCCTGCGCGGTCAGCCACAGGCAGCTCGCCGTGACCACGCCGGCAGCGAAGGCCATGCGCGCATTGCCGAAGTTCTCTGCGATGGAGCCGATCACCATCATGTCCAGCCAGAAGTGCGGATTGATCAGGGAGAAGCCGACCGCCGCCATCAGCACCGCGCGGCGACTGCCGTCATCGCTGTCAGCCTCGCCCATGCCGCCGCCGCCGGCGATCGCACGGCGTGCCGACTTCATGGCGTACCAGGCCAGGAACGCCACGCCGGTCCAGAGGACGGCGGTGGTCAGCCACGGCAGCGCGGTGGTGAGCGTGCGCAGGCCGGCCACGCTGGCGAAGATGAAGATCGCATCGATGGCCGCACAGGTGGCCACCACCGGCACGATGTGCTTGCGCAGGATGCCCTGGCGCAGGATGAAGGCGCTCTGGGCGCCGACCACGGCAAACAGGCCGATGCCGGTGGCTGCACCAGAGAACCAGGCACCGAGGCCGGTGCTGGCGGAGATGACCGAGAACATGGGATTCACTACCTTGTCTTGCTTGGGGGGAGCGGTGCCTCGCGAAGGCGGACAGCACCGGAACGGGCGCCATTGTCGCGCCGCAACATAGAAAAGACGAGCTAAACTTACTAAACCAACATTAGCGGAACTTAATCGCCATGCGCATCGACCATGCCCAGTTGCGGGCCCTGGCTGCGGTGATCCGCGAAGGCAGCTTCGACCGTGCCGCGCAGTCGCTCAACGTCACCCCCTCGGCCATCTCGCAGCGGGTCAAGGCACTGGAAGACCGCATCGGTCGCCTGCTGGTCAAGCGTGGCACGCCTGCTACCGCGACTGCCGAGGGCCAGTTGCTGGTGCAGCTGGCGGAGCAGACCGCGCTGCTGGAGCACGACGCCCTGCACCGGATGGGCCTGGCCGACGAGGACTTGCCGCAGGCCAGCATTCCCGTAGCGGTGAACCACGACAGCCTGGAGACCTGGTTCCCGCAGGCCGCCCAGCAGTTCGCGCAGGGCACCGGCACCACCCTGGACTTGCGGGTGGAAGACCAGGACCACACGGTCGAGCTGCTGCGCCAGGGCACCGTGCTGGGTGCGGTGACCACCCTGGACGAACCCGTGCAGGGTTGCCAGATCCACGCACTGGGCAGCATCCGCTACGCCGCGACCTGTACGCCGGAGTTCCGCGAGCGCCATTTCGCCAAGGGCGTGACCGCGCAGGCACTGGCGCAGGCGCCGGTGCTGGTGTTCAACCGCAAGGACGACATGCAGTCGCGCTTTGCCCGGCGCATGGCCGGCGCCGACCTGCCCAGCACCGCGCCGACCTGGTGGATTCCGTCCACCCGCGCCTTCGTGCAGGCCAACCTGGGCGGCCTGGGCTGGACCATGAACCCGTTGCCGTTGGTCAAGCGCCATCTGGATGCCGGGCGCCTGGTCTACGTGCGGCAGCGCGCGTGGGAAGACGTGCCGCTGTACTGGCAGCATTGGAAGGGCGACGTGCAGACGATGGCACTGCTGACCCGGG
The DNA here is from genome assembly GCF_037969685.1 of Stenotrophomonas sp. G106K1. Lineage (NCBI taxonomy): Bacteria > Pseudomonadati > Pseudomonadota > Gammaproteobacteria > Lysobacterales > Lysobacteraceae > Stenotrophomonas > Stenotrophomonas sp. G106K1. The sequence continues at coordinate 177,407 of NZ_JBBPFR010000003.1, read as the reverse complement.
CGGTGCTGGACGCCGCCTCGGCGCTGGTGCAGCGCAGGCGCTGAAAAAGGGGTCGGAGGGGATCATGTCGTTCGTGGCATGAACGACTTGATCCCCTCCCCCCCTTTTTATGCAAGCATCGGTGCAACCGACGAGGGGGCTGGCTGATGGAAACCGAACCGGTATTCCTGCATATCCGCGTGGTGATGGGGATCATCCTCGGCCTGTCCATCACCACCCTGCTGAAGGGGCTGGCGCAGATCATCGAACACCCGCAGCGGCGCGGCTGTTCGGCGCTGCACCTGTGCTGGGTGGTCTGGACGCTGGTATCGCTGGTGACCTTCTGGTGGTGGGAATTCCGCCTGGTTGAAGTACACCGCTGGACGTTTGAAACCTATCTGTTCGTGATCACCTACTGCGCGACCTGGTTCCTGCTGTGCGCGCTGCTGTTTCCCGAAGATCTGCGCGAGTACGGCAGTTACGGCAACTATCTGATGCAGCGTCGACGCTGGATCTTCGGGGTGATCGCGATATTGACGCTTCTGGACCTCGTGGATACCGCGATCAAAGGGGGAAGTCGATGGCGGCTGCTGGGTGCTGCCTACCCACTGCATACCGCTCTGATGCTCGTGGTCGCCGCGCTCGGCTGGCGCCTGCGCACTGTGCGTTCGCAGCTGGTGCTGGCCGCAGCGACGCTGGCCTATCAACTGGTCTACTTCGCCGCGGAGTACTTCACCATCGGCAGTGAATGAAGACCGCCCCCCGCCTCCATCCAATCTCCATGCGGGCCGGCCACAATCACGCGGTTCCGTTCGACCGCAGGTTTCCCAGATGACGATCCACTACCGCAATGCCCTTCCCGATGACGCCGCCGCCTGCATCGACCTGCGCGGGCGTACCCGCGAGAACGCCTTCAGCGCCGCGCAACTGGCCGAGCTGGGCATCACCGGAGAGAGCTGGGCCGCAGGCATCGCCGATGGCGATTCGATTGGCCGCATCGCCTGCGAGGACGAACGGATGGCCGGCTACTGTTTTGCCGACCGCAGAAGCGGCGAGGTGCTGGTGCTGGCCCTGCTGCCGGAATTCGAGAACCGCGGCATCGGCCGGCAGCTGCTGCAGGAAGTGGTCAGCCTGACCCGCGATGCAGGCCACACCCGCCTGTTCCTGGCCTGCTCGGCGGACCCGCGTTCGCGCTCGTATGGCTTCTATCGGCACCTGGGCTGGAAGGCGACCGGCGAGATCGATGAGGCCGGTGACCAGATCCTTGAGCTGGCGTGATTGAGTGCATCGCCGGGCATGGCCCGGCGCTACCGGGTGAGGGTGCCGCGAACCGTCGGATGCTGCGTTGCATCAAAATCGGACCAGGAACGGTTAAAATTGCCCCTGGAATGCTGCAAGGCGTTGTTTCTTCACGCTCTTTCCCTGCTTCTTGCGCATTCTGACCCCCTCCCCCGCCAACGATTCCGCCCCCATGAAGAAATTTGGCAAGGCCCTACTCGCCCTGCTCGTGCTGCTGTTGCTGGTCGCCGCACTGTTCCTGTACTGGCCGCTGACCCAGCGCTCGGTGCCCGCCGCGAGCAACGACAAGCCCGTCGATGTGGTGCTGGTCGGCGCCGGCATCATGAGCATCACCCTGGCCACCTACCTGCAGGAACTGCAGCCGGACTGGAACATCCAGGTCTACGAGCGCCTCGACGGCGTCGCCGGTGAAAGCTCTGACGGCTGGAACAACGCCGGCACCGGCCATTCGGCATTCGCCGAACTGAACTACACCCCGGAACTGCCCGATGGCAGCATCGAGACCAAGCGCGCGGTCGGCATCGCCGAATCGTTCGAGGTCTCGCGCCAGTTCTGGTCGCACCAGGTGAAGGAAGGGCGGCTGAGCCAGCCCAGCGACTTCATCAACCCGACCCCGCACATGAGCTTTGTCTGGGGCGATGACAACATCGCCTATCTGCACAAGCGCCAGCAGGCGCTGGTGAAGAACCCGCTGTTCTACGGCATGCAGTACTCCGAAGACCCGGCGCAGATCAAGCAGTGGGCACCGCTGCTGATGGAAGGCCGCGACCCGAAGCAGAAGGTCGCCGCAACCTGGATGCCGCTGGGCACCGACGTCAACTTCGGCGTCATCACCCGCCAGCTGACCGCCGGCCTGCAGCACAGCCCGAACTTCGGCCTGCACCTCAACCATGAAGTCAGCGCGCTGCGGCAGAACGCGGACAAGAGCTGGAACGTGACGGTGAAGGACCTCAAGGCCGGCACCGAATCCACCACCCACGCCCGCTTCGTGTTCATCGGTGCCGGTGGCGCCGCGCTGAAGCTGCTGCAGATGTCGGGCATCCCGGAATCGAAGGACTACGCCGGCTTCCCGGTGGGCGGCCAGTTCCTCGCCTTCCAGGGCCAGGACGTGACCTCGCGCCATGGCGTGAAGGCCTACGGCATGGCCGAAACCGGTTCGCCGCCGATGTCGGTGCCGCACCTGGACGCGCGCAAGCTGGATGGCAAGCCGGTGGTCCTGTTCGGGCCGTTCGCGCTGTACAGCACCAAGTTCCTCAAGCACGGCTCGTGGTGGGACCTGTACTCGTCGGTCAACCACAACAACGTCGGCCCGATGCTGGAAGTGGGCAAGGACAACCTGGACCTGGTGCAGTACCTGATGGGCCAGGCGCGCCTGAACGATGCCGATCGCCAGGCCGAACTGGTCAAGTACTTCCCCAATGCCAAGCCGGGCGACTGGAAGCTGGTCACCGCCGGCCAGCGCGTGCAGATCATCAAGCGTGATCCGCTGAAGGGCGCGGTGCTGCAGTTCGGTACCGAGATCGTGACCGACAAGGACCATACCCTCGCTGCGCTGCTGGGTGCCTCGCCAGGCGCCTCGACCTCGCCGCCGATCATGCTCGACCTGATGGCCAAGGCCTTCCCGGACCAGATGAAGGCCGGTTGGGAAGCCCGCCTGCGCGAGATCGTGCCCTCGTACGGCCGCAAGCTCAACGACAGCGCCGCGCTGACCAACGAGATCCGCACGCTGACCAGCCAGACCCTGCACCTGCCCTACCTGGAGGTTCCGGTGGAAGCCGGTGCGACGCCAGCCCTTGCACCGACGGCCGCGCCGTCGCCGGCCAAGGAAAAGCGCAACGCCAACGAGGAACTGCAGGCGCTGTAAGCCTGCGCTTCCCCTTGGATGGAAACGGACGGCCACCTTCGGGTGGCCGTTCGCGTTTGTGTCGCATCCACCTGTAGAGCCGAGCCTGCGCTCGGCTGCTCCTCGCGGTTGCCGACAGCCGAGCATGGGCTCGGCTCTACAGAGATCCGTGCCAGGCGCCGACAAGCCCGCGCACAATGACGCGAATTGTAATGTTGTTAAGAATTATTTACATTTACGTCCTGCGCAGTGACCGCGCCCCTCCCAGATGGACCTGACGTGCCCGAAGCCGCCGCCCCGGGTGCTGGACGACTGTTGCCCCCTCCCCGCCTCCACGCTTCGAGCCCGCCATGACCCAGATTTTCCCCAGCCGCCAGCCCCGCCGTGCGCTGCTGCCCGCTGCCCTGCTGTCCTGCCTCACCCTGGCTGCGCCGTCGGCATTCGCCGAGGTCGCTGCCGACGCCAAGACCCTGGACCGGGTGAGCGTGCGCGCCGAGCAGTCTGCGCCGCCTTCGAGCACCACCCGCCTGCCGATCACCCTGCAGGAAACGCCGCAGTCCTCCACGGTGATCGGCCTGCAGCGCCTGCAGGACGAATCGTTGTTCAGCCTCAACGACGTGATGCGCAATGTCACCGGCGTCAGCGTGTCCTTCTATGACACCCAGCGCCCGCTGTACTACGCGCGCGGCTTTGCCATCACCGATTTCCAGGTGGACGGCATCCCCACCTACAGCGGCTCGACCAACCAGGAATACGACACCGCCTTCTATGACCGGGTGGAAGTGATCCGCGGCGCCAACGGCCTGCTCAGCGGCGCGGGCGTGCCGTCGGCCACGGTGAACCTGCTGCGCAAGCGCCCGGGCAAGGAGTTCGACGCGTCGTTCTCGGTCAGTGCCGGCAGCTGGGACTACCGCCGCATGGAAGCGGACGTGACCGCGCCGCTGACCGCCGACGGCCGCTTCCGCAGCCGGGTGGTCGCCGCCTATACCGATCGTGATTTCTATTACGACCGCTACAAAGAGAACAAGATGGCCGGCATGGCCGTGCTGGAGGGCGATGTGACCGACAGCACCACGGTCACCGTCGGCTACCAGACCCAGGACAACAACCCGGTGGGTTCAACCTGGGGCACCGTGCCGTTCTTCGACAGCAAGGGCAACTTCGCCCATCTGCCGCGCTCGACCAACCTGGCACCGAAGTGGAGTTACTGGCAGCGCGAGACCAGCACGGTATTCGCCAACCTGGAACAGCGCTTCGGTGACAACTGGCTGCTGAAGATCAACACCGCCTACACCCGCGGCAACGTGCAGAACATGCGCCTGTACGGCACCGGCAATCCCGACCCGGTGACCGGCGCGGGCATCTACCTGCGCACCGCCGCCGGCGATTCGGAAGACACCCGCCGCAACGTCGACGCCTACCTGACCGGCACCTTCAACCTGTGGGGCCAGCAGCACGACGTGACCGTGGGCGCACAGTGGGCCGACCTGGAAGGCACTACCAATACCCTGGCGCTGAACTACCCGCGTGACTGGGCCCGCTGCGGCAGCGAGCGCTGCTACTACATCCCCAACGTATACACCTGGGATGGCGACATCTCCGAAGTGACCTACACCCTTACCGGCGCACGCCGCGTGGCCAGGACCACGCAGAGCGGCTTCTACCTGGCCACCCGCCTGCGCCTGGCTGATCCGCTGGCATTGATTGCCGGCGCACGCCTGAGCCGCTGGCAGACCCAGACCCGCGCCTACAACGCGGCCGGCGCCTACACCGCCACCAGCGGCGCGTACAAGGTGAGCGATGAAATCACCCCGTACGTGGGCCTGGTGTATGACATCACCCCGAACGTGGCGGCCTATGCCAGCTACACCGAGATCTTCAACCCGCAGAACTACAAGGACCGAAACGAAAACCTGCTGGCGCCGGTGCAGGGCTCCAACCTGGAGGCGGGCCTGAAGACGCAGTGGTTTGATGGTCGCCTGACCGCCAACGCGGCGATCTTCGAGGCCAAGCAGGACAACTACGCGGTGCGCGACATGAGCGTGCCGGAAGGCTCGCTGAGCGACGGCAGCTCGGCCTACATCGGCGTCAACGGCACCAAGGCGCGTGGCTGGGAAGTGGACGTCAACGGCGAGATCCTGCCGGGCTGGACGGTCAATGCCGGCTATACCCACGTCAAGGTGACCCGCGCGGCCACCGACCTGCTGTACGCCAACCCGGCCGAAGACCTGCTGCAGCTCAACACCCAGCTGCAGCTGCGCGGCGCGCTGGAGCGCCTGAGCGTGGGTGCCGGCGTGCAGTGGCAGAGCAAGGTGCAGGGCTACAACATCCCCTACCCGGTGGGCGTGGGCACCACGGTGACGGTGAACCAGCCGTCCTATGCGCTGGTGCAGTTCAACGCCAACTACCGCATCAGCGACAACTGGACGGCGACGCTGAGCGTGCGCAACGCGCTGGACAAGACCTACTGGGCCAACCTGGACTACAACAACTACGGCGAACCGCGCTTCGTGGCGGCCAGCCTGCGCTGGAAGTTCTGAGGTAGCTGCGAGAGATTGCCGGGCTGCTCCCGGCAATCTCAACAACAACTGCGGGCTCGCTGTGGGATGGCGGGTCACTGTTTGCCAGTAGATCCACGCCATGCGTGGATGACCACGAATCCCCAATGGGCCCGCCTCTGCGCGGGCCCTTTCGTTTGCAAGACCATCCACGCGTGGCGTGGATCTACTGAATACGCGGCGCCGTCAGATTTGCTGCGCTGCGGGTTGCACACACTCCAATAATTATGGCGTAATTATTTCAACACCATTCGGAAGTCCGTCGATGAACCCGAGCTGGGACACGCTGGAGCGGGGCCGCCAGGCGCGGCTGGAACGCGCCGCGCCATGGGCCAGGGGCCACGAGGTGGCGGCCGGCGATGTCGCCGAGCTGCTGCACGCGTTGCTGGAACCAGGCGACAAGGTCTGCCTGGAAGGCAACAACCAGAAGCAGGCCGACTTCCTCGCCCAGGCCTTGGCCGACCTCGACCCGGCACGCGTGCATGACCTGCACATGGTGCAGTCGGTGCTGTCGCTGCCCTCGCATCTGGATGTGTTCGAGCGCGGCATCGCCTCCAGGCTGGATTTCTCCTTCTCCGGGCCGCAGTCGGTGCGGCTGGCCAACCTGGTGGCCGAAGGGCGCATCCAGATCGGTGCCATCCACACCTACCTGGAACTGTTCGGCCGCTACTTCATCGACCTCACTCCGCGCGTGGCACTGGTCGCGGCACAGGCCGCCGACCGCCACGGCAATCTCTACACCGGCCCCAACACCGAAGACACGCCGGTGATCGTGGAGGCCACCGCATTCGGTGGCGGCATCGTCATCGCCCAGGTCAACGAGATCGTCGACACCCTCCCCCGCGTCGACATTCCTGCCGACTGGGTCAACTTCGTGGTGCAGGCGCCGCGCCCGAACCACATCGAACCGCTGTTCACCCGCGATCCGGCGCAGATCTCCGAGATCCAGGTGCTGATGGCGATGATGGCGATCAAGGGCATCTACGCCGAGTACGGGGTGAACCGGCTCAACCACGGCATCGGTTTCGATACCGCGGCCATCGAACTGCTGCTGCCGACCTACGCCGAATCGCTGGGCCTGAAGGGAAAGATCTGCCAGCACTGGGCGCTCAATCCGCACCCGGCGCTGATTCCGGCCATCGAATCGGGCTTCGTCAAATCAGTGCACTCGTTCGGCTCGGAACTGGGCATGGAGAAGTACATCGCCGCGCGCGGGGATGTGTTCTTCACCGGCGCCGACGGTTCGATGCGCTCCAACCGCGCGTTCTCGCAGACTGCAGGACTGTATGCCTGCGACATGTTCATTGGCTCCACGTTGCAGATCGACCTGCAGGGCAACAGTTCCACCGCCACCCGCGACCGTATCGCCGGCTTCGGTGGCGCGCCCAACATGGGCTCGGACGCACGCGGCCGCCGCCACGCCAGCGACGCCTGGCTCAAGGCGGGCCAGCAGGCCGCGCGGCCCGGCGAGATGCCACGCGGGCGCAAGCTGGTGGTGCAGATGGTGGAAACCTTCCGCGAGCACATGGCGCCGGCCTTCGTCGATCGCCTCGATGCCTGGGAACTGGCCGAGCGCGCGAGCATGCCGCTGCCGCCGGTGATGATCTACGGCGACGACGTCAGCCATGTGCTGACCGAGGAAGGCATCGCCAACCTGCTGCTGTGCCGCAGCCCGGAAGAACGCGAGCAGGCGATCCGCGGCGTGGCCGGCTATACCGCCGTGGGCAGGGGACGCGACCGCGCCATGGTGGAAAACCTGCGCGACCGCGGAGTGATCCGTCGCCCGGACGATCTCGGCATCAACGTGCGCGATGCCAGCCGCGATCTTCTTGCCGCGCGTTCGGTGAAAGACCTGGTGCGCTGGTCCGGCGGTCTGTACGACCCGCCCAAGCGCTTCCGCAACTGGTAAGGGCCACGCCATGGAAACCCTCGACTATCGATTCGCCGGCACGACGCCCGTGCGCTTCCCCACCGATGCAGTGCTGGTGGGCGTACTGGCCTCGGGCAACCTGGAAGTCCTGCTGGAACCGGCCGACCTGGACGGTGCGATGAGCGTGCGCATCATCACCGCTGCGCGCGGCTTCGGCACGGTATGGCAGGCGGTGATCGCCGACTTCGCACAGCGCCATCCCCTGCGCGATGTACGCGTGTCGATCAACGATGCCGGCGCCACACCGGCGGTGGTCAGCCTGCGCCTGGACCAGGCCGTCGAGACCCTGCTTGCCGGAGGCCAGCCATGACACTCGCACAACGCACCAGCTATTACGAAGCCGATGCCCGCGCGCGCATCGCCGGGCTGCTTGATGCAGGATCGTTCCACGAATTTCTCGGCCCGGCCCAGCGCGCTATCAGCCCACATCTGGCGCAGCTGGATCAACCGGCCGCCTTCGACGATGGCATCGTCGTCGGCGAGGGACGCCTGCGCGATAAACACGTGCTGGTGGCCGCGCAGCAGGGTGAATTCATGGGCGGCGGCGTGGGCGAGGTGCATGGCGCCAAGCTGACCGGACTGCTGCGCCGTGCGGCAGACACCCATCCTGATGGCGTGCTGCTGCTGCTCGATACCGGTGGTGTGCGCCTGCACGAAGCCAACGCCGGCCTGATCGCCATTTCCGAAATCATGCGCGCCACGCTCGGCGCGCGGGCCGCCGGCGTACCGGTAGTGGCGCTGATCGGCAGTGGCAACGGCGCGTTCGGTGGCATGGGCATCGTCGCCCGCTGCTGCAGCACGGTGATCATGTCCGAGGAGGGGCGGCTGTCGCTGTCCGGCCCCGAAGTGATCGAGACCGTGCGCGGCGTGGAGGAATTCGATTCGCGCGACCGCGCATTGGTGTGGCGGGTGACCGGTGGCAAGCACCGCTACCTGATCGACCAGGCGCAGGTGCTGGTGCCCGATGCGATCAGCGCGTTTGCGCAGGCGGCCTTTGATGCGCTGCAGCCAGACACCACAAGCACCGACACCGACGCGGCGCTGGCCGCGCTGCAGGCACGCCACGCCGCATTGAAAGCGCGCGTGGCGGCGTGGGGCGACTGCAACGATGGTCTGCAGATCTGGGCACGCCAGGGCATAGCGGACCCAGAACGCCTGGCGCTGCTGGAAACCGATGCCTTCCTTGCCGCCACCGCGCACCGGAGCCTGCCATGAGCATGCCATTGAAAACGCTGCTGGATGCGCTGTTTCCGCGTGGCCATGCAATCGCCGTGAACGACTCGGTACTCACCGGTACAGCGTCCACCGACGACGGCGAGGTGACGGTGATCGGCACCACCGACAGGATCGAAGTGGGCGTGGATCACGCCCTGGTGCTGGCCGATGCCGTGCTGGCCAGCACCGCTGCACATCCGCAGCGTCCGATCGTGATGCTGGTCGATACCGCCGGCCAGCGCCTGGCGCGCCGCGATGAACTGCTGGGCATCAACGGCTACTTCGCCCACCTCGCACAGACCCTGGACCTGGCCCGCCGTCGTGGTGCGCGCCTGGTCACGCTGGTCTATGGCGAATCGGTCAGCGGTGGCTTCCTGTCGTTCGGGCTGATGGCCGACCACATCCATGCCCTGCCGGATGCACAGGTGCGGGTGATGGACCTGCGCGCGATGGCACGGGTGACCAAGCAGCCGCTGGAAAAACTGCAGGCACTGAGCTTGACCTCGCCGGTGTTTGCGCCGGGCGTGGAGAACTATGTGGCGATGGGCGCAGTGCAATCGCTGTGGGAGGGCGACCTGGCGCGTCACCTGCTGGAAGCACTGCACGCACCCGCCGACGGTGACCATCGCGCTGCGCTGGGCGCCGAACGCGGTGGCCGCAGATTGGCTGCACAGGTCGCCGCCGCCGTGAGCCAGGGCAATGCCTGAGCGGCCTGCCCGGCACACGCTGGCCTGGCTGTCGGCCGACGCCGATTGGCGGGCCGACGTGCCCACGCACGAGCCGCGCCTTGCCGCGTGGCTGGCGCACGGCTTCCCTGCCGTAGTGGCACGTCGTGCGGCGGATGATCCCGATCCGCGCCTGCGACTGGGCGTTCCACTGCCACCGGCCGAAGGCAAGCAGCGCCTGTCGTTGCGCGTGCCGTTACGCGACGTTGCTCGCATGCACGCACCGCCGGCATTGAGTGAGCTGCTGGCAGCGGGCGATGCCGTGGTTCCGCAGGCATGGCAGGAATCACTTCACGACCTGCAGGCACTGGCCCCGGCCCGTGTGTTCGGCGCCTTCGCCTGGCAATGGCTGACTGCCCTGCCCTACGTGCAGGAGCGTTCGGACATCGACCTGCTGTGGCAGGTGACCGACGCCGCGCAGGCCGAGGCGCTGATCGCGCAGTTGCTGGCATGGGGGACCCGCCATCCGCATCGCCTTGATGGCGAGCTGTGCCTGCCCGATGGCGGCGCGGTGAACTGGCGCGAACTTGCCGGCCGCAGTCGCCAGGTGCTGGTGAAGCGCCTGGACGGAGCCGCATTGGAAGCGCGCGATGCGCTGTTCGCCACGCGCGAGACGATCGCATGACTGCCGCTCGCAAGCCGTTGCCTGCATGCGGCGCGGCGGTCGACAGCGCACGCCTGGGACGGCTGGCCATTGCCAGCCTGCACACCGAGCTGGCCTGCGCCCCGAAACCGGGCCTGGTCACGCCGTTCAACAGCGGCAGCCATGACGACATGGATGCCAGCACGTTCCTGCGTAGCCTGTTCGCACTGCGCCACTACTTCACTGCGGTGGCCAGGGCCGGTGCCGCGGGTGCCCCCTTCACTGTGCTGCGCGATCACGGCATTGCCGCCGAAACGGCCATGCTGGCCGCCACCGCCGGTATCAACACTCACCGCGGTGCGATCTTCAGCCTTGGCCTGCTGGTGGCCGCCGCTGCTGGGTGCCGGCGCGTGCATGGCCATGCCGTATCCGGCGCGCAGGTGTGTCTGGCGGTCCAGCAGTGGAAAGGCGCGCTCATCGCGGCGCCACTGGACCCGCACAGCCCGGGACAGCGCGCGCGCGCACGGCACGGGGTCTGCGGGGTGCGCGAACAGGCCGCCGCCGGTTACCCGGTGCTGCGCGAGCTGGCCCTGCCGACCCTGCGCCACGCGCTGGGCAGCGGCCTGCCCCGCGACGCCGCGCTGTGCCACACGCTGATGCAGCTGGTGGCACAGGTGGACGACCTGAACCTGCTGCACCGTGGTGGTGCCGAGGGCCTGCACTGGGCGCAACAACAGGCAACCACCTTCCTTTCCTCGGGCGGCGCCTTCGCGCCGGACTGGCGCATGCGCCTGCAGTCCATGGGCGATGCCTTCGTGATGCGTCGGCTCAGCCCGGGTGGTAGTGCCGATCTGCTGGCCTGCGCCTGGTTCCTGCTGCAGCAGGAGGGTGCATGAGCCTGGCCCTGCTCTGCCCCGGACAAGGTGTGCAACATCCAGCGATGTTCGACCGCGTGCGTGGCATCGCCGCTGCACGCGTGGTACTGGACGCGGCGGGCGACGTGCTGGGACGCGACGTGTTCGCTGCCGCAGCCGCCGAGGACCGCTTCGACAACGCCCAGGCGCAACCGCTGCTGTGCGCCGCCAGCATCGCGCAATGGCATGTCCTGCGCGACGCCCTGCCGAGCCCGATCGTGCTGGCCGGGTACAGCATCGGCGAACTGGCGGCGCACGCCATCGCCGGTAGTTTCGATGCCACCACCTGCCTTTCGCTGTCGGCCCAGCGCGCGCGCCTGATGGATGCCGCCAGTCCCGCCGGTGCGGGCATGCAGGCGGTCCTCGGCCTGGATCGACAGACGCTGCAGCCGCTGTGTGACACGCACGGCGCGCATGTGGCCATCGCCAACGGCGCAGATCATTTCATCGTTGGCGGCACGCAGCAGGCACTGCAGACGCTGGCCGCTGCCGCGCACGCGCAGGGCGCGGAGGTACGCCTGCTGCCGGTGCATGTGCCGGCGCACACGCCACTGCTGTCGGCGGCAGTCGAACCGTTTGCCGCAGCGCTGCAGGCCATCACCCTGCATGCCCCTCGCCTGCCACTGCTGGCCGGCATCGACGCACGGCCGGTGCGCGACACCACTGCGACGGTGCATACGCTGTCCGCGCAGCTGGCGCAGACCATCGAATGGGCGCAGGTGATGCACCAGGCCTTCGAGCGCGGCGCACGGGTGTTCCTGCAGCTGGGTCCGGGCAACGCGTTGGCACGCATGATCGCGCCGGCCTATCCGTGCTGCGAAGTGCGCGCGGTCGAGGAATTCCAGAGCCTGGGCGGCGCGGCAGCATGGGTCCGCAGCGCGCTGCAGCGGCTGCAGTAACGGGTTTGAGCAGTACGTAACGCGCAGTACGTAACAGGCCATACCCGGGATGGCGGGCTTCCATCCGTGCAGTACGCGAATCAGGTGTCTGGGAGGGCGCATGACTCCACAAATTGCAACGATCATCGGTCTGGTGATCATGTTCATCGTCGCCACCGCGATGCCGATCAACATGGGTGCCGTCGCCTTCGCGCTGGCCTTCATCGTCGGCGGGCTCTGGGTCGACATGGGGGGCAAGGAGGTCCTCGCCGGCTTCCCGGGCGACCTGTTCCTGACCCTGGTCGGCATCACCTACCTGTTTGCCATCGCGCAGAAGAACGGCACCATCGACCTGCTGGTGCATTGGGCGGTGAAAGTGGTACGCGGCCATATCGTGGCCATTCCGTGGGTGATGTTCGTGATCACCGCGGTGCTGACCGCCTTCGGTGCGCTGGGCCCTGCCGCAGTGGCGATCATCGGCCCGGTCGCGCTGCGCTTTGCCAAGCAGTACAACATCAACCCGCTGATGATGGGCCTGCTGGTGATCCATGGTGCGCAGGCGGGCGGCTTCTCGCCGATCAGCGTGTACGGCAGCATCACCAATGGCGTGGTGCAGAAGGCCGGGCTGGAAGTCACCGAGATGGCCGTGTTCCTGACCAGCCTCGGCTTCAACTTCATGATGGCCACGATCTGCTTCTTCGCCTTCGGCGGCATCGCACTGCTACGTCGCGGTTCAATCACTGCGGCGAGCACGGTCGGCACGGTGGAACTGGCGATGACCGGTGGTCCGCAGGCCTCGTCGCGGCAGTTCGCCATCGAAGGTCACGGCGCGCTGGTCGCGGCCGGCGGTGGCACCCTGTCCAACGATCCGGTGGCACTGGATGCGGTGGGCCTGACCCGCGAGCGGTTGTTCACCCTGATCGGCCTGCTCGGCCTGGGCGTGGCCGCGCTGATCTACAACCTTAACGTCGGCCTGGTCTCGATCACCGTGGCGGTGGTTCTGGCCCTGCTGTCGCCGCAGAGCCAGAAGGGTGCGGTGGATGGCATCAGCTGGTCCACCGTGCTGCTGATCTGCGGCGTGGTCACCTACATCGGTGTGCTGGAACATGCCGGTGCCGTGGACTTCATCGGCCACGGTGTTTCCAGCATCGGCATTCCGCTGCTGGGCGCGCTGCTGGTCTGCTACGTGGGCGGCATCGTCTCAGCGTTTGCCTCGTCGGCGGCAGTGCTGGGTGCCACCATTCCGCTGGCGGTGCCGTTCCTGATGCAGGGCCATCTCGGCGCCGCTGGCGTGATCTGCGCGCTGGCCGTGTCCTCCACCATCGTCGATGTCAGTCCGTTCTCGACCAACGGCGCACTGGTGGTGGCCTCGGCCGCGAAGGAAGAACGCGAAACGCTGTTCCGCCGCTTCCTGGTCTACAGCGGCCTGGTGGTGGCATTCGGCCCGCTGCTGGCCTGGCTGGTGTTCGTGGTGCCGGGCTGGATGTAAATGCCTGCGGTAGTGCCGGTCGCTGGCCGGCAACCTCGTGGATCCGTGCAACGATCACGGGTTGCCTGCCAGCGGCCGGCACTACCTGGCGTTACACTTTGCGCATGGCCATCGCTCCCGCTCCACGTACACCCAAGAAGCGCGCCCCTCTGTATGAGGAGGTGGCCGAACACGTGCGCGAGCGGATCTACGACTACCGCCTGCCACCGGGCGAGTGGATTGACGAGCCCGCGCTGTGCGAGGAACTGGGCATCAGCCGCACGCCGCTGCGTGAAGCGCTGAAGCTGCTCGCCGCCGAAGGCCTGGTGCAGATCGATGCGGGCCGCGGTGCGCGGGTCACCCGATTGACGCTGGAAGACCTCAACCAGCTGTTCCCGGTGATGGCGATGCTGGAAGGCCGCTGTGCGCATGAAGCGGTCAAGCACATCGACGACGCCGGCGTGCAGCAGCTGGAAGAACTGCACGCGGCAATGGAAACGGCGGCCGCAGACGGCAACATCGCCGAGTACTACCGCAACAACTATCTCATCCACGAAACGGTGCAGCATTACGCCGGCAACCCGTGGCTGATCCGCATCACCCACGACCTGCACCGTATCCTGAAGATGCATCGCGGTCGCCAGCTGCTGGCCCCGGGGCGCACCGCGCAGTCGCTGGCCGAACACCGCGAACTGATGGAGTGCTTCCGCCAGCGCGATGCCGCGGCCGCCGAACGCACCATGGAACGCCATCTACTCAGCCAGGGCCAGGCCCTGGCCGCGTACGTGGCCAGCGGCGGATTGCTGAACGTGCCCGCGCCGTTGCCGACCGAAGGCGGAAGCTGAGTTGATGGGGTTGCCGGCCAGCGGCCGGCACTGCCCCCGCGAGGCCAGGTCACGGTAGTGCCGGCCGCTGGCCGGCAATCAGGAACCTCGCGTCAATCGCCGCCGCCGCAGCTGCCGCCGTCACCGCCCCCACCGCTGTCGCAGTCCGAGCTGCTGTAGCTGTGGTGGCTGTGGCTGTCGCCGGAATAGCCCCCGGAGAAATCGGCGGGCCCACCGCCACTGCCATCGCCCCGTGCGGGTGAGCCATCGGCGGTGGCCATCGCCATGCACACGATCGCACCAACCAGCGGCAGCAGCCACACCACCAGCAGCTGCCCGGCGCGGCTGCTGACGGGAAGGTCGTCGCGCCCCAGCACCACGAAGCTGGCCACCAGGTTCAGCCCCAGCACCAGGGCAATCAGGACGAGGGTTACAGCCAGCATGGCGCAGCTCCTTGCGACGGGTTCGGGCCCGCAGACGATACCACCGCCTCCGGTTCGCCCTGCCTGTCATGAAGATGGGACAATGCAGGGCGCGCCGGCCTGCCCTCGGGGCCGCCGGCCCCCCTGCACCACACGGAAGAAGAAGAACAACAACATGCTGAAAGTCATTTTCGATACCGACCCGGGCGTCGACGACGCGCTGGCGCTGCTGTACCTGCACAAGCATCCGCAGATCGACCTGATCGGCGTCACCACCACCTTCGGCAATGCCTCGGTGGCGTCGACCACCCACAACGCGCTGTACCTGAAGCAGGCCTGGGGCCTGTCCGCGCCGATCGCGCGCGGCGCTGGAGGCCCGCTGCAGCCCGAAGCCACTCCGGAAGCCTGGCCGGTGCACATCCATGGCCACAACGGCCTGGGCAACCACCCGGTGCCGGAGGTCCTGGACGTGGCCGCTGATGCGCGCCCGGCCCACCAGCTGATCATCGACCTGGTCCGCGCCCATCCGGGCGAAGTGACCCTGGTAGCGGTCGGCCGCATGACCAACCTGGCGCTGGCCCTGCAGCAGGCCCCGGACATCGCTGGCCTGGTGCGTGGCGTGGTGCTGATGGGCGGTGCTTTCCACGTCAACGGCAACATCACCCCGGCGGCCGAGGCCAACATCTGGGGCGACGCCGAAGCGGCTGACATCGTGTTCACCGCCCACTGGCCGGTGACCGCCATCGGCCTGGACGTGACCACCCGCGTGGAGATGAACCGCGACGGCCTGGACAAGCTGGCCGCCATCGGTGGCGCCGATGCCGAACTGGTACGCGCCCTGTCGCAGGACTACGTCGACTTCTATCTGCAGGCCGGCCACAAGGGCATGGTCGTGCACGATTGCTGCGCCTGCATCGCCCTGACCCGCCCGGAGCTGTTCCAGTTCGAGCGCGCCAGCGTGCGCGTGGCCACCGACGGCGTCGCCCGTGGCATGACCGTTCCCAAGCCGGAAGGCATGGGCTTCGGCCCCAGCGTGTGGGACGGCCACGTGCTGCAGTCGATTGCCATTGGCGTTGATGCGGCCGCGGTGCTGGCCGACATCGAGCAGACCCTGAAGGTCTAAGCGTTCACTGCCCGCCCCGGGACACGGGGCGGGTCTTCGGCACGGTCTCCGGCAGCGTCCACAGCACCGGCAGCACCAGCACCGCCACCAGCGCGATCATCGCCCCCGGCGCCGCCGCCCAGCCGCTGCGCTCGACCCACCATTGCGCCAGCCACGGCGTCGCCCCGCCGAACACTGCGGTGGCCATGGTTACCCCCAACGCCAGTCCACTGACCCGGCCCTCGCCCGGGAACTGTTCTGCCGTGGCCGGTGCCGCCACGGCACTGATGCCGCCAGCCACGCAGGCCAGCCCCACCGCTGCGAGCACGATGCCCAACGGCGCGGCGGACGCCATCCAGCCGAACATCGACAACGGCAGCAGCGCTGCCAGTACCGTCAGACCCAGCAGCAGCGGACGTCGCCCGAAGCGATCGGACAACGCGCCGCACAGCGGAGTGATCGCGATCACCGCCACCGCTGCAATGGTCGACAGCCACAGCGCATCGCCTTCGTCGTGTCCCTGTGCATGCAGGAACGCCGGCACATAGGTGATGCCCACGTAGTAGGTAATCGATCCCAGCGCGGAAATCGCAAACGTGCGTGCCACCGCACCGGGATGGTTGCGCAGGACATGCCGCAGCGGCGTGGCGGGAATGCTGCCTTCGCGCCGCTGCCGTTCGAACTCCGGCGATTCGTGCATGCCCGAACGCGCGATCAGGATCACCAGTGCCAGCGCCGCGCCGAAGAAGAACGGGATTCGCCAGCCCCAGCTGTCCAGCTGCGGTGCAGGCAACAGCGCCACGGTGAGTGCGGAGATCGCCACTGCCAGCAACGCGCCCACTTCGCTGGCCGCCGAGGCCAGCGAGGTGACCAGGCCACGTCGTCGCGCCGGTGCACTTTCCAGCAGATAGGCGACCACGCCGGTGTATTCGCCGCCCACGGAAAACGCCATCGCGCAGCGCAGGACCAACAGCAGCACGCCAGCTGTCGCACCGGCGGTCGCGGCGGTCGGCAGCAACGCGGTGGCCAGCATGGCCGCCGCCATCAGTGCCATCGAGGCCAGCAGCATCCAGCGCCGGCCGAGCCGGTCGCCCAGGTGGCCGAAGCACAGCGCACCGAGCGGACGCATCAGGTAGGACACCGCGAAGCCGGCCAGGGTAACCAGCATCGCCTCTTGGCCGCCGCCGAAGAACACCCGCGACAGCACCGTGGCGAAGTACAGGTACAGGGTGAAGTCGTACCACTCCACCACCGTGGACAGGCCGGCCACCCACATCGAGCGCTGCCGCCCCGCGGTCATTGCGTGTTTTCCTTCATCGCCGAAGGGTGTCATGGCGGCAGTGACGATGCAGTAGATCCACGCCATGCGTGGGTGCCCCGGAAGGAAAGCAGTAGATCCACGCCATGCGTGGATGCTCGCCCTCCGTGGCAAACGGGGTCAGAGCCCTTTGCCGTTGGCAAAGGGATCCGACCCCGCTCTGTCACGGCGCCCGGCGCAGGGTGATCAACGTGATCTCCGACGGCACGCCGATGCGCGCCGGGAATCCCGCCCACAGGCCGGCACCGTTGCTCACGTACAGCGTCATGCCATCCACCGCATAACGGCCGGAAACGAAGCCGCCGTTGGCACGCTTTACCAGCTGGTCCATGCCGATGATCTGGCCGCCATGGGTATGCCCGGACAACTGCAGCTTCACCCCGCGTGCAGCGGCCTCGCGCGCATTGCGTGGCCGATGATCGAGCAGGATCACCGGTGCGCGGGGGTCGGCACCGGCCAGTGCGGCCTCCAGGTTGGGCAGCGGCAGGCCATAGCGCGCAGCCACCGGGTCGGTGACGCCAGCGATGGTCAGCGCGGCATCACTACGGCGTACCTGCGTGTGGCTGTTTTCCAGCACCTGCATGTGCAGTGCACGGAAGGCCCGCATCCATTCGCTGTACTGCGCGTAGTACTCGTGGTTGCCGGTGATGGCGATCACCCCGTCCGGCGCACGCAGGTCAGCCAGTGGGGTGTAATCGTTGCGGCGCGCCTGCACGCTGCCGTCGATCAGGTCGCCGGTGATCACCACCAGATCCGGTTGCAGTGCGTTGCTTGCAGCCACGACCTGGCGCACCCAGTCGCCGGTCAGCAGGCGGCTTGCGTGGATGTCGGTGAGCTGCAGCACACGGTAGCCATCAAAAGCCTGCGGCAGGCCGGTGATGGCCACCTCGATCTGCCGCGGCTTGGGCACGGCCATGCCCTGGCTGACACCGAAGGCACTGAGCAGCAGCGCCAGCACTGCGGCAGACGGACGCAGCGGCCTGCTGCGCAGTACGGAAAGGGCGCGCGGTGCGCGCAGCAGGCGCGCAGCCAACAGGCCGGCGTCCAGCACCAGCAACGCCAGGGCCAGCAGCAGTACCGCGGTGGAACCGGTGGCCAGCGTGGCGATGGCCATCTTCGGAATTTCCGGCGAGGCCATCGTGCCCCAGAAGTTGGCGACGATGCGCAGCTGCACGGCAATGCCCACCAGCAGCACCGACAGCACCACCTTCGACCAGACAGGCAGGCGCAGCGGCCAGAAAAGGCGCCAGGCCACATACAGGCCCATCAGAAAACCAATCGTACTCAACACTACGACAATCCAGAACGGCGAACAGGCCCGCCATGGTGACGGCAGAAGAGGGCAATGGATAGAGCCGGGCATGGGCTCGGCCCTGCCATCGTCACGCTTCCGGCAGGCGTTCCACCCGCAACCGCGTGATGCGGCGCTTTTCCATCGCCAGCACGGTGATGCGGATACCGGCCACCTCCAGCGTGTCGCCGATGTCGGGCAGGCGCCCCAGCTGTTCCAGCACCAGCCCGGAGATGGTCATGTAGTCCGCGCTGCGCGGCAGCGACACGCCGGCCAGCCGCTGCAGGTCGTCCAGGGTCAGCGCGCCGTCGGCATCCCAGCAGTCCTCGCCCTGCGCGACCACACCATAGCGCTCGTCCTGGGTATCGGCCAGGTCACCAGCGATGGCCGCCAGCAGGTCATTGGCGGTCACCAGGCCTTCCACGCTGCCGTACTCGTCCACCGCCACCGCCAACGGCACCGGGTGCTGGCGGATCAGTTCCAGGGCCTGCAACGCACTGGCGCTGGACAGCACGTACTGCGGCTCGCGCAGGTTGCCTTCCAGCTGCAGCGGCCTGCCCTGCAGCAGGTCGGCCAGCAGGTCGCGGCTCTGCACCACGCCGCGCAGGCTGTCCAGGTCGCCCTCGCCCACCAGCATCCGCGTATGCGGCGACGCCACCAGGCGGGCGACCACGTCGTCGTCACCGCGCGCCATGTCGATCCACTGCACGTCGGCCCGCACGGTCATCACGCTCGATACCGGGCGATCAGCCAGGCCCAGCACGCTGCGGATCATCTCGTGCTCGGCAGGCTGCAGGCGTTCTTCGGTACTGCCGCGTTCATCGGCTTCTTCTTCATCGTGGCCATTGGCCTGGCGCGCGCCCAGCAGGCGCAGCACTGCATCGGCGGTACGCTGGCGGAACGGCTGGCGCTGCTCGTTGCGCTCGCGGTTGAAACGTATCCACTGGTTGAACGCTTCCACCAGGATCGAGAACGCGATGGCCGCGTACAGGTACCCCTTCGGAATCTTGTAGCCCAGGCCCTCGGCCACCAGGCTGAAACCGATCATCAGCAGGAAGCCCAGGCACAGCACCACCACGGTCGGATGCTTGTTGACGAAGCGGGTCAGCGGCTTGCTGGCCAGCAGCATCAGCGCCATCGCGATGGTCACCGCCGCATACATCACGCCGAGGTTGTCGACCATGCCGACGGCGGTGATCACCGAGTCCAGCGAGAACACCGCATCGAGCACCACGATCTGCGCCACCACCATTGCGAAGCTGGCGTAGACCTTCTTGCCATCTTCGTGATGCTCGCGGCCTTCCAGCCGCTCGTGCAGTTCCATCGTGCCCTTGAACAGCAGGAACAGGCCGCCGCCGAGCAGGATCAGGTCGCGCCCGGAGAAGCTGTGCTCGAACAGGGTGACCAGCGGTTCGGTCAGTTTCATGATCCAGGCCAGCGCAGCCAGCAGCACCAGCCGCATCAGCAGCGCCAGCGCAAGGCCGATCACCCGCGCGCGGTCGCGCTGGTGCGGTGGCAGCTTGTCGGCCAGGATCGCGATGAACACCAGGTTGTCGATGCCGAGAACGATCTCCAGCACGACCAGGGTTGCAAGGCCCATCCATATCGAGGGGTCAGCCAACCATTCCATTTCAGGTCCGTTTCGTCAGTAAGGGGAAAGTAATGCGGTGCAGGCGTGCGGCGCAGCGAAGGTCAATCTGCATCCTGCGCCTGCGTGGGGTCATGCCCGAGCAGGTCGCCGGGGCTGCATTGCAGTTCGCGGCAGATCGCATCGAGCGTGGAAAAGCGGATCGCGCGCGCCTTGCCGGTCTTCAGGATCGACAGGTTGGCCAAGGTGATGTCGATGCGCCCGGCCAGCTCGGACAGGGTCATGCCACGTTGCTGCAGCATGCGGTCGAGGGTGATGATGATCGCCATCAGATCATGCTCATCAAATCACGCTGTCCAGATCGTCGCGCATCGCTGCGCCGACGGTGAACACGCGCGCCAGCACGAACAGCATCAGCACGGCCACCAGGCCGGTGATCGACATGCCGCCGCCCACCTCCATCCAGGCGAAGTCCGGCCCCATCCAGCTGGCGTACAGACCGATCACGATGGACAGCACCTCCATCGCCAGCATCAGCCAGGCCATGCGTTGCAGGCGTACGGCATTGGCATGGGTGAAGGGGCGTTCGTTGGCCGCAGACCGCAGCAGCCTCGCCAGGTGGCGCAGGAACACCAGGCACAGCACCAGCAGCGCGACGATGGCGGCAAGGCCCACGCAGAAGTGCAGGAACAGATGCGAACCGTGTATGGCCGCCGCGTGCGCATCGTGCACGCTGTCCAGCAGCCAGCTACGGTCGTAGGCCACCAGCGGCACTGCCAGCAGCGCGGCCAGGATGCCCAGCCAGCACATCGCGCGCACCGCCTGCACGGCGGTCTGGGCCAGGGTGAACAAGCCGCGCGCAGGAAGGGCGCGGGCAGGACGAACGGTCAAGCAGCCTCCGATGTGGAGCGGCCCTGCCGCCCCGGGGTGTATTTATCGATAAACGATATATCACATCCCCGGGCTGTTGGCTGAATCTCGTGTGCTCCAGCAGCGCTACCGGGCGGGTGCCGGTGCCGGCGGCGCGGCCTGTTCGCGCATCGCCTCGCCCGGCGTGGCCGAGGCCATCGCCTGCACCCCCGCTTCAGCGGCCTGCCGGGTAACCAGCCGGAAGCGCACGCGCAGCTTGCTCTCGCCCGGCGTTGCCCAGCCGTACTGGATCGCCACCTGATCGCCGGACAATGGACCGCGCGAGGGCAGCGAGCGAATCTGCAGTGGCTTCGGTGCGGCCTGCATCAGCCGCGCGAAGCCCCTCTGCACCACCGCCGGATCGGCCTTCTCGGCATACACGGTGCAGGTGCCATCGTCGGCCCAGCTGACCGCATAGCGACCACTCGCCAACGGCACCATCCACGCCATGCCCGGCTGGCCCTGCAGCAACGTGGCGGCCTCGGCCGGCTGCAGCGGGGTCAGGCCGTTGGCATCCATCAGCGACTGCAGCCGCGCCGGTGCACCGATGTGCTGCATGCAGGTGGTGTCGAACAGTTCGCTGAAGGGATCCTGCGCCGGTGCCTTCGGCGCACGCGCGGGCTGGGCCATCACCACGATCGGCAGCAGCAGGCCAGCCATCAGCCAGGGCGCAGGGCGCATCGCAACTCCAGGGGACGGAAAACAGCGGGGAGGATGGCAAAGCCGGGTGGCAGAACGCAACGGGCACGCCCGCGCTTGACATCACCCAGCCCCGGGGAGAACATCAGTTAACGAATTAGTTAAATTCTCCCATGGACCGCATCTTCGAAGCTCTGGCCTCCACCGCACGCCGGCAGATCCTGGCCTACCTCAGCGCCGGCGAGCTCAGCGCGGGCGAGCTGGCCGAGCGCTTCGATTTCAGCAAGCCGGCACTGTCCAGCCACCTGCGCATCCTGGAAGACGCCGGCCTGATCGAGCGCGAGAAGCGCGGCCAGTTCGTGTACTTCCGGCAGGTGCCCGAGCGCCTGGCCAACACGCTTTTTTCCTGGGCCGCCGAAGTCTGTCCGGTCGGCGGCCCGCTGAAGCGCGAAGCGCGCGCACGCCGCAAGATCCCTGCCCGCTGAGGAGCACTGCGATGCCCGGTTCGACCCGCACCAGCCGTTCGTTCCCGAGTATCCAGCTTCCGGCACAGGACGGCGGTGGCCCGGTGGAAGTCACTCTGATCGCGCAGCTCGGCATCGGTGCCGGCGATGCGCTGGTGAGCGATGCCAGCCAGCGCCAGCGCCACCACCCCGCTTTCATCGATGCACTGGACGAGCCTTCAGCGCGGCTGGGTGGCATGCACCTGCAGCACGGCGATGCGTCGTCGCTGTACAGCTTCGTGGTGGGTGCCGGCGGCCATCCCTTCCATCGTCATGCCGGGCCGCGCATGTTCACCGCCATCGCCGGCAGTGCGGGTGCCGAACTACGGTTTGCCAGCGCATCCGATGGGCAACTGGCGGACGATCCCGCACACTTCCTGCGATCACTGCGTCGTGTCCGCATCCCACCGGATTGCCTGTTCACCGTGCGCTTTGGCGGGGGCACCTGGCACCAGTTCGCCTCGAACAGTCCGGCACACCCTGCCCTGTTCGCGCTCTCGTGCCACAGCAATGAGTTGGCCGGGGCAATGAGCGAGCAGGCACGCGCACAGGCACAGGCCAATGCCGCAGACATCCCCAGCTTGACCGACGTGCTGCCTGCAGCGCACTGGCCCACCGCAACCACACTGGCGGCCACACCGTTGTTGCAACTGTCACTGCAGGCGGCAGCACCCAGCCTTCGCGCGCGCCTGTGCGCGCAGACGCGCACGTTGCTCGGGCCGCTGCGCCGCTTCAGCCTGCAACCACTGCGCGGATTCGTGGAACGGGCGACGCCGGCGTACCCGGTCTGCAGCAGCGCAGTGCCGACGCAGGGGTTGCTCGCCAGCGCACTGCAGCACAGTCACTACAACGACACGACCACGCTGGCGCTGCACGGCGGGCAGACCCGCCATCGATCGGCCTCCGCCCTGCTGGCCGACA
Organism: Stenotrophomonas sp. G106K1; assembly: GCF_037969685.1. Taxonomy (NCBI): domain Bacteria; kingdom Pseudomonadati; phylum Pseudomonadota; class Gammaproteobacteria; order Lysobacterales; family Lysobacteraceae; genus Stenotrophomonas; species Stenotrophomonas sp. G106K1. The sequence continues at coordinate 154,498 of NZ_JBBPFR010000003.1, read as the reverse complement.
TACTGGACGGATTCCTTCGCAACCCGCCAGCCGGCGTCGGCCGCTTGATGGCCCTGCGCAATCGCCTGGTTGCGCCGCTGCGTCTGCGCACCTCCCCGCTGGGCTGTCCGGTATCGTCACTGCTGTCCACCGACCGCAGCCGCGTCTTCGGCGGACGTTTCCCGGTACTGGATGCGCAGGTCGATGCGGAAGACCGGTGTGCCGAAGTGCTGCTCGGTGCCGATGACCGTCATCTGCGCTTCCGCAGCAGCGTACGCGTGCAGTTCAACGAGGACGGCCAGGTCGAGATCAGCCTGGGCTCGCGCGTACAGACGCTCAATGCCTTCGGCCGCTTCTACATGGCGATGATCGACAGCGCGCACCGGCATTATGTGGCCCCCGCCCTGCTGCGCCGCGCAGTGGAACATGCGCTGGCACCGGAACTGGCAGCGTGGTCCGGCGAGCCTGCGCACTCCTGACCCATGGATGCAAGGCACGGGGCCCTGTGCGGCCCTCGCGATCAGACCACGATTTCGCCCTCGTCCTCGCCATCCCAGTAGTGGATGCGGCTGGCGTGCACGTGGATCAGCACCAGCCCCGGCGTGTCCACGCCCTGTTCGAACCAACGCTCCAGGTCCTTCACCCAGTGCTGGGCCATCGTGCCGCGATCGCGGACCAGCGCTGCCCTGCCCTGCACGTGCACGAACAGCGGCGGCTTGCCCAGCAGCGACTTGCTGCCGGTAAGACCCAGCGCCACGTTCGGGTCGGCGCTGATCTCGCGCACCATGTCGGTCTCTTCCATGGTGAAGAACCAGCTGTCGCCGTCGTAGTCCACATCGCCGTTGTTGCTCATCGGGCGGCCAGCGATCTGGCCACCGGCATGGGTCTGCAGCATGGTGAAATCGATGCCGGCCATCTTCTTGGCCAGTTCGGGCAGGGTGAGCGTGGTCATGGGCAGTTCCTTCAACAGGTGGGCGCCCAGCGTCTGCCCAGTGCGGTGACCGAGGCGTGGATGGCTGCTGCCGGTTTCTTCACGCTGCGAGCCGCGCGGTGTTTCTGCGCTCGCGCGGTAGTGACCCTCGGGCGTCAACGCCGATAGCGGAACACCAGATCGTCTGGATCGCTGCGCACTGCCGCCCCATCCAGCACCCCGCCAAGCCGAATCGCCACGGCCTGCGAGGCGTGGTTGTCCGCTGCCATGTAGCTGACCAGGGTTGGCAGGCAACGCACCACGAACGCCCAATCACGCAGCGCCGCCGCTGCTTCGCTGGCGAAACCCTGCCCTTCCTGCCCCGCATACAGCAACCAGCCCAGTTCCTGTTCCGGGAACAGCGGGCCGTGGTTGATGCCTACCTGGCCGATGCACTCACCCGTGTCGCGGCGCTCGATCATCAACGCGCCGTGCCCGAACAGATGCCAGCTGGCCAGGTCGTGGCAGAACTGTCCCCATGCGGCAACCTCACCAAACGGCCCCCCCATGCCGCGCGCGCGGGGCGAGGCCAGGAATGCGGCATACACGGGGAAGTCGTCCAGGCGCTGCGCGCGCAGGCGCAGGCGAGGTGTTTCCAGCAGCGGAATGTCGATCATGCGTGTATCGGTCAGTACACGGCCAGGAAGCCACAGCCGCGGCGCTGTGGCTGGCCTTCAACCGTCACCTGCACGCTGGCCGATGTATCCACGCCTTCGGCATTGCGGCAAGGCTCGCGCTTGATCTCGACGATGGTGGGCTGCTTGCCCAGCTCACCGTTGAGTACCGTCAACGAGCTGGGCGCGCCGGCCGGCTGGCCGAGGTAGCGCAGTGTACCCGCGCGGCTGCGGCCAGCGATGATGAGGGTGGCATCGTGGTTACCCTTGCCGGTGGAGGCGATCTCGATGGACCAGCCTTCGCCACCACCGGTGAAGGCGGGCACCGGGCTGGCATCGGCAGCAATCGAAGGATGACGCGGCGCATCGGCGCCCGCACCGGCTTGCGGTGCGCTGCTGGCGCAGCCAGCGAACAGGCCCGTCAGCAGCGTGGCAGTCACAACGGAACGCAGGGTCATGGCGTACTCCTCCTGCAGACGAGGCTCCAGTCTAGGCAGCAGCACGTGCGCTGGCGATGAACAAGGCTATCCTCAGCGTGCCGCACGCCCACCCGTAGCCACCTGCACCCGGTCGCGGCCAAGTGATTTGGCCGCGTACATGGCGGTGTCGGCAGCGCGTACCAGCGCGTGCCAGCCGATCGGGTCAAGCGTTCCCTGGGCAACGCCGAAGCTGGCGGTGACCCGCAGGATCTCGCCACTGCCCAGCACGATGTCCTTGCCGCGCAGTGCCACCCGCAGCGACTCGGCCAGCTGCCGGCCACTGGCCAGATCGCCTTCGGCCAGCAGCACCAGGAATTCCTCGCCGCCGTAACGGGCAATGCTGTCGTTGCGGCGCAGGTGGCTGCGCAGCAGCTGCGCCACCTGCACCAGCACATCGTCGCCGGCCGCATGGCCCTGCCCATCGTTGATCGACTTGAAGTGATCAACGTCCAGCAGAATCACCACCGCCTGCGTGCTTCCATCGGCATGCCGCTGTCGTACCAGCTCCTCCAGCGAGCGCCGGTTCAACAGGCCGGTCAGCTGATCGGTATCGGCCAGCTCACGCAGCTCACGGGTCAACGCCGAACGCTGGTGCGACTTCGCCCGCAGTACCTCGATGGCATCGAACAGGCGCTGCATTTCCGCCATCGGGTGGGTGGCATGCTGCTCGGTGCCCGGCGTATCCGAGGCGATCTGGATCACCTGCGCCTGCGCCTGCAGCAACGGCCGCAGGATCTGCACGTGGGCGATGCGCAGGGCCAGCGCTAGCAGCAGCAACGTCCCCAGCACCGTGGCGGCCAGCACGGCCAGGCGCACCGCTTCCTTGTTGCGGGTGTGCTCGAAGCGCGCGATCGAAACGCCGAGGTAGCCATCACGCAGCGCTTCCAGCGATTGCAGGGTGGGCACGTAGCGCGCGGTGAACTCGGCCGCCGTCCAGGGCGGCGGTACCCCACGCCCCCCATCTTCGATCAGCTGTTCCACCATCGGCAGCGACTGGCCGAAGAACTGCCGGCGTGCCGTGTCCCAATGCCAGGACAGCGTCGGCTCGCTACGGAATACAGACTCGTGGCTGGCGGCCAACCGCCACAGCTCCAGCAGGCGGCCCTCGGTCTGCTGCGCAGCGCGCACCTGTGGCTCCCGCCATGCGCCGGGCACCGCCAGCGGCACCATCACGTTGGATGCCAAACGGCCACCATGTTCGCGCAGGTCGATCAGGATCTGCCCCTGCATGGCAGGAATCGCGGCTTCGCGATCGGCGGCGACCAGATCGCTGATCTGCACCGACGTCAGCGCCTGCAGCCGGTCGTACACCGCGAACATGCTGTTGATCGCGTGCTCCACCTCCTCTGCCGAGCGCTCGCCCCTGGGCAGTGCGGCGACACGGTCCACCGCAGCGCGCGCGGTCTGCAACCGCCGCTGCGCTTCATGCAGGCGCGGTGTTTCGTCCATTACCTGCGGGTCGGTCAGGAACACGCTCTGCAGGTGCTGCGTCGCTGCGTCCACTCGCTGCCGGGCGACCACCAGCTGTGCAGCCAACCGTCGCTGCTCCTGCGCATCGGCGCTGTCGGCGCCGAGCAGGCTGTTCGCCGGTCCGCGCTCGGCCGATACCAGATTGGCCAGCTCGAAGGTCAGCCGCAGCTGCTGCAGGCTGACCAGGTTGGCCTCGGCTTCGGTGTAGCGCTGCGTGCCCTGCACCAGCGCAATGGCCATCAGCGGCAGCGTGCACAGCACGAACAGGCCACCGAGGATCCAGAGCCAGGTCTGCAGTCCGTTTGGCGATGCCCTGCGCCCCATCGATGTACCCCCTGGCGTGCGCATCAGTGTAGCGCTGCGCTCGCGTAACGGCGGGTCAAATCCAGCGCTGGTCCACCAGTTCGCGCTTTACGTAGGCGTAGAACACCGGCGCGGCCACCAGCCCGGGCAGGCCGAAGGCCGCTTCCATCACCAGCATGGCCAGCAGCAGCTCCCAGGCGCGAGCCTGGATCTCGCCGCCGACGATGCGTGCGTTGAGGAAGTACTCCAGCTTGTGGATCACCACCAGGTACAGCAGCGCAGCCACGGCCACGTAGAACGATACCGACAGCGCGACGATTGTGATGATGGTGTTGGAGATGATGTTGCCCACCACCGGCAGCAAGCCGGCGATGAAGGTGATCAGCACCAGCGTCTTCGACAATGGCAGGTGCACGCCAAACAACGGCAGCACGCCCAGCAGGAAGATCGCGGTGAACACGGTGTTGAGCAGCGAGATCTTGACCTGGGCGAACACCACCTGGCCGAACGCGGTGGCCAGGCGACTGGTACGGCCGATCAGCTCCTGCGCCAGCGGGCCCATCTTCGGCAGCGGCAGTTCGTCGTACAGCGCGATCATCGCGCCCAGCACCATGCCGATCAGCACGCGCACCCCCACCTGCACCACCGATGTGCCGGCCACGCCCAGCTGGCGCTGGTGTTCGGCCGCCCATTCGTTCACGGCCGCTCGCAGTGCCGTCAGGTCTTCAGGGATGTAGGGCTGCAAGAGGGCCGGCACCTGGTGCCGGGAGGTGTTGAGGATGTCCATCAACCGCGCCAGCAGCACGTCAGGGCCACCGGTCTCGTTGCGGAAGAACGCGGCCACGCCGATACCTGCCAGCACCAATGCGCTGATGATCACCGCCGACAGCACGATCACCGCGATCGCCCGTGCCCGCCCGGGACGCAGTTTGCCTTCCACGGTGGAGGCCAGCACATGGGTCAGCTGGAACACCAGCAGGCCGGACAGCAGGGTCACCACCAGGCCAAGCTTCAGTGCCAGCCACATGCCCAGCAGCATCATCAACCAGGCGGCGATGCGTGCGGCGGGAGGCTTGGGCAGGGTCGGGATGACAAGGGACATCAGGGCACATCCTGGTGGGGTGGCCCATGGTAGTGGATTGAGGTGATGCGCCCGCGCACGCGCGCATCCCTGCGGCCGCCGCCTGCCGTCAACGTGCGACCACCGCGCCTGCCGAACGTGCCAGTGCGGCCGCTTGCTGATCACCCTTGCGCTCGCTGTAGCGATCCACCAGGTAGTCCGAACGGTCCCGCGTGAGCAGGGTGAACTTGACCAGCTCCTCCATCACATCCACCACCCGGTCGTAGTACGCCGAGGGTTTCATCCGCCCGTTTTCGTCGAACTCCTGCCATGCCTTGGCCACCGAAGACTGGTTGGGGATGGTCAGCATGCGCATCCACCGCCCCAGCACGCGCAGCGTGTTGACCGTGTTGAACGACTGCGAACCGCCACTGACCTGCATCACCGCCAGCGTCCTGCCCTGCGTCGGGCGCACGCTGCCATCTTCCAGCGGCAGCCAGTCGATCTGGTTCTTGAACACGCCGGTGACCGTACCGTGGCGCTCCGGGCTGATCCAGACCTGGCCTTCGGACCATTGCGACCACGCGCGCAGGCGCTGCACTTCAGGGTGATCGGCGCCGACACTGTCGAGCATGGGCAGCGCATGCGGATCGAACACCCGGGTCTCGCAGCCAAGGTGGCGCAGCAGGCGCTCGGCCTCCAGCGCCAGCTTGCGGCTGAACGACTGCGGACGCAGCGAGCCATACAGCAGCAGGATCCGCGGCGGGTGCGCGCGGCCGGCGCCCAGCAGGATGGGGTCGGGCTGGGGAAGCGAGGCTTCGGCCAGATTAGGGAGGATGGGACTTGCGATGGATTCATTCATTCGACTATTCTAGAAATATGGAAACGAAGAATGCAATCGCCGCTCTCACCGCCCTTGGTCATGCCACCCGCCTGGACGCCTTCCGGTTGCTGGTGGAAGCCGGCCCCGCCGGCCGCATGGCCGGCGACATCGGCAGCGCCCTGCAGGTGCCGCCGGCCACGCTCAGTTTCCACCTGAAAGAGCTGCTGCAGTCCGGGCTGGTCGAGAGCGAGAGCCAGGGCCGCAATGTCTGCTATCGCGCCAACTTCAGCGCCATGACCGGCCTGATCGATTACCTCACCCACAACTGCTGCGCAGGCTCGCCCGACCCGGCCTGCAGCCCAACGTCCCCTGATTGCGCCTGCTGACCGGAGATCCGCTTCGTGACCACCCAACGCGTCCTGTTCCTGTGCACGGGCAATTCCGCCCGCAGTGTTCTTGCCGAAGCCACGCTGCGGGCGTGGGCCGGCCACCGCTTCGAGGTGTTCAGCGCCGGCAGCCAGCCGGCCGGCGCGGTCAATCCATTCGCACTTGCCCAGCTGCAGGCCGAGGGCATCGCCACCGCAGGCCTGCGCAGCAAATCATGGGACGAGTTTGCTGATGGCGCGCCGATGGACCTGGTGATCACCGTCTGCGATGCCGCGGCCGCCGAGGCGTGCCCGGTGGTGTTCGGCGACTTCGTGCGCACGCACTGGGGCTTGCCCGATCCGGCCGCCGTCGAGGGCAGCGCGGATGACAAGGCGGCCGCGTTCGCGCAGGCACATGCCATCGTCAAGGCACGGTTGCTGGCCCTGCTGGCATTGCCCGCAGCCACCTGGTCCGACCGCGGACAGTTGAAAGACGCGCTGGATCGCATCGGCTTCGTGCAACCCGAGGACGACCAGGCGTGAGCGCGCCGGCACCGATGGGGTTGTTCGAGCGCTACCTGACACTGTGGGTGGCGCTGTGCATCGTGGCAGGCACCCTGCTTGGCCACGCACTGCCGCAGCCATTTGCTGCGCTGGCGTCGGCGGAGGTGGCCAAGGTCAACCTGCCCATCGCCGTGCTGATCTGGTTGATGATCATCCCGATGCTGCTGCGGGTTGATTTCAGTGCGATGCGCCAGCTCGGCCAGCACTGGAAAGGCATCGGCGTGACGTTGTTCATCAACTGGGCGGTCAAGCCGTTCTCGATGGCACTGCTGGGCTGGTTCTTCCTGCGCCACGTGTTTGCCGATGCGCTGCCCGCCGCACAGGTCGACAGCTACATCGCCGGGCTGATCCTGCTGGCGGCAGCGCCCTGCACCGCCATGGTCTTCGTGTGGAGCAACCTGTGCCGCGGTGATGCCAACTTCACCCTCAGCCAGGTGGCGTTGAACGACGCCATCATGGTGGTGGCGTATGCACCGGTGGTGGCATTGCTGCTGGGCCTGTCGGCGATCAGCGTGCCGTGGGACACGCTGCTGCTGTCGGTGTCGCTGTACATCATCGCGCCGGTGCTGGTGGCCGCACTGCTGCGGCGCTGGCTGCTGGCCCGCAATGGGGAGGCCGGCCTGCAGTCCACGCTGCGAACGCTGGGGCCGGTCTCGCTGCTGGCGCTGCTGCTGACGCTGGTGCTGCTGTTCGGCTTCCAAGGTGAGCAGATCGTTCGGCAGCCGCTGGTCATCGCCATCCTGGCAGTACCGATCCTGATCCAGGTCTACTTCAACTCAGGGCTGGCCTACCTGCTCAACCGACGCCTGGGGGTCGCCCACTGCGTGGCCGGTCCTTCGGCGCTGATTGGTGCCAGCAACTTCTTCGAGCTGGCCGTGGCCACTGCCGTGGGCCTGTTCGGCGTGCATTCCGGTGCGGCGCTGGCGACGGTGGTCGGCGTGTTGATCGAAGTGCCGGTGATGTTGTCGGTGGTGCGCATCGTCAATGCGTCGCGCGGCTGGTATGAGCGACGCTGAGGCAGGGCCGCGCCGTAAGCCTGTCCGCAGGCTTCCAGCACAGCAGGCCTCAACACCGACTTCACCCGTGATGGGCTTCGATGGCCGCAGGTTCTCGACGATCCACCCGCCCTGCCCACCCTGAGGACGTTGCCGTGAACACATCACTTCACTCCCTTGCGAAGCTGGCCGCCCGCGTGCTGCTGATGCTGCTGTTCCTGGTATCCGGCCTGGGCAAGCTGTCCGACCCGGCGGCAACACAGGGTTACATGGCCGCGATGGGTCTTCCGGGCATCCTGCTGTGGCCCACCATCCTGTTCGAGATCGGCACGGCCCTGTGCATCCTGTTCGGTTTCCAGACCCGGGCGGTGGCAGCGGTGCTGGCCGCCTTCAGCCTGGTCACGGCCTTCATCTTCCACCACCAGCTGGCAGACCCGGTGCAGCAGATCATGTTCCTGAAGAATCTGGCGATTGCCGGCGGCTTCCTGCTGCTGGCGTGCAGCGGGCCAGGACGCTACAGCGTGGACGCAAAGCGCGGGAAGCCCTGAGGCGGGGAAAGCACGTCATCCCGCCGCCCCGCCCTTGCCTCAGCGGCCATTGGGCGGGGCCGTCGAGCCGCGCAGCATCAAACTGAAATCCAGCGTCTGCTGAAGCGGCACATCGACCTGTTCGATGATGGCGAGCAGCAGGTTGACCGCGCGCTCACCGATCTCCCGCATCGGCTGCCTGATGGTCGTCAACGGAGGCGTCAGGTAACGCGAGGAGGCCAGGTCGTCGAAGCCGACGATGGACAGGTCATCGGGCACGCGGATGCCCAGATCGCGGCAGGCCGCCAGGGAGCCCAGCGCCATCTGGTCGCTGAAGCAGAAGATCGCAGTGGGCGCCGGCGTGCCGGCCAACAGTGCCATCGCGGCCGCATGGCCGGACTCCACGGAAAAGTCACCCGGCACGACGCTGAGGTGGCGCAGACGGCCACGCGCCCTGCCGGCGGCGCGAACCCCTTCCAGCCGTTGCGTGTGCAGGGGATTGTCGGGCGGTCCACCTACCACGGCTATCCGCTCGTGCCCCAGGCCGTACAGGTGTTCCATCACCGCGCGCGCGGCGGCGGCGTTGTCGATGTGGACGCTGGGAATGCCCAGCGCGGGGTCGAACTCGCACCCGTTGACCACCGGCGCGGCGACACCCCGTTGCTCGACGATATCGCGCGCCGTCGGCGGCAGGCGATGCCCCAACACGATCAGGCCATCGGCCTCGTTGCGCCGGAGCATCTGCGCGTAGCGCTCCTCGCGCTCGGGCAGGTTCTGGGTGTCGCCCAACAAGACGGCGTAGCCGACGGCCTGCGCTGCGTCCTCCGCGCCCTGCAGGATCTGGGCGAAGAACGGGTTGGCAATGTCCGGCACAGTGACCAGGATCTTGCCGCTGCGCTGGGTCTTGAGCGTCCTGGCCACCGTGTTGGGAACATAGCCCAGTGCCGCAGCAGCCTGTTCGATGCGCGTACGCGTGGCGGGCAGGACTTTGTCAGGCCGGGAAAGTGCGCGCGACACCGTGCCGGCAGAGACGCCGACGTGCTTTGCGATGTCGTAGATGGTGGCCATGGCGTTAGTTTTCCTGTCCGCTGTGCAGTGCACAACAGGTCCTGCGTGAGCCCCTGCTAGGATAATGCAATCGATTGCATCGAGGGCGAATCACGTTGAAGACGCTCAAGGGTCCAGCGCTGTTCCTGGCGCAGTTCATCGGCGACACACCTCCCTTTGATCGGCTGGACACGCTGGCCGGATGGGCTGCGGGCCTGGGGTATTCTGGCCTACAAGTACCGACCAGCGCGCCCCACCTGTTCGATCTGGCCGAGGCGGCGCACAGCCAGGCGTACTGCGATGACATCGCCGGCATGCTGGCCGGACATGGTGTGCAGATCACCGAACTGTCCACCCACCTGCAGGGGCAGCTGGTCGCCGTCCATCCCGCCTATGACAGCCTTTTCGACGGATTCGCGCCGCCGGACAAACGCGGTGATCCTGCCGCCCGCCAGGCTTGGGCGGTGGAGCAGCTGCTGCTGGCCGCCAAGGCCAGCCAGCGCCTGGGCCTGACCGCGCATGCCACATTCTCCGGCGCGCTGGCCTGGCCCTACTTCTATCCCTGGCCGCAACGTCCGCCTGGTCTTGTGGAAGAAGCCTTCGCCGAACTTGGCCGCCGCTGGCGCCCCATCCTGGATGCGTTCGACGCGTGCGGCGTGGACCTGTGCTTCGAGATCCACCCGGGCGAGGACCTGCATGACGGCGCGACCTTCGAGCGCTTCCTCGACGTGGTGGACCACCATCCCCGCGCGAAGATCCTGTACGACCCCAGCCATCTGCTGCTGCAGCAGATGGACTACCTCGGCTTCATCGACCGCTACCACGCGCGAATCGGCATCTTCCACGTCAAGGATGCGGAGTACCACGCCAGTGCCAGCAGTGGCGTGTATGGCGGCTACCAGGGCTGGGTCGATCGTCCGGGGCGGTTCCGATCGCTCGGCGATGGCCAGATCGACTTCAAGGCGATCTTCTCGAAATTCGCGCAGTACGACTTCCCCGGCTGGGCAGTGCTGGAGTGGGAGTGCTGCCTGAAGCACCCGGAAGACGGCGCGCGCGAGGGTGCTCCCTTCATCCGTGACCACATCATCCGCGTGACCGAGCGCGCCTTCGACGACTTTGCCGACAGCGGCACGGACGCCGCATCACTGCACCGCATGCTGGGAATCTGAGCCGATACCGCCCCGGGAGGGCAAGCCATGACGCACGCGATGTCGCGCTTGGGCGCGATGATGTTTCTGCAGTTCTTCATCTGGGGAGCGTGGTTCGTGACCCTGGGAACCTACCTGGTGCAGGGCCCGCTGCAGGCCAGCGCGAGCCAGGTGGCGACCGCCTTCCTCAGCCAGTCCATCGGCGCCATCGTGGCCCCCTTCCTGGTCGGCCTGATCGCCGACCGCTACTTCGCCGCGCAGCGCATCCTCGCGGTACTGCATCTGGCCGGCGCGGCGCTGATGTGGCTGGCGTCCACGGCGACGGACTTCAACACGTTCTTCGCCTGCGTAATGGGCTACATGTTGCTGTTCATGCCGACGCTGGCGTTGGCCAACAGCGTGGCGATGCGGCACATGCAGTCGCCCGAGAAACAGTTCCCCCCGGTGCGCGTGGCCGGCAGCATCGGCTGGATCGTGGCGGGCGTGCTGATCGGCTGGCTCGGCTGGGAGCAGGCGCACCGGCTGGAGCTGACGTTCCGGATGGCGGCGCTGGCGTCGCTGGCGCTGGGCCTGTATGCATTCACCCTGCCGCACACGCCGCCGCTGGCGCAGCAGCGCGATGCCGGGCTGGGGCAGATCCTCGGGCTGGATTCGCTGCGCCTGCTGAAGTCACGCTCCTACCTGGTGTTCTTCCTGGCCTCCATCGCGATCTGCATCCCGCTGTCGTTCTACTACAACTTCACCAACCCGTACCTCAACGACCTGGGCGTGCGCGGCGCGGCAGGCCTGCAATCGCTGGGGCAGGTCTCCGAAGTCCTGCTGATGCTGGCCATGCCGTTCCTGTTCGTGCGGCTGGGGGTGAAGACGATGCTGGCGGTAGGCATGGCCGCGTGGGTGGTGCGCTATGTCATGTTCGCCTTTGGCGATGCGGGCGGCGGCTTCTCCCTGCTGGTCATCGGCATCGTCCTGCACGGTATCTGCTACGACTTCTTCTTCGTCACCGGCCAGATCTACACCGATGCGCACGCCGGCCCCGCCGCGCGCAGCAGCGCGCAGGGCTTCATCACCCTGGCCACGTACGGCGTGGGCATGTTGATCGGCACGTTCCTGTCCGGCGCGGTGGTGGAGCACTTCACCACGGCGGCGGGACCGGACTGGCAGCAGATCTGGCTGTTCCCCGCAGGCGTCGCGCTGATCGTGCTGGTCGCCTTCCTGTTGCTGTTCCGCGACCGGCCCGTGGTCGCAGCCGCACCTTCCACGCCCTGAGGACACTACCCGATGCCAAAGCTTGGAATCGCCATCGTCGGTACGGGCATGATCGGTGCCGTGCATCGTCGCGCGGCGCTGCTGGCGGGTGCCGACATCCGTGGCGTGGCCGCCTCCTCCCCGCAACGCGCGCTTGAAGTGGCGCAGTCGTGGAATGTTCCGCGTGCCTATCGGGACATCAAGGAGGTGGTCGCCGATCCACACGTCCAGGTCGTGCATGTCTGCACACCCAACCATCTGCACCACCCCATGGCACAGGCCGCACTGCAGGCTGGCAAGCACGTGATCTGCGAAAAGCCGCTGGCCACCACGCTGGAAGACGCCGCAGCCCTGGCTGCACTGGCTGCCGCGACCGGACTGATCGCCACGGTGCCCTTCGTCTACCGCTACCACCCGGTCGTCCGCGAGGCGCGCGCACGCATCGCGCAGGGCGAACTGGGGCCGCTGCACCTGATTCATGGCAGCTACCTGCAGGACTGGCTGCTGGACCCGGCCAGCAACAACTGGCGCGTGGACCCGGCACTGGGCGGCGCATCGCGCGTGTTCGCCGACATCGGCTCGCACTGGTGCGACCTGGTGGAATGGGTCAGCGGAGAGCGTTTCACCGAGGTCAGCGCGGCGTTCGACACGGTGATCCCGGAGCGCAGTGCCATCAGCGGGAAGAGCTTCAGCACGCCGGCGGCAGGCGGCGTAAAGCAGGCGGTGGCGAGTGAGGACGTGGCCGCTGCGATGTTCCGCACCGGCGCCGGTACGCTGGCATCGTTGACGGTCAGCCAGGTATCGGCCGGACGCCACAACCGCCTCTGGTTCGAGATTGATGGTGCCAGGGCCAGCGTGGCGTTCAACCAGGAGGACGCCGAGCGCCTGTGGATCGGTCTGCCCGAGCAGCGCGAGGAAATTTTCGTGCGGGGGCCGGGCGCCGGTAGTGCCGAACAACGCCAACTGTCGGTGCTGCCGGCGGGGCACGCGCAGGGCTATGGCCATTGCTTCGAGGCATTTGTCGCCGACACCTACCGCGCCATCGAAGGCGAGCGACCGGATGGCCTGCCCACCTTCGAAGACGGCATGCGCTCGGCGCTGATCGTCGACCGCGTCATCACATCGGCCAGGACGCGTGCCTGGACCGCCATCGGTTGAATTCCGGGAGGATCTTTTGATGAACACCCCTGTTCGTAGAGCTGCGACGCTCGCAGTGCTGCTGCTCGCTGCCCTGCCCGCTTTCGCACGCGAAGCTGCCGGCACGCAGAAACCCATCGCAGTACAGATGTACACCCTGCGCAATGCCGGCTCGCTCGACCAGCAGTTGAAGATCGTCCACGACGCCGGCGTGGATGCGGTGGAAACGGTGGGCACGCAGGGCGTCAGCGCCAGCGAACTCAAGCAGTTGCTGGACCGCTATTCGATCAGGGCGATTTCCTCCCACGTGCAGCTGGCCGAACTGCGCAAGGACCTGGACGGCGTGGTGGCCTTCAACCGGTCGATCGGCAACACCACGCTGGTGGTGCCTTACCTGGACGCGAAGGAGCGGCCGACCGATGCCGCAGGCTGGACCGCGCTCGGCAAGGAGCTGGGCAGGATCGCGAAACAGGTACGTGCCAAGGGCATGCGCCTGGCCTACCACAACCATGACTTCGAACTGGTCGACTTCAATGGCCGGACCGGCCTGGAACTGCTGTTCGCAGCGGCCGGGCCGGACCTGCAGACCGAGCTGGACCTGGCCTGGGTCGCGCGTGCAGGCCTGGACCCGGCGGTGATGCTCGGCAAGTTCCGCGGCCGCCTGTTCGCGGTACACGCCAAGGACAATGCGGCCAAGGGCCAGGCCGAAGACGAGGGCGGCTTCGCGGCCGTCGGCCAGGGTGTGCTGGACTGGCGCGCGATCCTGCCAGCCGCCGCCGCTGCCGGCGTGCACTGGTACATCCTCGAGCACGACCAGCCACGCGATCCGGCCAAGGTCATCCAGACCGGCGCGGACTACCTGCGTGAACACCTGCCCGCCAACGTGTCCACCCGTACGCAGCACTGATGCCTGAAGGAGGCCCCACATGAAGACGACCCTGGCAATGGCCGTGGCCCTGGGCAGCATGAGCGTTGCGACAGCCGCATGGTGCAAGGACGACCCTGCAGCCGGCGCAAAACTCTACACCGCCAACTGCACGGCCTGCCACGGTGCCGATCGTGCGGGCATGCCGGGCGCGTTCCCGGCGCTCACCGATATCGGCAAGCGCATGGCACCCGCGCAGATCAAGGAAAAGATCAGCAAGGGCGGCGGGCTGATGCCGCCCTTCTCCCAGCTGTCGCAGCAGGAAATAGATGACATCGCCAGCTACCTGGCGAAGTAAGCGGCCGGCGATCACGCCGGCCGTGTGCCGCTACAGCTCGCGCACCCAGATATTGCGGTAGCTGACCTTGGAATCATGTTCCTGCAGGTAGAGCGGCGCGCACGCATGCGGCGAATATGAGGGCGCACCGATGTACTCGGTCTTGCCCGCCAGCACAGTATCGTCCTGCACCAGCACGCCGTTGTGCAGCACGGTGATGCGCGCGGGCGAGATGAGCCCGCCGCCCGGCGAGAAGCGCGGCGCCTTCCAGAGGATGTCGTAGGCCTGCCACTGCCCCGGTGCACGCGAGGCGTTCACCAGCGGCATGGCCTGCTTGTAGATGGAACCGGCCTGACCGTTGGCATAGGTCGGGTTGTTGTAGCTGTCCAGCACCTGCAGCTCATAGAGTTCCTGCAGGAAGATCCCGCTGTTGCCCCGGTTCTGGCCGTCGAAACCCTTGGTCTCGACAGGTGTGCGCCACTCGACATGCAGCTGGATATCACAGAAGCGCTGCTTGGTGCGGATGCCCTTGCTGCCCGGCACGATGGTCATGGCGCCGTCGGCGACGGTCCAGGGCACACGCCCGCCCTGCTCCGACTCCCACGCGGAAGCATCCTTGCCATCAAACAGCACGATGGCGTCGGACGGCGCCTTGCCCGGCGGCGTGGCCACGGTTGCAGGCACGGGCGTCCACACCTCGGTCTTCGCCGGGTCGCGCGCGGGCTCGGTGTTGGCCTGCGCGAACGCCGGTGCAGCGGCCAGCACGCTGGCGGCGATCAATAGAGGCGTGATCTTCATGGCGTGATCCATCAGCTGGTCCCCCATGCGGGCGTGCCGGGAACATAGGCCAGGTCGCCGTCGTAGCGACCCGGCACGGCGACGTAGCGCAGCACTTCGGTCGCGCCGACCTTGGAGGTGAAGAAACCGAAGATGGTGAGCTGCTTGAACATCGTGAAGTAATGCGGCATCGGTTCTCCTGCCTCGGCGGTGCCGGTTTCGGTCACCTCGACTGCGTGTTTCCTGGCCTCTGCATCCAGCGTGCGCAGCAGTTCGGTGCGGGCCTGCGGCGCAAGTGAAACGAAGCGGCCGCCGGCGCGTTTGTCGATATCGGCCAGGCCAGCGCGGAAAGCCGTCTGCTGCCGGGCGGTGTAGCAGTCGCTGACGAACGTCGCCATGAAAGCACCGGCGCCGGCATCCTTCGCCCCCGGCGTCTTCGTCCGCGGCAGGATGGTCTCGGCGATCTCGTCCAACGTTCCGATGTCGGCGTCGGAGAAGTAGCGCTTCGTACCGGCAGCAGGCGCCTGCCCATGGACAAGCGCAGGCAGGCCGACCATGGCCGCGCCGGTGGCGGCGACGATCATCTTCAGCAGTTCGCGGCGGTCCATCAGAGGTTCCCCGCTTTCAGTTCGCGCACGGCGTGGTCGGCAGCCCGCGCGGTCAGCGCCATGTAGGTCAGCGACGGATTCACGCACGCGCTGGAGGTCATGCAGGCACCGTCGGTGACATAGACGTTGGGCGCATCCCAGACCTGGTTGTGCTGGTTCAGCACGGACGTCCTGGGGTCACGGCCCATGCGCGCGGTCCCCATCTCATGGATGCCCTTGCCCGGGGCGTAGTCGTTGTCGTGCATCTCCACGTCCTTGACGCCGGCGGCCTCGAGCATCTCGGCGGCATCGGCGGCCATGTCCTTGCGCATGGCCAGTTCGTTGGCGCGCATGGATACATCCATCGCCAGCACCGGCAGACCCCACTTGTCCTTGCGGACCCGGTCGAGGCGGATCGTGTTGTCGTGGTGCGGCAGCATTTCACCGAAGCCGGTCATGCCGATGCGCCAGTCACCCGGCACGGTCAGCGCCTCCTTCAGGTCGGCGCCGATGTTCAGCTCGGCGATCTCGCGCGACCAGCCGGTGCGGCTGGCACCGCCCTGGTAGCCAAAGCCACGCAGGTAGCCGCGCTTGTCGGCAGCGACGTTGCGGAACCGCGGAATGTAGAAACCGCAGGGACGACGACCGAAGTAGTACTTGTCCTCAAAGCCTTCGACCCGGCCGGAGGCGCCAGCACCGAAATGATGGTCCATCACGTTGTGTCCCAGCTCACCGGACGAAGAGCCCAGCCCGCCTTCCCACACATCGGTGGCCGAGTTCATCAGCAGCCAGGTCGAGTTGAAGGAGGACGCGTTGAGGAAGATCACCTTGGCGGTGTACTGGTAGGTCTGCCCGGTCTCTGCGTCGATGACCTCCACGCCGCGCGCACGCTTGCGGTCCTTGTCGTAGAGCACTTCCTTGACGATCGAGAAGGGCCGCAATGTCAGGTTGCCGGTCTTCATCGCCGCCGGCAGCGTCGCCGCCTGGGTCGAGAAGTAGGCACCGAAGGGACAGCCGAGAATGCACTTGTTGCGGTACTGGCAGTTGACGCGCCCCTGCTCGGGCATCGGTCTGGTGATGTTGGCGGTGCGCGAGTGGATCATATGCCGCGTTCCGCCGAAGGCTTTCTGGATCCGTGCGGCCACGTCCTTTTCGACGATGTTCAACGGGATCGGCGGCAGGAACTCGCCGTCCGGCAGCACGTCCAGCCCTTCGCGCGTGCCGGCGATGCCGGCGAACTTCTCCACATGGTCGTACCAGGGCGCGATGTCGGCATAACGGATCGGCCAATCGGTAGCGATGCCGTCCTTCAGGTTCGCTTCGAAATCCAGGTCAGAGAAGCGATAACTCTGACGGCCCCACATCAGCGAACGGCCACCCACGTGGTAGCCGCGGAACCAGTCGAATCGTTTCGTCTCGATGTAGGGCGATTCCTGTTCGTCGGCCCACATGCCCTGCAGGTTCTCGGCCAGCGCGTAGTCGCGCATCAATACCGGGAAGGCAGCCTTCATCGCCTGTGTAGGCCGGTTGCGATGCGGGAAATCCCACGGCTCCTTCATCGCGTTGACGTAGTCCTTGACGTGCTCGATGTTGCGTCCGCGTTCCAGCATCAGGACCTTCAGGCCCTTCTCGGTCAGTTCCTTCGCCGCCCAACCGCCACTGATTCCCGAGCCAACAACGATGGCGTCGTAATGATTGTCTGCCATGGATCTCTCACCTGGTGGATATCGTTTCAGACGTCGCAGAGGCGGATGGCCTCGCGCAGCGAACCGACGGGATCCGGTGCCGCAGGCATGAATTCCTGCGCCAGATACCCATCGAAACCGGTGTCGCGGATCGCGCGACAGATGGCGGGGTAATTGAGCTCCTGCTGGTCCCCGATCTCGTGCCGTCCAGGCACGCCGGCGGTGTGGTAGTGCTTGAACCAGGCGTGGTGCCTGCCGATGGTGGCGATGATGTCGCCCTCCATGATCTGCATGTGGTAGATGTCGTACAGCAGGCCGAAGTTGTCCGAGCCGAGCCGCTTGCACAGCGCCACGCCCCATGCGGAGTGGTCGCACAGGTAGTCGCGATGATCGACCCTGGAGTTGAGCAGCTCCATCACCAGCACCACGCCACGTTTCTCGGCATGCCCGAGGATGCGCTTGAGCCCGACTTCGGCATTGGCCATGCCCTCCTGCGGGTCCATGCCGTTGCGGTTGCCGGAAAAGCAGATGAGGTTGCGATAGCCGGCATCGGCGACCAGATCGATGTGCCGCGTGTAGCGCTCCACCAGCTGATCGTGGAACTCACGGCCGGCAAAGCCCTGGGTGAGGCCCAGCTCCGCGCCGTTGCACATCGAGCTGTATACGCCATGCGCCTTCAGCGTGGGCCAATCCTCCGGGCCCACCAGGTCAATGGCGGCAAAACCGATGCCCTTCACCGTCTGGCAGAGCTGGGCGACCGACAGCTGCGGGAAGGTCCAGCGGGCCACGGAATGCTTCAGGTTGTCCTTGAGCGGTGCAGTGGCTGCAAACGCAGGCAGAACGCCCGCAGCGGCCACGCCAAGACTGCCGGCAACCGCGATGCGCAGCGCATCGCGCCGCGTGAGCCCCGGGCCCGGTCTGATCGAATGGATGGACATCCACCTTCCGGCCTCCCAACCGGTACCAAACACTCACGATTTCGCCGCAATGCAATCGATTGCACCATAGAGGAGGAAATTGTTTTTTTGCAAGACGCAGTGCAAGAAAGCGGATGCTGCGGGGCACAACGTCGACAGGGGCCCCTTGAAAAAAAGAAAAGCCCCGCATGGGCGGGGCTTTCGTTCTTCCTGCTGACGAGCGTTCGATCAGAACGGTAGTGCCTACTTAAAGACCGTTGATAAAGGCGAAAACCACTGAAATATAGAGCCAACACTTCGGAACACGAACATACGAATGTTGTTAGCTTCACTTATTTCTACCAAATGTCCACCAGAGGGTCAAACTGATCGAAAAGTGTTGATAGAAGGGCATGCTGTGCATTGATAGGACCACGACAGCCGAATAGCTGCTTCGACTTCACCAGGAGTCAAAGCCTAGAGCGTGGCCGCTCTGAGCAACCGAGAAGCCGGCATTCGCAGAACCGCAGCGACTCGAAGAATAGTCGACAAGCGACAGTCCTTCCTTGCTCAATATGTCCCAACTGCGTCCGATGCATGCCCAGGGCCTCCGCGAGGTCCTCTTGGCTCATGCCCGTCCGCTGCCTCTCCGCCTGAACGGCGCGGCCAAAAGCTAATTGGTGAGGGGCAGTAGTCACCCGTCAAAGCTTTGTCTCTGCAGTACTTATGGTCTACCGTATTTACGGTAGCGTTTAACTCGTGGGCAGCCGGTCCTCGGAAGACACGAGCCACATCTGCGGCTCCTTCGCCATGTCGGTGTGGCGCTCGCGGCAATCACGCCTGGTCACGACCTACGGCTCGGCGCGTTGGGCCAATATCGCCGACATTCGCAAGGCCGGACTGATGCAGTCTGCCGGCGTCCTTCTCGGTTTGTATGCCCGGCCAGCCTGAAAGCCGACCTCGACCACTACGCCGCGCTGCACGCGCAGGCGTACGGCGAGGCCGTCGATGCCGTGACGCTGATCCCGCACATGCTGGAGGCGTTCATCGCCGGCGACCGAGGATTCAAGCGGCGTACCTGATGCTTCTCAGGCCGCGCCCGCCCGGCGCCCAGGCCATGGCAGACAGGTGGACAGCGCAATCAGACCGAGCACCAACACCGTGCCACCAAGCACGCCAAGGCCGGTGCCGAAGGCCGCGCTGACACCCATTGCGACCAGCGCGGCGCTGCCGATCTGACAGAACCCTACCAGCCCAGAAGCGGTCGCCGCATGCCCGTGCTCGCTGGCAATGGCCCCTGACACGGCCAGAGACAGCGATGAACCATTGGCGAGGCTGACCAAGCACATCGGCAGTACTACGGCGGCCGCGCCATGTAGCCCCAACGCCACTACAGCCAAGAATGACACGCCGCCCAGCACGAAGCACATGATACCGGCCGCGAGGATGCGGTCGTAGGGCCGGCGATCCAACACACGCTTGACCAGCAGGTTGGCACCGATGATGCCGGCCGTCAGCGGCAGATACAGCCAACCGCTTTGTTCCTCGCTCAAGCCCAGGCGTGCGAATAGAAACGGCGATTGCGTCAAGTAGACGAACCAGGCGCAATAAATCGTGCAGACCACCAAGGTATAGCGGCGAAAAGTTCGGTCGTGCAGCACATGGCTGAAGCCAGCAAAGGGAGAGGTCCGGGTACGGGCAGTGATGGGGAGCGTTTCCGGTAGCGTCATCATCACCATTAGCAATGCCACGACACCGAACGCGGCGACGAACATGAAGTCAGTCCGCCAGCCGAAAGCCGCAGCCAGGTGCCCGCCTATGGCCGGCGCCAAGGCTGGCGACAGCGACACCAGCGGATAGATCACCGCATAGACCTTGGCAGAGGTGCGCTTGTCGCAGGTGTCGGCGATCAGGGCACGGCCAACGACAAGGCCCGCAGCCGCGCCGACGGCTTCCAACATTCGCCACGCCAGGAACCCGTTGTAGCTGGCGGAGATAGCACAGCCCACCGAGCCGACGATGTAGAGGGCGATGCCAGCCAGCAGTACGGGCTTGCGGCCATTGCGATCGGACAGTGGCCCGTACGCCAACTGGGCAATTGCTAGTGCCAGCAAGTAGAACGAGATGGTCTGCGGCATTTGCCAGTCGGCGACGCCAAACTCCGTGGCCATGTTCGGCATGGCGGGCAGATAGACGTCCGACGCAATCAGGCCGAAGGCACTCAGCATGGCGACGGTCAGAATGAACGATAAGCGAGGCATGGCAGTTCCCGGCAGCCAGGCATGCCGGCTGCGCGTTAAAGGTTCAGAAGGGATGAGCGCCATGCTACGGATATGCCTTTCATGTGAAAATGCATAAAACCGCAGCCTATGACTGCATATTTGCAGCATGAGCAATGAGGCAGTGATGAATTGGGACGACGTTCGGATATTTCTGGCAATTCAACGCGCCGGCACCTTGCGTGGGGCGGCGCAGCAACTGGTCATTGACCAGACTACGGTGAGCCGGCGTCTGACCGGATTGGAGCGGGCGCTGGGCAGTCGGCTGTTCCTACGCACCACGGGCGGTTTGGTGCTGACCGACACCGGCCTGGAAGTGCTGCGCATGGCCGAGGACATGGAACGCATGGCCGTCTCCTTCGAGCGCCGCAGCGAAGGTGCCGATGCGCGCCTGGCCGGTGAGGTGCGTGTGACCACCACCGACGCGCTGGCGGTGGACTTCGTGGTTCCAGCGATTGAACAACTGCGCGCCAGCCATCCTGAGGTGCGGGTGATCCTGAGCACTACGACGCGGCTACTCGATCTTGCGCGGCGGCAGGCCGACATTGCTGTACGGACCCTGCGGCCGGAGCAGCCGGATTTGATCGTTCGCCAACTCGGCTGTTGGGAAGTCGGTCTGTACGCTACCCGAGGCTATCTTGCAAAACATGGCGAACCGCAGACCGGACAAGGCCTTGCGGATCACGATATTGCGCTGTACCAGCAGGGTGTGACCGGCCGGCAGGACGACACGCTGGCGGGTGAATCCAGGGCACAGGGGCGCGTGGTCGCTGAACTGGATTCGAGCCTGATGCTCGCGACCTTTGTGCGCGCCGGCCTGGCCATAGGCGAGTTGCCCGAGTACCTGGTCCGGCGCGACCCCGAACTGGTTCGGCTATGGCCGGAGCGCCGTCGGGCGACGCCCTACGAGGCGTGGTTGGTGTTGCACCAGGACTTGGCGCGCACGGCCAGAGTCCGTGTCGTCGTGGAGGCAATCACATCGGCTTTCGCGGATTGAACGTCGGATAACGCCTTACGCAGAGGCAGGCCGTGCCGGCGCGCCCGCGCGTAGGCCTTCCATAACGAAGTCCATGAGCCAACCCAGTCGGGATTTCCACTCATCGTTGAAGTTGATCTGCCAAATACCTGCAATGGCGAGAAAGAAGTCATCGGTGGTGATGCCGGGGCGGATCGTGCCCGCCTTCTCATTTGCATCAAGTAAGGACTGGGCTGCAGCAACCACGGGCGCATAACTCTCCTTTCCTGCACAGTCCCCCACACTGGACACCTCGCGTATCGCATCAGCCAAGCCAGCCTTGTTCATGGCGTACTCGGCAAGACGAGCCATCCACTCACGCAGTGCTTGGTCCGGCGGGCGACTCTGGAGCAGATGTTCGGCGTATTTTGCAACCTGCAACATCTCATAGCGGTAGACCTCCATCACCAGTGCCTCTCGCGTCGGGAAGTGACGATAGAAGGTTCCTTGTCCTACGCCAGCCTTCCTAGCGATCACGCTTAGGGGAACGTCCGCAGAATGAGGCAGCTCCGCCAACGCGACCTCCAAGATGCGCTCGCGGTTAAGTAATGCGTCGGCACGCGCACGACGCTCAATCTTTTGTGACTCTGCCATTTGTCCTCTTCCTCCTCGACGGGTCTCTTGCTAAGCGGACAACTGTCCGTTAATATTCCAGCTTACGGACAGTTGTCCGTTTCAATTCTACCCGTTCCACCGATCTGGAGAAGCATATGAAGCCGTCTGGCAATACCATCCTTATCACTGGTTCCACTGCGGGCATAGGACTCGGTCTAGCGCTGCGGTTTCATAAGGCGGGCAACAAGGTTGTCGTCGCGGGACGACGTAAGGCATTGCTGGAGCAGATCACTGCCGATTATCCGGGCATCGAGGCTATTGAGCTTGATGTTGCCGATGCTACTTCCATCGCCCGGGCGAGTGAGCTAGTAGCCGCGCGTTACCCCGATCTGAATGTCGTAATTAACAACGCGGGCATCATGCCGCGCGAAGATGCGATGAATCCAGAGTCACTCAGGGTTGCAGAAGAGGCCGTCGCGATCAACCTCTTAGGCACCATCCGGATGACCTATGCCTTCTTGCCGCAACTTGCGAAGCAGCAAGATAGTGCCCTCATTAATGTCAGTTCCTCATTGGCATTTGTTCCATTCCCCATTGCGATGACATATAGCGCCACCAAGGCGGCTGTTCATTCGTTTACCGAAGGCTTGCGTGTGCAGCTCGCAAACACCTCCGTGCGCGTCGTTGAATTGGCTCCACCTGGCGTGCAAACGACGTTGTTCGGCCAGGAAAAGGACGAGCATGCTATGCCTCTGGAAGACTTCCTCGACGAGACACTCGCCCTTTTGCATGGCGAACCCACACCTCAGGAAATCATTGTGGAACGGGCCAGATATCTCCGTACTGCCGAGGCTGCTGGTAACTATGAAGCAGCCTTGGCAATGCTGTCCGCATGGCAAGACCCGAGCTGAAGCATTGAGTTATGAATCAGGTCATTGCACAGAAATAAACTTGGTCATGCCGGCCGGTGGCTGGCCCGGCTGAGGTGTCGGGCCCTCGAAGTCTCGGCAAACGGCTAACGGATCAGTGCATCCAAACGGCAAGTTGCCGAGAACGGGAGCAGTCGGGAATCTATATGACCAAGCAAATGATGATTGGGATGGTTTTCAACGGCGGTTACGGCTCGCAACTGGGAGCGTAGCGGATGCCGGGTGTGGATCCCAAGAATTACACGAGTTTCGACAGTCAGGTGCGGTACGCTCAAGCCGCCGAACGAGGTAAGTTTCAGTTCCTGTTCGCCCCAGATTTTCCAGCGTGGCAGAACGACCTCGAGACCGAGGCTCCGTTGAATATCAATGAGCCGTTGTTGACCTTTGCCGCAGTCGCGCGCGAGACCCAGCGGATCGGGTTGGTCGCCACCGGCTCCACGACGTTCAACGAACCCTTCAATTTGGCTCGCCAATTCAAAGCGCTCGACCTGATGAGCCTCGGCCGAGTCGGATGGAACGCCGTGCCCTCCAGCGATCCTGGTGTCGCCGCCCTCTACGGACGAGCCCTGCCACCTCGTAACGAGAAGTATGAGCGACTGCATGAATTCATCCAACTTGTGCAAGCCTTATGGGGCACCTGGGGGTTGGACGCGTGGCTGCATGACAAGGAATCCGGCCGATTCGCTGATCCCACCAAGCTCCGGCCAATCAATCTGAAAGGGCGCCATGTGGCCGCCAGCGGTCTGCTTCAGCTCCCGCCTTCGGAACAGGGCCAGCCGGTGATATTCCAAGCCGGTGGCGGCGCCCAGGGGCTGGAGGTTGCGGGCCGCTATGCCAGTGGCGTGATCGGTGCCGTCTTCACAATCGAGGACGCACGCGCCCAGCGAAGCGCCCTTCGGAACGCAGCCGAACGTGCAGGGCGGAACCCTGACGAAATCAAGTTCTTCGCTGGTTTGATGACGACAATCGCGCGTGATCGACGCGCAGGCTTGGACCGACGAACTGCGCTGAGCGGGCAGGCGTTTCCGCAGCGCGTCCTATATCTCGGTCAGATGTTGGGGCTGCGGCTCGACCCAGGCCAGCTGGACGCGCCGCTTACACCGGAGCAATTGGCCGCTGCTCGTCCGTCACCCGGCGACCCTCGTTCGGCGAACGCTCTCAAGATCGCACGTGAGGGTTGGACCCTGCGCGACGTGCTCGCCCATGGCGTGATCGATTATCACCCAGCGATCGTTGGCCCGGCCGTTGAGGCCGCCGATCATATGCAGGAATGGTTCGAAGCTGGCGCCGCTGATGGCTTCTGGCTGTCGCCTGACGTGTTTGAGGACGGAATCGATGCCTTCGTCGACGGCGTGGTCCCGATTCTCCAGAAGCGCGGGCTTTTTCATCGGGATTATGAGGGCACGACGCTGCGCGATCATCTCGGCGGGCCGGCTCAATACGGGCTAGACCCGCGGGTCAGTGGCTGAGGGATCTTTTCCGGAGCTAAGAGGCGCATGACTAAGATCAAGCTTACCCAATCCACCGTCGATGCAACCTAAGTGACCGGCAAGAACTAAGAACTGCGGGACACGATTGTCCCCGGTTCCTCTGCAAGTTTGCACAGCAAGATGAACCAAGTGAAATGGAGTAGGAATCATGAAAGTAGGCATTCTGGGCACCGGCAATATCGGAAAGACACTTGTCCGTGAATTGACCAAAGCTGGTCATGAGATCAAGGTTGCGAACTCCCGTGGCCCTGAGACAATCGACAAGCAGCTACTGGCTAACGGCGCCCGCGCGACAACCGCTCAAGACGCGGTGAGGGACGTGGACGTGATCATCCTCTCGATCCCGTTTGCGAGCCACTCGAAAGTCAGATCCCTCCTCGCGGGCGTCCCGGAAAAAACGGTGGTGATCGACACGGCCAACTATTATCCAGTGCGGGACGGCGCGATCGAGGCGATTGACGCGGGCCAGGTGGAAAGCCTCTGGGTAGTGGAACAATTGGGCCGGCCGATCGCCAAGGCGTGGAACGCGATAGGAGCACAAGCATTCGCCGAATTTGGGCTGGCGCCGGGAAGTCCCGATCGTATCGCGATACCCGTTGCTGCCGACCGCACAGTTGATCGAGAAGTGGCGATGCGCCTAGTCGAAGAGACTGGCATCGACGCATTCGATGCTGGATCGCTCGCGGATTCGTGGCGCCAGCAGCCTGCTGCGCCGGCTTACTGCACCAACCTTAAAAAGAAGGAGATGGCGGCGGCTCTCGCAGCGGCAGAGAAGGATCGTCTCCCGAAACGCCGCGATTTGGTGTCCGCGATTGTGCAAGAACGCTTCGGTCTTGCGAACTTGAGCAATTCCGATGCCGACTTCCTCGAGAAGCTCAACCGGCTCATCTATATGTAAGCCGCTGGGTCTGCTGTCTTTGCGCAAACAGGCTTGTTCGCTTAACATCGAGCGAACGAGTCCGCTTGCTCCGTTAGGGCCTCCCTGTTTCTCACGCTGTGTACGCGCCCGATTCCCTAGATACCTGTTCTTGTCTTCTGCGGTTGGGGCTATGGCGAACAAGTGACTTGCAGACGAGTTCAAGGCCGAGGCGGTCCAGCTCACCAAAGTGGTCGGTCAACATGAAGCGTCGGGCTGCCTGGCGTACCGGTGACAACGGTGAAAAACTGGAGTCACCAGCCGGTCGCGCAGAACCTGCTGGATCGCCGACTCTCGGGTTGGTGCCCCAGTCAAGCCTAGGTTCGTGAAATCACTTTCTCTTCAACCGCGTAGCCCGAGGCTGCGCGTTCTTCGTTCTGAAGAACGGTGGCCGATTGGGCTATGACAAAAACATAAGCCCGCCGCTTCTCGGCAATCCAACACGATCAGGTGCGATCACCGTCGAGGTTGCCTCCGGTATCCGGCTGATCGACGAGAACGGGGAGACGACTGAAGATTTGACCCAGCGCGATCAGCTTCCGCAAGGCGTTGAAGTCTTCCAGATCACGGGTCCGCTATTCTTCGGTGTTGCCAACCGCCTGAACGACGTGCTGGACCAGTTCCGCGTGCCGCCGAAGGTCTTCATCATCAGGATGAGTCTGGTTCCCATTGTGGATTCCAGTGGCGTGCATGCGCTGGCGACGCTGCTGGAGCGCTGCCGGCGGCGGGGGATTACCCTGATCATATCGGGCCTGCAGACACAGCCACGCACCATGGTCGAGCAGATGCACCTGCATCCCCACGAGGGCGAATTGTCCCCGTGACGCCGTCGGCACCGGTTTCGCAAACACCAGAATAACGAAGCCCATCAATGGTTTAGCTTGATGGGCTTCATTGTTCAGGACTTCCGCATGGGCAGAAATGGGCATTGATTGGCAATGTAGTGCCAGCTTTTCTGCAAACAGCCTAACCATTGCCGCGCGAGGGCGCCACTGAAGCCTCTCGAGCAATCCCATCAATAAAGGCTAGGAGCTCTCCACTCTCGTTGCCATGGGGCTCCAAGCCCAATCCCCTCAGCACCCCAACCCCTCTGGTCTGCGCAATCATTTCGGCGGCCTTGACCATTGCAGTCGACTTGCCCCCAAAGAATGCGATTCGGGACTCTCGTGACTGCTGAGAGAAGTTGTTGATCAGATCCACCAATGAGCGTCCAAGGCCGAACACGTTCACCACCACTATGCTGTAGTGCCGCCACTCAACCAGTGCTGCAGCGCTGCAAATGTCGCCCACGGTTTCCACTTGGACCCTAGCGTCGATCGACAGGCGTGACTCCATATCTATTCGATCCATGGTTCGATCACCGACCAGCAACACCCTGACCAACACCATCACCCTTCTCCTTACATCACATCTTCCAGCCGAGGAGGGCTGCCTGGCTTTGACATCGACCAGGGCCGTGTGCGCAGCCGGGAATCCAAAGTGAGGGGAGATGCTAGTGGGCCCGCGGCCTACCGCAAATAGGACAACCCTTAATTCCACCTACACATTAAGTAGTAGTACACAGGATGGCCGGCGCAATACAGGACCAGAATTGGAAGAATAGGAAAGGTCTCATTCTCCACAGCATGTTCACCGCTTTACTCTCACCACCTTCGAATCGCAGCACTCCCACTCGATGCATGACTGCCGCATTGAAGTAGTTTGGAGAGCATTGAAGGAGAACATAGGAATGTCGATTCATGGCCACCTCGGCGACATTGACCTGGAAGAGATCATTGCGTTGGTAGGGAGTAGAAGTGGCGTGCTCTCCCTCGGCCCCGTGCAGGGGAAGACACTGATCATCCAAGTTGCCGCCGGCTTGATCGCATCGTTCTCCATCGAGCAAAAGGTCGAAGGTAAGGACAGGATTTTCAGGCTTGCGCGCTGGTTCGCCGGGCACCCTTGCAACTTCAGCTTCGAGCAGAAGCCGATATATACGACTCAGGCTGAGCACGTGGAGCTACCTCAACTTTCCCCACGCCGGCAGCAAGAAGAAATGGAAGCGGGACCAGGGATTCACCTGCTGTCCGATCCGGACACAGTGTTCATGCTAATCAAGGCAAAGAAGACGGACCTTACACTCGAGCTGCAGCGCTTCCTGGACAGAGCGGCGCCGATGCTAGAAAGGGGCGCAAGCGCCAATGACATTGCGCGTCGCACACAGATGCCGGTGAAAAATGTGCAACTTGCTTTGCATGGCCTGAAACAGGCCAGAAAAGCATGGCCAGCGTTCGTCGCCACGCCTTCACCATCTCGCCCCCCTGGACGGAGCCTGATCTCCAGACTCCTGCGACCGCGAACAGCTCGCGTCGGATCGAGCTGAGAACATGGTCAACGTAACCTCTTCGACTGCCGTGGGCGGCAGAACCGTGGTCGTCGCCGACGAGCACTCCATTTATGTCCTGGGCGTGGTGAGCACACTCCGGTCCATTCCAAGTGTCGCGATAAGCGGCCTAACGACACAGCCTCACACTTTGCTTGAGCTCGTGGCGCAACATCGTCCGGACATCGTCATCACCGGCTACAACTTGCAATCCGAAGAAGGCACAACTGCCAACTGCGCGCCGATCGCCGAGATCGGCCAACTGTCACCGCGAACCCGCATCATCGTCATCACACCGCAAGCAAGCGAGGGCCTGCGTCGGAGCATCCTTGTGGCAGGTGCTCATCTCGTAGAGAGCAAGGCATGCACCACCAGCACCCTCCATCGACAACCTCAAAGGCCATGCCGACAGCGCAGCTGAAGAACAGCGCGCTGAAATCATCCGCACCGCGAAACTATCCCCGTGCGAGAAGGCAGTCCTTCGCCATTATCTTTCCGGCATGAGCGTTACAGCCATCGCCGCCCTGCTACAGCGAAGCAAGAAGACTATCAGTTCGCAGAAAGTGAGCATGATGAGGAAGCTTGGAGTCTCGAGCAACCAAGAGCTGGTTCTGGTTGCCAGCAACTTTCCTGAACTCTCAATGACTACCTAGCGGCACACAGAGGAAGCAGAACGTCGCTGCGTCATTAATGCTCCGGCGCGCAAGCAGAAGAAATGGGATTCGTCCAATTCCTTGGCTACGCCAGCGTTCCTGAACTTGAGCCAACCCAACATAGTGCGGACAAGCTCAGCCGCCACTTTTAGGACATTTCTGATTTCCATACAAAACCCCATCAATCAACCTACTGACTACTAGCAAGAAATTCAAAAACGAGTAGGAGAACACTGATGGCAGTCCCTAGCCGCTTGGCGCCCATTCCCCAGGGGCTGCCTTGGATCATTACATCAAGAGTGGAAAACACCCAGCATCGACCGTGAGTCTGGCCAAGCACTTCGCGTGCGCTCCTCCCTATCTGCATTGGATTGAATCTAGCAGCGTTAAGCGCATTTCCGGCCAAAGCAGCCAACTACACCGGGCCCATCGTAATCAATGCAGGCCAATCGCTTAACTTGGTTGACGGAGATAGCGTCGAGCAAACCTCAAGTGGATTTGCTCTAACCACTACAGGCGTCGGCGCACTGCTCAATGCATCCAACCTAGATCTGAAGACTTCAGGCAAAAACGCCAGCGGAATTCGCGCGATCTCAGGCAGCGAGGCATGGCTCAACGGCGGCCACATGCAGATCGGCACTGCCAACATCGATGGCGGCTATGCGTTGCTCGCCAGCGATGCCGGCAGCACAATCTACGCAGACGATATCCACATTGATGCAACCCGTAACGAGTACGGACTAGGCTCCGTTCATGCCGAGAACGGAGGGACGATTTGGTTGGCCGGCGGCAGCGTCAGCAGTGGTGGGCATCCACTCTCTGCCACGGGGAGGAATAGTGCACTTATTGTCGGCGGCACCGACATTAATAGTAGTGGAAAGAATAATGGGGCCACCAGCACAGCGTTCGCTCGCTCCGGTGCGCTACTCTCAATGGAATCGCTAAAGTTCACTTTTTCGCCGAGCGATAAAGGAACCGACTTACGCTTGTACGCAAATGGACTTGACAGCCTTCTATCACTAAGGCACGTCGAGGTAGTTAATGGCTACTTCGAAGCAACCGATGGTGCCAAGTTGCAGATCAGGGGAAGCAGTGCAACTAGCAATATTGGCAGTATCAGCATTGCCGGAAGCAAAGTCACGCGCCAGTATGCTTTTGCAGAAATTATTGACAGCAGCTTTGAGACGATCAAAGGCTATGGAGTCAAGGTATATCCTTGGTCCGTATTGAGTGCAACTGGAACACATTTCACGGTCCGCGATGGTCAATCGGGGATCTGGATGTCTGACGCAGACTATAACGCGCAACCGACCGTCAATCTGACCAATACCGTCATCAGCACATACAGCGGCAATGGCAATGGCCACGGCTTGGACGTGTGGAGCGGGACTGCGACCATCATTGGTGGCAGTGTCGACACTCACGGCGATAACGCATATGGGTTGCGCGCCCAGGGCCATGACTCATCACTAGCATCAAAAATAGACGCCAATGACCTAGACATTACCACTCAAGGGAAAGGTGGTGGCGGTGTGTTTTTGACCGGCAGCGCTGCTCAGTTGAAGCTACTGGGCGGCTCGGTCATTACCTCAGGCAAGTCCTCATTCGGAATCGTGCAAACCGATGCTGCCGGGCTCGCGGTAGACGGCGTGAAGATTCGAGCCCGTGGGGCGGATTCCGGTGCCTACCGCTCCTACCATACAGTTCCGGGCAAGGGATGGAATAGGCTTGCACTTAGCAACAGCCTGCTGGAGACCGAGGACGGTCAAGCGATACTGTTGCAGGGTAGTAATCATGAACTGAACCTCGATAGCACCGACGTCATGGCTCGGCAACAGGGCGATCTGGACAGCGGACGCCTCCTTCAGGTCAGCGATACCGTGTTAACCAATGGGAGCACGGTTGCAACCTCTGACATTCTGTTCAGCGCGGACAGCAGCCGCCTGACTGGTGACGTCGTAGTCGACAGCGCGACCGCCAACGTACAGATGACTCTGCGCAACGGCACCCGGTTCACTGGCGCGCTCCGCAATGATTCGGGCTACCAAGTCGCCCGGTTGGCATTGGATGGCAGCAGCCAGTGGAACCTACGTAGTGGCTCCATTGTGGGTGCGCTGGACCATGCCGGCACCATCGACTTCGTTGCCCCCACCGCTGGCGACTTCAAGACCCTGACCGTCACCGGGGACTATGTCGGTAACGGCGGCCACTGGATGTTCAACCGCGCACTGGGCGACGATTCCTCACTGGGTGACCAGTTGGTGATCAGGGGCAACAGCGGCGGGACGGCCACCGTCAGCGTGCACAACGCGGGGGGCGCGGGCGCGCTGACTAGCGAGGGCATCCGCTTGATCAGTGTAGGTGGTCAGTCCGATGCGCAGTTCACTCTGCAGGGACGCGCAGTGGCGGGCGCCTATGACTACTTCTTGTACAAAGGCGGCGCCTCCACCCCGGATGATGGCAACTGGTACCTGCGTTCAGAATATACGCCTCCTGTTATCCCGCCGGAGCCTCCCGAACCACCGGTCGAACCACCAGTCCCACCGGTCGAGCCGCCTGCCCCACCCACCGAGCCTCCGCCGGTCCCGCCGGTCCCGCCGGTCCCGCCGGTCCCGCCAGTCCCGCCAGTCCCGCCCATCGAGCCTCCGCCGGCCCCACCACCGGTCGAGCCGCCACCGGAACCGCCTCGTGTGGAGCGCCCGGAGCCCGCTGTTTATCTGGCTAACCGGAGCGCATCGCTCAACATGTTCCGGCATAGCCTGTACGACCGCAGCGGTGATCCTGCCGATGCAACCGACGGCGGCAGCGACGCCATTGCATGGGCACAGGTGCGCAGCAGCCAGCCCAGCAGCCGCGGCAGCCAGGTGGGTGTGCACAGCGAGCTCAACAGCGTGCTGCTGGGCGTCGGTCGTCGCTTCGAAGCCAATGCCGGTGGCCAGCTGCAGGCGGGTGTGATGGCCGGCCAGGGCCGGGCACGCAACGACAGCCGTTCGCAGGTGACCGGTTACACCGCGCACGGTGTGGTCAACGGCACCAGCCTGGGCCTGTATGCCACCTGGTTGCAGGACGCGCGGATGGACCACGGTGCGTATGTGGACGGCTGGTTGCAGTATGGGCGGTTCCGCAACAGCGTGCAGGGCGAAGGGCTGCAGAAGGAGCAGTATCGCTCGCACAGCTGGACCGGTTCGGCCGAGGCAGGCTATGTGCTGCCCGTGCAGCGCACAGCGCAGCGCTGTGTCTACCTGGAGCCACAGCTGCAGGTGATCCACAGCCGCTACGATGCCGATCGCGTGGTCGAGGCCAACGGCACGGTGGTTGAAGGTTACGACAAGGACGGCACCACCACGCGTGTGGGCCTGCGCCTGTACACCCGTTCGCTGACGCAGCGCCAGGGGCAGGTACAGCCGTTCGTCGCGGTGAACTGGTGGTCCGGTGGCAACGACGCGGCCATTGCCGTGGACGGAGAACGTCTGCGCCGGCAATTGCCGCGTGATGTCTACGAAGCCAAGGCTGGCGTGCAGGTGAATCTGTCGGGCGGCTGGCGCGGCTGGGGCGAGATCAGCCGGCAGACCGGCGGCATGGGCTTTCGCGACACCAGCGGACAACTGGGTCTTTCGTACAGCTGGTGAGGTCCATCTGGATAGGGGTTTCGAAATGAAACCCGTACTGCTTAGTGGATGATGGACACCACGGTGCTGGATGCACGGGGCATGGACGCCCATCCCTGCAATCCGCAGAATCTTGAATTGGACTACATGCAGCCCATCGGTGTAGCCCTGTAGCTCATAGGTCCGGCAGGCCCAGTCGTCTCCGCAGAGCTGCCAGAAGCACGGCCGAGGTCCGTACCAGCGCGTGCTGGTCGCGGGTCAGCTCGTCATACATCTCCAGCACCTCCGGGGGGGACCTGCCCTGCCCGGCCTGCCTTGTAGGCCACCGACCTCGTGGTTATGAGCCACGCGAGCTGCCGGACTGCTCTACCCCGCAAACAAGAAGGCCGCTGATCGACCAGTGGACTCCCACGTCCTGGTCAATCAACGGCCTTTGAATTGAGGCGCCCACAAGAACGCCCACTGTAGGAATTCAAACCTACTTTCGGTTCCCGAGGTAACTGAGGTTCCTCATGAGGAATAAATCTTCCTCATGAGGAAACTGGTGAGGTCAGGTAAGTGAACGAACGGATTAGCATCAAAACATTATATGTGTTCGCGGAAATCTGTTCACTGCGTCGCCGGCCATCACGGATTTATCCCTTAAGCCTAGTGGACCAAGATGAGGACTTAGCCCCCTAGCCCAAGGCAATAGAGGGCAGGTTGGCGCCTAAATCGCGGCCGCCAATGCCGCCCGTACCGATTCCTGCAGGGCTTATCTGAGGATTCAACAGTGCTCCTGGGCTGAGGGAGGCGGAGGGCCTCCCCCTCGGCGGTCGAGGAGAAGTAGCCGTCTCATAGATGCTGAGCTTGGCGCCGCCTTTGTGGAGCTGATAACAGCACAGGCGGGAAATCGTCTACGTGTGAAACGATCTAAGGATGTTCTGACCAGTCACTTCGGCGGTGCCGTGCCCTGGCCTGCCGCCTGAGAGACAATGGCGGCACACCTTGGGAAGCTATCCATGCAGCTGACATTTGGTGATGCCGAGGGCCTGGGCAAGCGCAAGCAGACCCAGCGCGAGATCTTCCTTTCCGAGATGGAGCAGGTAGTGCCGTGGAAGGCGCTGCTGGTTCAGATCGAGCCGCACTACCCGCGCGCAGGCCGCGTGGGCCGGCCGCCGTATTCGATGGAGACGATGCTGCACATCCACCTGCTGCAGCAGTGGTACGCGTTGAGCGATCCGGGGATGGAGGAAGCGCTGCACGAGATCGCTTCGATGCGGCTGTTCGCCCGGCTCAGCGGGCTCGATGTGATCCCGGATGAGACCACGATCCTCAACTTCCGTCGTCTGCTGGAGAAGAATGCTCTGGCGGCGAAGATGCTGGAGGCGGTAAATGCGCACCTTGCGCGCAAAGGCCAGAGCCTGCACGCCGGCACGATCGTGGATGCCACGATCATCCACACGCCCAGCTCGACCAAGAACGCCAACAAGGCGCGCGACCCGGAAATGCATCAGACCCGCAAGGGCAACCATTGATGATACTTCGGGATGAAGGCGCACATCGGTGTTGATGAATTCTCCGGGCTGGTGCACCACGTCAAGTGCACGGCAGCCAATGTCAGCGATGTCACGGTCACCGACGCGCTGCTGCATGGCAAGGAAGAGTGCGTGTTCGGCGACAGCGGCTATACCGGTGCCGACAAGCGTGCAGAGCTGTCCAACTGCAAGGCGATGTTCTTCATCGCCGCCAAGCGCTCGCAGGTCAGGGCCGTTGGCGACGCGCGGGAACGCAAACAGGTGGAACGCTGGGAGAGCTGGAAGGCCAGCATGCGTGCCAAGGTCGAGCACCCGTTCCGGGTGATCAAACGTCAGTTCGGTTACACCAAGGCGCGCTACCGCGGCTTGGCCAAGAACACGGCACAGGTGCTGACATTGTTCGCGCTGTCCAATCTGTGGATGGTGCGCCGGCAGTTGCTGCCGGCATAGGGGTCAATCCGTCCGCAGGTGCCTGCCGGCACCACCCAAACGGCGAAAAACCGCACATCTGGCGCGCCTGTCGGTCGTTGTTCGGGCCGGACCTGGAAACTCAGGACTCAGTGCTGGTTGTTCAGACCATCCCTAAGCGGCTGACGGCTGCCCACGAAACCCTGGGCGATTCACAACTTGGATCAGCCCCCCCCCAGCTTCTTAACATTCTCCTCCTTCACCACGTCCAGCATCGATTTGACTGCCTCAACTCCATGATTCAGCGCCACTATTAGAGCATCGCAAAGTTTTAGATCATGATCATCCAACGCCGGGGCTAGTTCCTTCAGCAACTTTAGCGCCAAATCCTTCTTCCCCAATAGCGCCAGTGTCGCTGCATGATTGATATGAGCGTGAGCGCCTCTCAAGCCCCGCGTCTCAAGGAAGGATGCAAATTCCAGCAAGGTCATTGAAGACTTCGCTTCAAGAACATTCCGCAGCTCGAGCGACGAAAGAATGCTCTCAATCACATCATCGTCCGCCATTTGATCCTTTCCGATAAACGGCCGTTCCGCGATTCGACTGCTGTAGGACAGATGCGGTCCAAAGAAATCAAACAATGGAAATATAAAATTCCATACATAGAGTCCTCTTGGGACGAACTCCAGAACAATTCCTTGTGCCACATAGTCAAAGTCACTTCTGAAAAAATATCCACCTGACCCGCCGATCAGGCCGGACCTTTTGCGCAGAAGGTTGCAAATGTATCGCTTGTTCATCTTATCAACGACCTTCGGGCTTAAGTTCCACCACAAGAGTTCCCTCGGGGAGATTCTTGACGTACTTATTGTACTGATCCCAGGAGATATAAGCCCAACCAGTCTTCAGATCGAAGATGGCTTTAGGTGCATCAATTGGGCCGTACACAGCGTCCGCCCGTGAGGACCCCGGGTACCCATACCTAACAACCCTACGGCCAGCGTAGCTCACCTCAGTTGCATACTGAGAAGTCGGGCATGTCGTATCCACCAGGCGCTTGAACTCACTATGGATGAGCGTTCCGCGTATCCAAGGGAGTGAGCAACGCCATCCACAGGTGGCGTCAATGGTGGACGCTGCTTGGTTTGCCAGCCTCTGGAGCCGATTGCCGGCCGCCTGCAAATCCGGTGAAACAGGTACGGACTGAGGTATGTACCACTCATCTGCCAAGCCTAGTGGATCTGTACGGCCAGTGGGATCTCCGCTCACATACGCGAAGGAGTTCAGCCCACCCATCAACCCAATCGGATCGCTCTGGGAATACCGCCCCACTGCCGGGTCGTATTCCCGCTGGTAGTTGTAGAACAGCCCACTCGCATCCGTCGCCTGCTGCCCGGGAAAGCGCAGCGCCAAATCGAACGCCACGCCATCGCCATCCGGATCAGCACTTGGAATCTGGTCACCGAACACCTCGCTCTTGTTGCTCCACTCCCAGATCGCGACATTCCGCACCGGGTCGATCACCAGGCGGGGCGTACCTAGATGATCCGGCTGGACGTAGGCCAGCTCCGGCACGCCAGCAATCGGCAGATTTATCAACGCCACCGGATAGTTGTCCAGCCAGATGGCCTGCTGCTGCGCCTGGCCCGTGGCCGAATAGTTGCCCAGCCACTGCCCCGCTTCGTTATACAGGGTGATCTGAGCCACGCCACCTGCTGGGGTACGTAGCACGCGCTCTCCGCGATGGTTGTAGGCGTAGCTTTCCAGCACGGTATTGCCCTGCTTCACCGCGCTCATGCGGTTGGCATCGTTGTAGGTGAATGTCTTGCTGCCAATGCTGGTGGTGTTGCCCGCTGCGTCATGGTTGCGTGCTTCACCATCCACCGCAGTCAGACGATGGCTGGTTGCTGGATAGGTGTAGCTGGCGGTGCCTGCCGAGGTTGTCAGCGCGGTCCGATTGCCAGTGGCGTCATAGGCATAGGTCTCAATCGGTGTGCCAGTCGCGCCATCCTGGGTCTGGGTCAGGCGACCCAGCGTGTCGTAGGCGTACTTGGCGAGCACCGTCGAGCCTGCGCCGTTTTTCAGCTCGGTGATCGAACCAACCGGGTCATAGCCATAGCCCAGCGACAGGCCGCCTGCGGCCGGGTCATGCACCGCCTGCGGGCGATAGTCCAGATCCAGCGGACGCTGCAGCTGGCGGCCGTTGCCATAGGTCCAACCGGTCGCCGGGCCGAAAGCCGCATAGCTCACGTTGGTCACCACGATCTGGCGCGCCTGGCCGGGCCGGGTCAGGCCAATCTGGCTGATGCGCCCCTGGCTATCGCGTACATAGTCAGCCACGCTGCCGTCGGGGTAGGTCAGCTTGGTCAATCGACCTGACTTGCTGTAGGCATAGCGCAGCGTACTGGCGACACCATTGACGGTCTGCACCTTGCGAATGACCTGACCGAAGCGGTCGTGGCAGTACTGGGTGCTGCCATTGGCATGCAGCACCTGTCCCAGACGCCCCTTGGCAAAGCGCTCGTCGGCGGCGCAGGCAGCTGGCGCCACGTCGTAGCTGTAGCCCACGTCCAGATTGGGGTCCGGGTAGGCAATGCCGATCAGACGGTTGAGTGCATCGTAGTGATAGGTGGCGGTGACGCCGCGCGCGTCCGTGGCCGTCTTGCGGTTGCCGGCTGCGTCCATGGTGAAGCTGCTGGCACCGCTGTCCGGGCTGACTTGCCCGGTCAGATCACCGAAACCGTTGTAGGCGTAGGTGGTGTGCAGGCCCTTCGGGTCGGTGACCTGGGTGACCTGGTCCAGCGCGTTGTACTGGCGGCGGATCTCCGCCGCCACGCCGCCGACGTCCTGCAGGGTCTGCGCCAGGCGGTTCAGGGGGTCGTACTGCTCGCTGGTCACGCGCTGCAGGGCGTCGGTCACCGTCTGCGGGTTACCGTTGGCATCGTAAGCAAACCCGGTGGCGTGGTTGCCCGCGTCCTTCAGCGCGGTCAGCTGGCCGAGTGTGTTGAACGTCCTTGCCAGGGTGCGACGCAGGGTACCCCCGGTATCCAGCGTGTCTTCCTTGAGGCGATTGCCCGCGTTGTCCAACGCGTAGTGAATCGTATTGCCTGCGTTGTCCTCTATGTCGGTCAAGCGCAGCGCAGCATCGTAGAGATAGGAAACGCTGCTGCCATCCGGCTCGGTGATCTTCTGCACCTGGCCGGTTGGCCAATAGCTCAGCTGGGTAACGCGGTCCTCGGCCGTGCTGGCGCCGCGTACGGTGAACGAGGTCGGCCAGCCGCGGGCATGGTAGGTGTAATCGGTGACCACGCCGTTGGCGTCCTTGACCGACAACGGCCGTCCGAACGCGTCGTATGCCAAAGTCTCGACCGTCTGGCCCAGCGCATTGGTCACGCTGCGCAGGTCACCCTTGCGATAGGTACAAGCTCCGCCGGTCGCGCACCCTGCATCATCCGCCGGATAGTAGGCATAGGTAGCAGTATCGACCACATCCGTGCGCGGGCCATCCACGCCCTTCAGCAACCCTTCCACGGGGCAGCTGCCTGCCGCAGCCACGTCCGCGGCTTCGCAATAGGTGTAGCTGGTGGTGCGCGCCTGGCCGGTTGCGGTATCGGTCACTGTGTTGACCGTGGGCTGGCGCCGGGCATTGAAGG
Source organism: Stenotrophomonas sp. G106K1 (assembly GCF_037969685.1). Lineage (NCBI taxonomy): Bacteria > Pseudomonadati > Pseudomonadota > Gammaproteobacteria > Lysobacterales > Lysobacteraceae > Stenotrophomonas > Stenotrophomonas sp. G106K1. The sequence continues at coordinate 117,240 of NZ_JBBPFR010000003.1, read as the reverse complement.
ACGTGCGGGTTTCACGATTGCCGATCCGGGTGGTCAGTACCACATTGGTTTCGACGTCGCGCGCAGTGGTCACCACGCGCTGCTCGGGCAGGCCGACCGCTTCGGTCACGGTATGGATGCTCACGGCACGACCGCTCACCGCATCGGTGCCCTGCGCATAGGTGTGCTTGGTCTGGATACCGCGGCGATCGGTGTAGGTATCCAGACGCCTGCGGAAGTCGACACTCTGGTCGTAGTAGGTTCGGCTGACGGTTCCCTGCGAGTCCGTCAGGCCGGTCACCTTGCGCGACGGAGCGGTATCGCCGCCGGGTGTCAGGGTGTAGTCGGTCTGCCGCCCAAGCGCGTCGGTCACCACCGCACCGCCGTTGGGGCTGTAGGCGAGCGTCACGCCATCGGCACCGCCGGCGTGCTGGCTGGAAATGACACGGCCGTCGGAATCATAGGTAAAAGTGCTGTAGCGACGCCCGTCTTCCGCCGTAATGCCGGTCAGATGTTGAGGGAAGTCCTGGTTCTCGTAGTGATACGTGCGCACACCTCCACCCGCATAGGTCACCGTGGCGACCTGGTTCTGCGATGTGTAGGTGTAGGTGGCGAGCGCAATGCCTTCGACCAGCACCGAAGTGATCAGCGCCTCATAGTCGTTGGACTGGTAGACGAACTCCAGCGTGCGGCCACTGCTGTGGGTGACGGCCGCAAGGCGGTCGCTGTCATCGTAGATATAGGTCAGCGAGGTGCCATCCGGGAAGCGCTTGGCGGCCAGACGCCCGTCCGCGCCGAAGGTCGAGATGGAATCCTCCGAATACAGTGTCCAGTTACCGTTCTGGACAAGGCGATCGCCACTGTCGTCGTCCGCCTCATAGGCTTGCCCGATCTTCTTGAATGCCCGCTGGAAACCGGTGCTTTCAATGATGCCAACGCTGTCAACGCCATCCAGTGCCAGGTGGGCGCCCAGCGAATGGGTCCAGCCATAACCGAAGCCACCGGAGGAGGTGGAGATGCCGGAGTGATAGAAGCGCGTCAGCGCGATCCAGCCCAGATCGAAATCCTGCGCGATTTCGTATTTCTCGCCCGTTTTGACGTCACACGGATTGCCTACGGTGCCGTCGCAAGGCGCGCTATTTGCGTCCTCGCTTTTCTCTGCTGTGGGACAATTGGCGCCAGCGCCGTCCTTGTCGCACTTCTGCGACTTGGAAGTGATGGTCGCAACGAATTCCTCGCTGACACAGGCGTTGTGCTTGTTGGACCACTGCGTAAGCGGAATCGGGCAGTTCAATCGCCGGGTACGCGCGACTGCCACCGTTCCGGTATACGGGGTGCAGGGCGATTCAGCCGTATTGTTGCCAGCCATTGAAGTCAGATCGTAGAAGCGTGACTCGATGACACCTTCCTGATCGGGCGAAGCCGCAAACCAATCGCCTGACGGAGTGACCGCCGCCCCGGGGCACACGGGATTGTTGGCTTGTTGGTCCGCGAGAAAATCGGCAACCATCGCCTCTTCCGTCGGGAATATGTCACGCCCTATGTAGGACCAGTCTGGGTCGGAGGGCTGCGTCTTTCCCATCCAGTAGGTGATCGACGTGTTTCCGTTCAAGTCCACGATTTTGGACTTGATCTTGTCGACGTACTGCCAGCCGAACTGGAACTCCGGCGGGAATGGGCTGGGCGCCGGCAAGTTCTCGATGGCGGCCACCGCCGCCTGCTGGGTCTTGTATTGGGTCGCATCGCCGCTGGGCTGCGAAATGCGCCAGGTAATCTTGCTTTCCTGCGCCTGTGCCACGGTCGGGGTGATGCCACTCAGGGCGATGATCGCCAGCGCGGCACACGATAAGGACTTCAGTCGTTCCAACATCCCTGTTCTCCTTCCTGGAGGAACACAGCGCCGGAGGGGAACGAGAACGCGGGGATAGGTCCCCATCGCGTCGTACTTCGGATCGTCCCTGGCCCGGAATGCGGCGCAGCCGCACGAAACCTTTATCCTCTAGATCTGCAACATATTCAAGCTTATCTGTGTGATAAATATCACATTTTTTATGAGCAAATTGAAGAAACCCGCTGCCCGATCATTGAGCCAGCGCTCCAACACAGGCAAATCATCGTTCAACGCCCCGGCGCCATCGCAATTTTTGGGGGCGTCTTTTCTACTTCTTTTACGGAGGAATGGTATCAGTGCTCGAGAGCGTATTGCTCCGTATCCCTGTGACCTCCGCTCCAACTGCATCGTTCGCTAGGCCTGTGGCTGCCCCCCGCGTTTTGGGTTCTACCCCGATATCACGGACGGTTCTAAAAGAGTTGCAACCTTCTGATCCTGCTTGGCGATCCTTCGCCGCATCCTTGGGTTGTGGCGTCGCTCGATGTAGTCAAACACATCCGCTCTTGCTGCATCCAGTGTGGGGTAGCTCGTTCGATAGATCCGCTCGCGCTTCAGCAGCCCAAAAAAGCCTTCGCAGGCCGCGTTGTCGCCGCAATGCCCCACAGCGCTCATTGAGCAGATCAGCCCGTTAGCCGCGAGATACCCCTGGTAGTCGCCGCTGCGGAACTGACTGCCACGATCCGAATGCAGGATCACCTCATCGCTTCCTTGCCGCTGCCACACCGCCATCTGCACCGCCCGGATCACCATCTGACGGTCCTGCCGAGCGTGCATTGACCAGCCCACAATGCGCTGGTCGTACAGATCCAGCACGATGCACAGATACAGCTTGCCTTACCAGTATGCTAGACACTTGGAGTCACCACCGATCGCGAATCCCCGCGGATTGTCGATGCCGTTTTTCTGGCGAGATGTTGTTGCGGACGGCGGTCCGCCACTATGCGGTGTATCTGTCCAGCTTGGCGAAGGTGTCCAAGATGGAGCTGGTGTCCAGATCATTGGGCGGCAGTGTCCAATTCATTTGGCGTCACTGTTCAGTGTGTTTGGCGCTGGGCGTCCAGTTGCTTGGCGTTTCGTAACAAATCACGGGTCCTGGTTGATCCGTGCCAAGAGAGGTAGGGAATCTGCGCAAACCAGCACTGGGTACGCACGACGGCAATTCTTGTCGCCGAAAAGTCGCAATGGTTGACGTGGTTCCGTATCGTCAATAACTGTAGCTACCGAGTAGCTATGCACTAAGTCCAAAACGACTTTGCGAGAAGGCTGAGCCTCTGCCGAATTAGACACGGGCAAGAGATGGCTACGCTTGCATCGTGGGAGGATACCAGGCGCCGCTCCGGGCTCTAGGACGCTCGGCTGCGCAACCGTTTAGCCTTCAGCATAGCCATTGGGCTAACGGTCGGGACTGGGACGAGAGAAGTCAGCTGTTGTTCCAAGCCCAATGCTCTAAGGGTGGAGATCAGCGTGTAGACCGTCGATCCTTGCCCGCTCTCCAGTTGCACCAGTGCTCTGCGAGAGATTCCCGCTTTGTCGGCCAACGCTGCTTGCGAAACATTGGCCAGAAGGCGGCGCGCCCTGATCCGCTTTCCTAGGGCCTCGGCAATTTCCTCAGGGGACTGGATTGGCATGTGAATCATATGCGCGCAAATGTACTCATTAAGGGATGTCTTCTTCCGTTGTGCGCGGAAAAGCGCGCAACTCTGGCGCTTCCATAAATCATCGTAATGACGTGAAATCTCCCGCGGAATAGAAGCCTAGATAGACAGATGCTACATACCGGCAGGTGTCATGCGCACAACTGGCACCAGACTGTGCTCAATTGCTGGGTAATATCATTGCCGCGGCCGGACCAACAAAGATGTTCGGCGTTGGCGTGCTGGAGCAACTGATCGTCGTCAGTCAGCTGCAGCTACGTTGCGCGAACCGCTCGGAACTGCGCCACGGTCGCGGGCAGAACTTAGCAATCTCGACGACTGGATGAGAATAGCAACGATGCCCGCAAACTTGTGGCTCCTGCGGTACACCTGTTGGCTGTGCGCGCCACGCTCGCCCCGGGAGACTCACTCCGGTGCGTACCAGTAGGCTCACACGATAGACAGCGTTCAGCCAAGAGAGCAAGGTTGGGCGCTCGCACCAACGATAGAGGCAGCATATGAAGCCGACGATCTTGGCACTTGACCTTGAGGGAACGCTCATCTCAAACGCAATCAGCCAGATTCCCAGGCCCGGACTCTACCGGTTCCTTGAGGAAATCCAGGCGTTGTTTGATCAGCTGACGATGTTTACAACAGTTCCCGAAGATCGCTTTCGCAGCATCGCCGCGCTGTTGGCTCGCGAAGGCAGTGCCCCGGCCTGGTTCGTGGAGCTGCCCTACATCAGGTGGTCGGGAAAGACGAAAGACCTACGTCTCGCCTCGCCAAATCTGGGCGAGGCCCTCCTACTCGATGATCACGGCCCCTATGTCCATCCCGGGCAGGAGCAACTTTGGGTCCAGGTCCCGCTGTTCGGTTCTCCCTATTCATCAGACGATGATGGCCTCAACCTGGTACTCCACCGTTTGCTTGATCGCACCGGCAATGCGGACGCTGACTTGCGTCCCCTAGCCCGGAGCGGAGACGCGTAGCCATGCGCAATCCATCTTTGGTTCAGCTCAGGCTCGCATGACTCGCTTCGCGCCCCCACGAGAGATCCTGGATGCCGCCGCAGCACGGCGCGAAAGTCTCGCCTCACAGTGGTTCAGTGCAGCACAGGTCAATGCCGGGCTGGACTTGAAGCTCGGCAGAGGCTGCCACAGTGCAAGCGAGTTGCGACGTCAGGGGAAGCTGCTGGGCGTGTATGTCACCCACCCCATCGGCAGCTACCGCTACCCGACCTGGCTGTTCCGCCCAGATGGCCAGCCTGTTGAGCAATTAGCCGAGATCCTAGCAGTGTTGCGCGACTTTGGTCCTTTCCAGCGTGAGCCGGATGGTCTGCGTCGCAGTACCGGTTGGGGCGAGGCCGAGTGGTTCTTGTCGCCGCATGCGTTGCTTTGGGGCGCGGCACCGGCCGCGATGCTGAGCGTAGACCCAGCCCGCGTGTTGCATGCAGCGCGTTGCGAGTTCGAAGAGGATGTCTGAGAGGAACCTTACCGAGATGACTCAACGCTAGCGTCTACCCGACATCCTTCAATTGAAATTGAGTCTGGCATTGCGGAACTAGTTGAGAGCGAATACGCGGAGGCCTACAGTCTGGCGGCTTGCAGGCATCCAGCAAGCTACGGCTATGCTCACCTGGTGATGATGCAGCAACCACCAACCGCCAAGACAGAGGCTCAGCCAAGTTCCTGCGGCGCGTACACGGAGGACAATCGTAGGGCGAATGTCGAAGCTACCCCTTAGTTGAATCACCGCCAACTGCCTTGGCAGGCAGTTGGCGGCGTGTTCAATCCTGCTCTAGTAGGCGTAGCCCACATGCAGTTGGGCCTGCGTGTCTGTGACGTCGAACTGATGCTGCGCCATCAGCGCGGTCCTGATCGACAGACGCGCCCGTCAATAGTCAGCGCCCAGCATCAGTCGATAGTCCAACCCTTGTGCGGTGGCACCCGGAATTTCAAAGGCTTGGTTGTCCCTAGAATGTCCTCGCCCAGCGGTGAATGGCTATCACCGCTGGGCGAGCTTTCTTGGGGGCAGCGAAGGCCCAGAGCATGCCTCCCGCCCGACGATTGGGGCTGGCCAAGCCGCCTGACCCTCTCTCAGTTCAGTGATAGCCAGATCTAGTGTTGCAAGTAGTTCGCGTCGTGGTTTGCAGTCGTCGTAGCCACGCTCGACAATCATGCGGGCCTTCGTGAGTGCCTCAAGACATTCGGCCGTTGTCTCGCAGATTGACGTACTGGGCCCGCCAAAGTAGAGGTCGTAGACGGCCTCATCATGCCGATGCTCGATGATCCGCCATTGTGGCTGGGGTGCATGGCCCGGTACTACCGCGGCTTGTTCATGTGCCCGCGTTGGCGTCCAATGCCTGCCCAACCTCGGCCCACGAGCTGGCATTGCTCACGTGCGCGAAGGTGTAGCGGATCGGATGCAGGTAGATCTCAGCAGGAGACAGCATTGTCGAAGGGAAATGCGGGTGATTCGGTGCGTCCGGAAACCCTTGAGGCTCCAAGCAAAAACCACGTCCCAGTTTCGGCTGACTGCAGTCCAGTGCCTGCCCCTCGTAGAACTGCAACGCCGGCATCGGGCTGGCTATCCGCATTGCCACGCCGCTGTGCGGCGAGTACAGCTCCGCACTGCAGTCGGCATCGCCAGCCAGCACCAGGCAATGATCGTAGCCGGACGAGGCGCTCACCTGCGCCTCGTCGGTACGCCGCAGCCGCACCTCCACTGCCTCGCGGAAATCAAAGGCACCGCCGCTGACATCGCGCACCTCTCCCGTGGGAATCAGCTCAGCATCCACCGGCAGGAAATGATCAGCCGGCACCCGCAGCCATTGGCTATCGGCAGGCACCTGAGGATCACCAGCCAAGTTGAAATAAGGATGGTGGGTCAGATTCACAGGCGTCTCGGCATCGGTGCGCGCGTGATAGGTCAGTAGAAGTTCAGCACCGGAGAGCTCGAAGGTCGCGGTGACATCCAAGGTGCCCGGATAGCCGCCCTCGCCAGCGGGCGAGGTAAGCGCAAGAACAAGGCGATGCGGCGTCTGCTCAAGCACGGTCCAGAGCCGGCGGCCGAAGCCATGCCGTCCACCATGCAGGTGATTGCGCCCTTCATTTGCATCCAGCCAATGCCGCACACCCGCATGCTCGTACCGCGCGCCGGCAATGCGATTGCCGTAGCGCCCGACCAGAATGCCGAGGTTGTCCGTATCAGCCACGTATGCCGCCAGGTCGGGCAGACCCAGCACGGCCTCGACCGGGCCATGGGGAGTGTTCACCTGCAGGCTGCGCAGCACCCCGCCACGGGTCAGTATCTCGGCCCGCAAGCACCCGTTGTCCAGAGTAACGGCCTGCACCGTGGTGCCATCGGATAACTCGCCAAACACACGCTGCGTCACGTTCGTTGCCTCGGAATTCGTCACTGCCGGGCAGCATAGTCAGCCACCTGTCCGACAACCATGGCAAATACTGCATGGGTCTTGCCCGCGATGGCATAGCAGCAGTAAAAAACTTGCGCATCGCAGCATTGCAATTGCCATATGGCAAACCGGTGACAAATTATTAGTAGGTTATCAGTCGCTGTCCTATCCTCCCCTGCACTGCCAATTGGCAGTCGCCACTACCGATGGCGCCTGGTGAGGGGGATGGGTGAGAACCAATGAACCCGTTCCACATTCGATGCTCGGCTCCGCTGCGGCGTTCATCCCGCCTACCGGGACCAGCGGCTGTATCACCGGTCGCGCCTGCAAGTGAAACTCTGGGAGGGGTTCAACGCGATGCATATCGTGAGCAAGAACATGCGGTGCAAGCCGCTGGTCACAGCCGCTCTGCCAGCCGCACTGGCATTGGCATTGGCATTGGCCATCATCGGCAGCGCCCACGCGCAGCAGGCCAGCACCAGGCAGGAAGGCGCCACCGAACTGGATACCGTGCAGGTGCGCGGGGTGCGCAACAGCATCGCCAGCGCCATTTCGCTCAAGCAGAACAGCGCGCAGATCACCGATTCGATCGTTGCCGAAGACATCGGCAAACTGCCTGACAACAGCGTAGCCGCTGCACTGCAGCGCGTCACTGGCGTGCAGGTGGCGCGTGGCGCCGGCGAAGTCGGTACCGTACTGGTGCGTGGCCTGCCCGACGTGGTGACCACACTCAATGGCCGCAGCGTCTTCACCACCACCGGCCGTAGCATGGCCCTGGCCGATATACCGGCCGACCTGCTGCAGCGCGTGGACGTGTACAAGACCAGCGGCGCGGAAAACATCGAAGGCGGTATTGGTGGCCTGATCGACGTGCGCCTGCGCCGCCCCTTCGATTTCGACCAGCCATTCACCATCGCCGGCAGCGCGCGTGCCGTGTACAGCCGCAATTCCGAGCAGGCCGACCCGAATGCCAGCCTGACCATCAACAAACTGTGGGATGGCGACCATGGCCGCTTCGGTATCATGGCCAGCGCCTCCTACCAGTCGCAGGACTATCAGGAAAGCAACACCTTCAACGGCATCTACAGCCTGAAGGATGCCCCGACCGGTGGCGATGGGAAGGTCTACATCCCCGACACCATCGGCTCGATCTACACCCTTGGCGACCGCAAGCGCAGCTCGGCCAACCTGACCCTGCAGTGGGCGCCCAACGATTCAACCGAGCTGTACTTCGAGAACTTCTATACGAAGTACGACAACGACAGCCAGGTCAACTTCCTGATTCCGCTGCCGACCCTGGTCAACGCAGGCAATGTCGTGGAAATGGGTCTCAAGCCCGGCAGCCAGGTGGTGGAACACTTGGTCGCACGTGACATGTTCACGCTGACCAGCAACCAGGCCTTCGCCAATTCCTCCGATACCTGGCAGAGCGCGATCGGTGGGCGCTGGCGCGGCGAGCGGATGACCCTCTCCAGCGACTTGGCCTATACCTACAGCAAGGCCGACAACCGCAGCTTCATCCTCGATACGGCATTCAATGCGCCGCTGCTGGAGATGGACTTCGGCAACGGGGGGGCCAGCAACGCGCAGGCACGCAACGCTGATGGCAGTCCACTGGACGTCACCGATCCATCGCGGTACTGGCTGAACCAGTACTTCGATGCCTGGAGCCGCCAGGAGGGCAAGGACTGGTCATGGAAGGCCGACATGACCCTGCAGCTCGATGCCGGTCCATTCACCGGTCTCGATGCCGGCGTGCGTGCCAGCCGCCGCGAGGCCCTGAATGTCGCTGCCGATACCGGCGGCATGGCCAACATCAGCGGCAACACGGTGTTCGTCAACCAGCTCGCCGGGCTGGCCTCGACCACTCCGTCGAACTTCCTCAATGGTGAGCGTCGCACGTCCACGCCGCAGTGGATGGTCGCCGACCGTGGCTACCTGCTGCGCAATTCAGGGCTGATCCGCACCGCCATGGGACAGAATCCCGCAGCGCCGGCAGCCAACCCGCTGCTGTACTTCAACGACCAGGAAGACAGCTACGCCGCCTACCTGCAGGGCCGCTACTCGATGCAACTGGGCGGCCTGCCGTTGGATGGCGCGATCGGCGTGCGTGCGGTGCGCATGGAATCGGACCTGGCGGGCACCACCGTACTCGACGGTGTGTCTTCGTCGGTGAATCTGTCCAAGCGCCACGACGAAGTGTTGCCCAGCTTCAGCGCCAATCTGGGCCTGCGCGACAACCTGCTGCTGCGCGCCACCTACGGCAAGTCGATCACCCTGCCCAGCTTTGCCGCCCTCAATCCGCAGCTGTCGCTGTACCGGGCCACCGACACCGTGCCCGCCACCGGCACCGGCGGTAATCCGGACCTCGCACCGATCACTTCGGAGAACCTCGATGTCTCGCTGGAGTGGTACTTCCGCCCGGGCTCGATGCTGTCGGCCGCAGTGTTCAAACGCAGCATCGATGGCTACATCCAGACCTACGCCGATGACGAGCTGATCAACGGCGTCATCTACTCGGTGAGCCGTCCGCGCAACACCGGCCGTGGCACGCTGGAAGGTGCCGAGCTGGCATATACCCAGTTCTTCGATCAGTTGCCTGGCTGGCTGTCCGGCTTCGGCGTGCAGCTCAACGCCACCTTCATCGATGCACAGACCCGCTCGCCGACAGGCGAGAAGCAGGACCTGGTCAACGTCTCCGACCGTGCCTACAACGCCGTGCTGATGTACCAGCGCGGGGGTTTCTCCAGCCGCCTAGCCTGGAACAAGCGCAGCGAATACGCACTCAGCTATACCGCCAGTGGCGACCAGCCGCAATCGATCTACGTTGCGCCCACCGACTATCTGGATCTGTCGATGAGCTACGACATCGATCCCTCGCTGACGGTTTCGCTGGAAGCCACCAACCTGCTCGGCAAGGTCACCCGCAACTACTTCGGCAGTGATCCAAGCCTGTTCCCGCGCGATCTGGCCATGGCCGAACGTACGTTCTCGCTCGGCCTGCGCTTCCGCTTCTGAACCTCCCCGCGCGACTACAACTGCAGGGCCATGACGGCCCTGCAGCGGTCCCGCGCGTCCCCACGCACGACGTTTTCCCCGCTACTCCAGCCTGAGGGTCAAACGCAATGAACTGTGCACGTGCTTTCCAACCTACCCCCGCACTGCTGCCGCTGGCCCTGGCCCTGGCGCTGAGTACCCCGGCCCTGGCGCAGAGTCCGTCGACTGCTGGCCGTGACGCGGCCGCCGAGGATGCCGTGGCCTTGGACGCCGTGGAAGTGCGCGGTGTACGCCAGAGCCTGATCTCGGCACAGGCGATCAAGCAGGCTACCCGCCAGGTGGTCGATGCCATCGTTGCCGAAGACATCGGCAAGTTCCCCGACAACAACGTCGTCGAGGCACTGCAGCGGGTTACCGGTGTGCAGACCACCGGCCGTGGCGGTGGCGAGGTGGCCGGGGTGACCATCCGCGGTCTGGGTGATGCCTCCACCACGATCAACGGGCGGCAGATGTTCACCTCCACCGGGCGCTCGGTAGCACTGGCCGACATCCCGGCGAGCCTGCTTTCGGAAGTGACGGTGTACAAGACCCGCTCGGCCGACCTGGTGGAGGGGGGCATCGCCGGGCAGATCGATATCCGCACCCATCGTCCCCTGGATTTCGAGGACTCCAAGGTATCGGTCGCCGCGCGCGGCATCCATGCCAGCAACACCGGAAAATTCGATCCCAACCTCAATGCGTTGTTCAGCGACCGCTGGTCCACCAGCGTCGGTGAGTTCGGTGCCCTGCTCAACCTGAGCCACGCGCGCACCAACTACCGCGACGAGAACATCTGGAATGGTTCGGCCGATCCCTACTACGCCGATACCTACCAGCGCGTTCCCGAGTTCGGTGCCAACGGCCAGCGCATCGTCGACCGCGGTACCCCGCTGTCCACCGTTCCCGGCTCCGCCCTGGCTGTCGATGGTACACAGCGCGAGTATGTCCTGCTGCGCGATGCACTGGGCGGCTGGAACCGCTTTGGCGAACGCAAACGCCCGGCCGCCAACCTGGCGCTGCAGTTCAAGCCAAATGACTGGTCCGAGTACACCTTCGAGGCCTTCTACAACGGCTACCGCAACACCGATTCCAACTCGCTGCTGTTCGCCTTCGCCAACAACCCTGACCGCTACCAGGACAGCGCGCTGTATCCGGGCAGCAACGTGGTCAAGGAAAACTACATCAACAACCCCTATATCTTCACCAGCACGCAGGCGCGCACGGCCAAGACCGATACCTTCCAGTACGCGTTGGGCGGCAAGTGGGAGTTCACCGAACGCTTCAAACTGAAGTCCGAAGTGGTCTACCAGACCTCGCAGTACGACTGGCACAACCAGATCCTGGACATGGGCAGTGTCCGTCACCGCATGGCGGTGGACTTCAACAATGCAGGCTCGGGTACGCCCTCACTGTCATTCCCGGACAACCCCGCTACCGCGGATATCGACGAAAGCGACCTGACCGATCCGCGCGGCTGGGGCCTTGCCTGGTACTACGACCAGCACGGCCGCGATAAAGGTGATGCACTAACCTGGCAGGCCGATGGCGAATACCGTTTCGACACAGGCTTCTTCGAGGCACTGAAATTCGGCGTGCGCCTTGATCGCCGCAGCGCGACATCGCAGGCGGGTGACCGTTCGGCCGACTGCGGTGCGGTGGCCAACTGTGCCAGCCAGCGTGACGTGGCCCTGCATCCTGATCTGTACCGTGCCAGCCCGGGGTCGTTCTACTCCGGTGAGGCCAACTTCCCGCGGCGCTGGATCATCGCCGACCACAAATACCTGCTCTCGCACTCGGATGAAATGCGGGCCCTGTACGGCTTCTCCAGCGGCCGCCCGTTGTATGACGCGGCACGCTTCTTCGATATCGAGGAAGACACCTACGCAGCCTATCTGCAGACCGACTTCAGTACCGACCTGCCGGTCGGCGTGCTGGATGGACAGGTCGGTGTGCGTGCGGTGCGCGCCCGCACAGACATGAACTACAACAGCCTCGTCCAGGACTGGGTGCCGACCTCATTGGGCAAGAGCCGTACCGACGTCCTGCCCAGCGCGGTACTGCGCTGGCACGCCACGGAAAAGCTGATGGCCCGCCTTGCCTACGGCCAGACGATCAGCCGCCCGGCCTTCGCCCAGCTCAACCCGGCGATGGTGCTGACGCCCCCGTCTTCCACGGCGGCCACCTTCGGCTACGCCACCAGTGGCAACCCCAACCTGGCGCCGGTGGAAGCCAAGACCATCGACCTGGCCCTGGAGTACTACTTCAGTGCGAGCAGTAGCATCTACGCCGTGGCCTTCCTGCGCGATGTCGATGGCTTCATCTTCAACGCCGACCGCAGCATCACCGTCGACGACCGCAGCCCGGAACTCAACGGCAACTATGTGCTGACCTCACCGCAGAATGCCGGTGCAGGCACGCTGAAGGGACTTGAACTGGGCTTTCAGTACTTTCCGGACAACGTACCCGAGTGGCTGCGCGGCATTGGCATCCAGGGCAACTACACCTGGATCGACGGCGAATCCAAGGATCCGGTGTATGACGAAGCGGACTCCACCCGACTGCTGGGCTACCAGGCCAACCCGCTGATCGGCGTCTCCGACTGGTCCTACAGCGTTGTGCTGATGTATGAGCGCGGCCGCTTCTCCTCGCGCCTGTCGTGGGTGGACCGCGACAAGTTCCTGACCAGCTACAACTACTGCTGCTCGATGCCCACCCAGGTGTGGTCGGCCGGCGAAGGTTCCATGGACCTACAGTTCAGCTGGCAAGCCACGCCCTCGCTGGTGCTGACCCTGGACGCGACCAACCTCACCGGCGAGAAGTACCAGGATTACTACAGCAACCGCCAGTTGTTCAACCTGGGCACCAGCATGTTCAGCCGCACCTATGCGGTAGGCCTGCGCTACCAGTTCTGACCTTTCCCAACCTGCACCGCGGCCGGCGGCGGGCCCACCAGGTGCATTACCCGAGGCGGGCCTGCCGATCCGCATGCAATGGCAACAGGAGGAACACTGATGCCCATCAATTCAAACGGAAACCGTCGGCCGTGGTTGCGCCGGCTACCTCTGGCGCTGGCCGCACTGGCCCTGGTCAGCGGCCTCGCCAACGCCGCCGAGGTCAAGGTGCGCGCTACACTCAAGGCCGATCAGCCTGGCCCGCAGGTATCCAAGCACATCTTCGGCCAGTTCGCCGAGCACTTGGGCACCGGCATCTATGGCGGCCTGTGGGTCGGCGTGGATTCGCCGATCCCCAATACACGCGGCTATCGCAACGATGTGATGGCCGCTCTGAAGGCCATCGAGGTGCCCAATGTGCGCTGGCCGGGCGGCTGCTTCGCAGATGAATACCACTGGCGAGATGGCGTCGGCCCGCGCGAGAAGCGCCCGACCAGCATCAACACCCACTGGGGTGGCGTGGAAGAGAACAATGCCTTCGGTACCCATGAATTCATGGAGTTCACCGAACTGCTGGGTACCGACGCCTACGTCGCCGGCAACGTTGGCAACGCACCTGCCGACGAGATGGCGCAATGGGTGGAATACATGACCGCCCCGACCCGCTCCACGCTGGCCGAAGAACGTCGTGCCAACGGCCGCGATAAGCCCTGGAAAGTACCCTACTTTGGTGTGGGTAACGAGCTGTGGGGCTGCGGCGGCAACATGCGCCCAGAGTACGCCGCGGATCTTTACCGTCGCTACCAGACCTTCGTGAAGGCACCGGCTGACCAGAAGATCCTGAAGATCGCTCCCGGCGCCAATGTGGACGATTACAACTGGACCGAAGTGATGATGCGCGAGGCCGGCAAGTTTATGGATGGCCTGAGTCTGCATTACTACGTGGTGCCTGGGCAGTGGCCGCCGCGCGCCTCGTCCACCGATTTCGACGAAGACGGTTGGATCGAAACCCTGTCCGAAGCCCTGCGCATGGACGAACTGATCCGCAAGCACAGCGCGATCATGGACAAGTACGATCCAGAGAAGAAGGTCGCCCTGGTCGTGGACGAATGGGGCACCTGGTACATGGGCGTGCCAGGCGTGAATCCTGGCTTCCTGCACCAACAGAACACGCTGCGTGATGCGATGGTTGCCTCGTTGACACTGGACATCTTCACCCAGCACGCCGACCGCGTACGCATGGCCAACATCGCGCAGATGATCAACGTGCTGCAGGCGATGATCCTCACCGATGGCAACCGCATGCTGTTGACACCGACCTACCACGTGTTTGCGATGTACAAGCCTTACCAGGATGCAACCCACCTGCCGATGCAGTTGCAGGCGCCCAAGTACACGCACGGCAAGTACACGGTGCCGGCGGTGCATGGTTCGGCGGTGAAGGCCAGGGATGGGCATGTCTATGTCGCCCTGACCAACCTGGATCCGGACAACGCCGCCAGCGTGAGCGTGCAGGTCGATGGTCTGGCCTCGGCCACCTCGGTGAGCGGGCAGATCCTGAGTGCGCGGGCGATCACCTCGTTGAACACCTTTGATAGGCCGGATGAAGTAGTACCGCAGGCCTTCACCGGCGCCAGCCTCGATGGCCGTTCACTGCAGGTGCAACTGCCAGCCAAGGCGATCGTGATGTTGAAGCTGCAGTAAGGACTGCAGGACCTCGCAGCCGGCACCTCTCCGGCCGGCTGCGAGGGTGGGATGGATGTTCCTTGTGCCGCCAGGTGACACATACGGCATCCGTCACCGAGAAACGTCCACCATTGCCAACTCGGGCGTGCCAACCAAGCGCGGGTTTCATGGTTGATCACCCGCTGAAGGTTCGCCATTTTATCGCCACGACTTCATTCGCGGTCAGCGCACGCGCAAATTACGGATTCTCTTTTCTCACTTGCCTGAAAGCGACTGACGCTCAACATTGCAATTGACTATATTGAACGCCACCCTGGCATGTCCTCCAGTCTGGCCATTCTCGCGGCGCAGGCTTACTGCGATCGAGCACATGGCTAAGCGAGGGCGGCCATGAAGACCAAAACGACTTCTGTTTCGTACAGCGGCGCTACCCATGATCTCTGCGTAGGGGGCTGGCTTAGGCATCTTCATCGCGACCTCAGCACCACCTTCTGCCGTCCTGTTCTGCAGGGCGTCGCCGCTACTGCTGGGTGACGGGCCTGGCCCATCACTACCGCCTATGAAGAACCCCGCCAAAGCGGGGTCTTCTGACTCACTTGAATGAAGCCTGTGGCCAACCTTCGCGATCATAGGTCAGCGGCAGCAGCTGCAGCTTGGGCAGGCCGTTGTCCTTGGGATCGTATGCATGGAACACCAAGTAGTCCTTGCCGCCGTCGCTCAGCACGCTGTTGTGGCCCGGGCCGATCCAACGGCTGTTGCCGCGCAGTACTTCGGTGCCACCGCCCTGGTCAAGTCGCTTGCCTTCGTGATCCAGGTACGGGCCCTGCAGGCTGCGCGAGCGGCCGACCATCACCCGGTAATCACTCTTGATGCCACGGCAGCAGTGGTCCCAGGACAGGTACAGATAGAACCAGCCGTCATGCCGCACGATATGCGGTGCTTCCAGTGCTGCGGGCTCCGGCTCGGCATCATCGATCAGGATCGAGCGCTCACGCTTGGCAATGGTATGCCACTCCTGCGGCTCGGCCAGGCTGCGACGGTCGGCGCCCAGCTTGACCAGCTTCAGCCCGCCCCAGAACGAGCCAAACGAAAGCCACGGCGTGCCGTCGACATCGTCGATGGGATTGCCATCAATGGCATTCCACAGATCACGCTGCGGGATGGAACGCAACAGCGTGCCGTGGTCCACCCACTGGAAAGCCGGATCGGCCGGATTCAGCGTGGTGTTGGTGGCCACGCCGATCGCCGAGGTGTTCTTACCGCCGGAGGAGATCGAGTAGTACAGCGTGTACACGCCGTTGTGGAAGGAGATCTCCGGCGCCCAGATATGGCCGTTGAAGCCCGATACGATCTGTTCCGTCCATGCCGGGCTGCGCGCGAATACCGGTGCCTGCTGCACCCACTTCTTCAGATCCCTGGAGCTCCACACGCTGATGCCCGGGCCGGTGGTGAACAGGTACCAGGTATCGCCCTGGCGTTGGATCACCGGGTCATGCGCAAGCACATCCGATGTCGGCCCCCGGTTGGCGACGACCACCGGCGGTGCGTCCATCATGTCGGTGTTGCCGGGCTGCGGCGCATTGACCGGCTGCGCCCACGCACTGGCTGCCGGCAGGGCCAATGCCAGGCACAGGACCCCGCCCAACGGACGCCGGTTCATGCCTGCACCTCGCGCAGCGGGCGGCCAAACACCGGCATGCCCTGCGCGTCCCACTGTAGCGGCTGCACGCAGGCGTGACGATCCGGGTTCCACAACGGGTCACCCTCGATGCCGACATAGTTGCGCGCGTGGTACACCATCAGATCGGTCTGACCGTCTTCGCTGGTGGTGAAACTGTTGTGTCCTGGACCGAAGACCCCGCGTTCGGCATCGCTGCTGAACACCGGCGTGGAGGACTTGCTCCAGCTTGTCGGGTCGAGCAGGTCGGCCTCGGCATCGGCCCACAACAACCCCATGGCATAGCGCTCGTCGGTGGCGCTGGCCGAATAGGTAATGAACACCTTGTCATTGCGCACCAGCACGGCGGGGCCTTCATTGACCGCAAAGCCCTGCACTTCCCAGTCCAGCTCGGGACGCGTGAGCAGCACCGGTTCCCCACCCAGCGTCGTCGGGGTGACCAAAGGTGCGATGTACAAGTTGGAGTTGCCGGCGACTTCCGGATGCTTCTGCGCCCACAGGTAGTAGTCCTGTCCGCGATGACGGAAGCGCGTGGCATCCAGGCAGAACGCATCGATGCCACTGTCGACCTGGCCGGCGAATACCCAGGTGCCGGTCATCGGATCGGCATCTGCACAGCGCAGGGCATACATGCGGTGCTGGAACAGCGCGTCCTTGATCTCGCGGGTCGGCGCGGCGGCGAAGTATACGTACCAGCCGCTTTCGAAGCGGTGCACTTCAGGGGCCCAGATCAACTGGCTCCAGGCGCCTTCGGCCGGTGCGCGCCACAGCACGCGCTCCTCAGCGTCGACCAGGCCCTGCAGGGTCGGCGAACGACGCAGCACGATACGGTCGTACTCCGGCACCGAGGCGGTGAAGTGGTAGTAGCCGTCTTCGCGCAGCACGAAGGGGTCCGCGCGGTTGAGGATGAAGGGATTGCTATGGGTCATGGCATGCATTCCGTGGTGCGTTGGGAGATCGGCAGTGGCGTGTGTCCGCCGCCTGCTGGCGCCTGTTCGGGAACGATCTGCTCCTTCATCACGCGGTAGTACTCGTCGGTGATGCGGTAACGGAACATCAGTGCGCCCATCAGTGCATGGAACACACCGGGGATGATGGTCAGCATCAGCGCGATGCCGGTTAACGACAGCGCGCTCTGGGCTTGGTCAGGTACGTAACCGAAGGCAGCCAACAGCACGCCGACGATGGCACCGGCCACGCCCATGCCGGCCTTCTGGCAGAACGAGATGCCACCGAAGGACATGCCTGCCACACGCTTGCCGCTGCGGGCATGGCCATAGTCCACGGCCTCGGCGATGGCCGACCAGAACACCGGGGCATGCAGATCGACCACGAAACAGATCAGGAAGTAGAGGAAGAATGCCAGCACGGTGTCGCCCGGCTTGACCAGCAGATACATAGCCACGCTGAGCACACCGACCGCCAACTGGCTGTAGCGGAACAGTTTGATCTTGCAGTACACCTTGGTGATCCAGGTCGAGGCGACCATCGCCAGGATCGCTGCAACTACACCCGTCGCCATGAACGCCGACATCAGTGCAGCATCACCGCCGAGGAAGTACTTGGCGTAATAGGCTGCCACCGAACCACGGATCACGTAGCCAATGGTGCCGATCACGCAGACCGCGGCCAGCACCAGCCACTGGTCGTTGCGCAGCATCAGCTTGACCTGCTCGCGCACCGGCTTGCGGTCCACCTCGTGCTGGATGCGCTCCCTGGTGCTGGCAAAGCAGAACAGGAACAGCACCGTGGCCATCAGCCCCATCAGCCCCATCGCCCATTTGTAGCCGTCGGCAAGGTTGCCGTCGCTGCTCCAGGCCACGGCCAACTGCGGTACCACGATGGTGACCAGGAAGGCCGCCACCTTGGCGAAGAACAGCCGGTAACCATTGGCGGACAGGCGCTGCTGCGGATCGGCGGTCAATACACCGATCAGCGAGATGTACGGAATGGTCACCACGGTAAAGATCAGCATCACCAGCAGATAGGTCGCGTAGGCCCAGGCCAGCTTCAGGTTGTAGGAGAGGTCAGGTGTGGTGAAGGTCAGGAACACCGAAATACCAAATGGCACCGCCATGACCAGGAAATAGGGCCGGTAGCGACCCCAACGCGTGGTGTGGCGGTCGGTGAACACGCCCATCAACGGATCGGCGAACGCATCGATCAAGCGCACCACGATGAACAGCAGCGCCACGTCGGTGGGCTTCAGACCGTAGATGTCGGTGTAGAAGAACGTGATGATCAGCATCATCGACGAGATGACCACGTTCACCGCCATGTCGCCGGCACCGTAGCCGATCTTCTCGACCACGCTTAGTTTCTGGTTCTGCATGCGCCCTCCTCTTGAGCTCCTGCATTGCTTGGCTTGCCTCGGCCGTGCCCTCCACGCCGGTGCTCTTTTTCGTTGTTCAGCTCATTTCAAAGGACTCTGTTCCGGTTTTCGTGCGCATGGATGGCGAGAGTATCTCCATCCATGCCTGCTGCGAATGCGACCAACGGCGCGCTGCGGTAACGCCTCAGAACTGCGCCAGCTTTTCCCACCTGGGACGCACCCGCAGATAGACTGAATAGCGCTCATGCAGGACCTGGTAGAACGGCACCAGCTCCACCGTGCCATCGATGCCTTCAGCCTCGAACACCCGTGCCTGCTCGGGCCGCGCAGTGACCCATGCGGCGTTGCCGTGCTGGTAGGCCGTCGGCAGCTGCTGGCCATGGATGCGGTTGAGCGAGGGCCGCTGATCGGAGACGTGCAACTGCGAAGCGGGAATGTCCTCGGTGCCCAGGCGCGCGGCCAGCACCAGCGGTCCGAACATCATGGCCTGCAGGCTGGGCTCATCCGACAGCGGCGCAGCGTGCAGCGCCATCGGCAGCTCCAACTGCACGACGTCACCATCGACGAAGCGGCGCTGCAGGCTGGCATAGCTGCCGGGCGATAGCGGCAGATCCTGCAGCACACCGTTCAGGCGCAGACGCGCACCCGTTGCCCAGCCGGGAATGCGCAGACGCAGTGTCAGCTGCTGGGGCGAACGCAGTTCAAAGCGCAGCGTACTGCCCTGCTCTTCCGGGAAACGGGTCTGCTGGGTCAGGCGCAGGCCGCGCTCGGGCCAGTCCAGCCGCGAGGCGATGTACAGGTTGACGCTCAGCCCGGCATCGTCGTGGAAGTAGATGGTGTCCTGGGTCTTGGCAAAATCCTCGGCACCGGTGCCGGTGCAGCACCAGAACGAGGCATCGGGTGTGTTGAACAGCTTCCAGTAGCCGGCATCCATGGGCACGAAGTACATCATCATGCCGCTGGCGTCCTGGGTTCCCAGGCGCGCGTTGAACATCACCCGTTCGTAGTAGTCCATGTAGCGTGCATCGGGCTTCCAGCCATGCAGGTGCCGAGTCAGCTTGAGCATGTTGTAGCTGCAGCAGCACTCGTGGCTGTGGCCACTGAGACGGCCGGCGAGATGGTCGGGGCGGCCGAAGTGCTCGTAATCGCTGGTGCCACCGGTGCAGTAGGTGTGGTGTTCGACCACCTGCTGCCAGAAGTACTCGGCCAGGCCGCGCTGCTCCAGGTCACCGGTAACTTCGTAAGCACGAGCGCTGGCCACGATCTTGGGGATCTGGGTATTGGCATGCAGGCCGTCCAGCGCGTCACGGCGCTCGCGCAGTGGCTGCAGCAGGCTGGGCTGATCATAGCGCGCAGCCCAGCGGCGATAATCGTCCTTGCCGGTCTGCAGGTACATTTCCAGCAGCGATTCGTGTACGCCGCCAAACTCCACTTTCAGGATATCCAGCCAGCGCGCGTCGTCGAACTGGTCCATCCACGCACCCAGCCAATCGGCCAGACGGGTCGCGGTGCGCAGCGCCTGCGCGTTGCCGCAATGGCGCGCCATGTCCAGGTGGCCGGCGATGATCTTGTGCAGGGTGTAGATCGGAACCCACACTTCGGTGCCTGCTGCCAGACGGTCGTAGAACTCGGCCGGATAGGCCCCGAGATAGCCATCGGCGGCTTGGCAGCGCGCCAGTCCGTCGACCAGGGCATCGGCCTTGCGCTTGAGCGCCTCGTCACCGGTGGAGGCATGCAGCAACGCACAGGCAGACAGGTAATGGCCGCCGCTGAAGTGCCCGCGGATCTCGCAGTGGGGGGACTCCCAGCCGCCCAGGGGCTCGGCGTTCGAAGGCAGCCCAGCGGTAAGACGGAAGCTGTGCAGGAGGCGCTCATTGGGCAGCGACATCAGGAAACGGCGATTACGCTGCTGGGCCTGCAGGAAAGGGCCCTCCAGCAGGGTTACCTGATCCAGCGCGAACGGCTGCTCGTGCCAGTGCACCACCGCGCCGCGTGCCGGTGGCGCAGGTACGGCGGCGGCCGACGCAGGCAAGGCCACCGAGGCGGTGACGGCAGCGGCGCTGGCCGCCCCCACCTGCAGGATGTCACGTCGGCTCCAGCGCTGGCCGAATGGGTCCGGCGTGCCTACCTGGCTCACAAATACTCTCCCTGTGGATGGCGGCCACCGGCCAGCACACGTTGCAGAAGGCAGAACACCAGCAGCAGCACACCCACGGCTATGCGTGTCCACCAAGAGCTGAGCGTTCCGTCGAACACGATCAAGGTCTGTATCTGGCCCAGTATCAACACGCCGAACAGCGTGCCCGACACGTGACCGCGGCCACCGGCCAGCAGCGTGCCGCCGATAACCACGGCGGCGATGGCATCCAGCTCCAGCCCCAGAGCGTGCTGGCTGTAGCCGGACAGCATGTAGAGCGCATAGACCACGCCGGCCAGGGCGGCGCAGAAGCCACTCAACGCATAGACCGAGACCACCGTACGCGGCACGGGCAGTCCCATCAGTCTCGCCGAAGCAGGATTTCCACCCACGGCATAGACCGCGCGGCCAAAGCGGGTCCAGCCGGCCAGCAGTACACCGGCCAGCACCACCACGATCGCGATGCAGGCGCCGAGGGTCAGCGACGCACCGGGCAACACAGGCACGCGCACGCTGGCCACGGCCACCAGCAGCGGTTGGTCGATGTTGATTGAATCGACGCTGAGCAGCGTCGCCGCACCACGCGCCAGGAACATGCCAGCCAGAGTCACCACGAAAGGCGCCAATGTGTAGCGCTGGATCAACCAGCCCATCAGCGCACCAAAGCCGGTGCCCAGCGCCAGCACCAGTGCGATGGCCAGCAGCGGTGGGCAGCCGTGGCGCTGCACCAGCTCGGCCAGCATCACAGTGGAGAAGGCCAGTACCGCGCCCACCGAAAGATCAATGCCGCCGGCGAGGATGACGAAGGTCATGCCCACGGCGACGATCAGCAGGAAACCATTGTCGATGAGCAGATTGGCGAACACCTGCGGTGACAGGAAGCCATCGAACATCACCCCGCCGGCCAGCGACATCGCCAGGAACAGCGCGATGGTCACCATCAACGGCAGATGCGCCCTCTGCCAGCGGCGCGCCCGCGGTGCGGCCAGGACCGGACTGTCAACGGCGCTCATCGACTGCCCTCCTTGCCGCCGCGCGTGAACACGCTGCGCACACTGCCACGGAACTGGCTGGACTGCAGCAGCATCACTGCAAACACCAGCAGCGCCTTGACCAGCAGGTTGACCTGTGGCGCCATGCCGATGGCATAGATGGTCGAGGTCAGGGTCTGGATGATCAGCGCACCGATGACGCTGCCGGCCAGGCTGAACCGACCGCCGCCGAGCAATGTGCCTCCCAGGCTCACCGCGAGGATCGCGTCCAGCTCGAACAACTGCCCGGCGCTGTTGGCATCGGCACTGCTGACGTTGGCACTGACCAGCAGACCCGCGATACCGGCGCACAAGGCACAGAACACATAGACCGCCAGGGTGATGCTGCGGGTACGGATGCCCGCACCATGGGCGGCGGCCGGGTTGTGGCCGATGGCGCGCAGAAACAGGCCCAGCGCCGTACGCGAAAGCAGCAGCAACAGCGCTGCCAGCACCACCAGCGAGATCCAGACCGGCACCGGCAGGCCAAGCAGGAAGCCGGTGCCGAGCCAGGCATAAGGCGCGTAGTAGACGGTGAGGATCTGTCCGTCACTGATCAGCTGCGCGATACCGCGCCCGGCCACCATCAGCACCAGCGTGGCAATGATCGGCTGCATCCCTGCTCTGACCACCAGGGCACCGTTCCACAGCCCACACAACAGCGCCGCCAGCAACGCAGCGGCGATGGCCAGCAGCAGCGGCCACGGCCCGCCCAGGCGGGCGGTGAGCGCCTGGCCCAGTGTCCAGGTCGCCACGGTGGCGGCGATGGCCAGCACCGCGCCAACGGAGATGTCCAGGCCGCGCACGGCGATGACCAGGGTCATGCCCATTGCCACCAGCATCAGCGGTGCGGCGCGGTTGAGAATGTCGATCAGGTTGCCGTACAGATGGCCGTCGCGCCATTGCAGGTGCAGGAAACCGGGGTTGAACAGGCCATTGCCTGCCAACAGCAGCAACAACGTCAGCAGCGGCCAGAACAACGGCCATGCAATCACGTTGCGCCATGCCGCACGCGGTACCGCGAGCGGCATACTTGCACGGGAAGAAGATGCAGACATCAGGCGGCCCTCGTCTCGTGCCCGGCAATGAGTTCCAGCACTTGCGCCTGGCTGCTGCCACCAGGCAGTACGCCGGCCATGTGGCGCTCTCGCAATACCGCGATGCGATCACCGAGGCGGATCAGTTCTTCGATTTCAGCGGAGATCAACACCACGGCCATGCCCTGCCCGGCCAGCCGTGCCACTTCATCCATGATTTCCTGTTTGGCCGCGATGTCGATGCCACGGGTCGGTTCATCGAGCACCAGCAGGCGCGGCGCGGTCAGCAGCCAGCGCGCCAGCACGACCTTCTGCTGGTTGCCACCGGAGAGCAGGCTGATCGGCGTCTCGATGTCAGCCGTCTTGATGCCCAGCGCCTGCACCCAATGGCTGGCCAGTCGGCGCTGTTCTGCCGCCGCCAGCGCGCGGGTCCAGCCTTGCCGCGCCTGCAACGCCAGAATGATGTTCTCGCGCACGCTCAGTTCGGCGACGATTCCATCGGTTTTGCGTTCCTCAGGGCACAACGCAATGCCGGCAGCAATGGCATCGGCCGGATGTCGCCACTGCATTGCTTCGCCGTCCAGCTGCAACTGGCCAGCATCCGGGCGGTCGAGGCCGAACAGCAGACGGGCGAACTCGGTGCGCCCCGAACCCAGCAGGCCGGCCAGCGCCAGCACTTCACCCTCGTGTACCGTCAGGTCGACTGGCTGCAGTGCACCGCGGCGCGCCAGTCCTTTCAGCTCGATCACGGTGGCGCCCCGCGGCGCACGTGCGGCACCCGCATGACGACCACCGCCCAGCGCTACCTCACGTCCCACCATGGTTGATACCAGTGCTGCCTGCGGCAGCGCTGCGGTCGAGTACTCACCGACAAGCCCGCCATTGCGCAGCACGGTGATGCGATCGCTGACCGCATACACCTGATCCAGGAAATGGGTGACGAACAGGATCGCCATGCCTTGCGCGCGCAGATGCCGCATCACCCTGAACAGCTCCTGCACTTCATCCTCGTCCAAGCTCGAGGTGGGCTCATCGAGGATCAATACGCGCGCGGACACATCCACGGCGCGGGCAATCGCCACCATCTGCTGCACCGCCACCGGATGGCTGCCCAGCGGGCTGCGCACATCCACCTGCACGCCGACGCCCTGCAACACGGCCTCGGCACGCGCATGCAACTGTTTCCAGTCCACCAGGCCGAAGCGACGCGGATATCGGCCGGCGAAGATATTCTCGGCCACCGACAGATTCGGGCACAGGTTCACCTCCTGATACACCGTGCTGATGCCAAGCGCTTGCGCCTGTAGCGGCGTTGCCGGTGCAATCGGCTGGCCGTCGAGCACGATCTGCCCGTGATCACCGGCGATGACGCCAGTGAGCACCTTGATCAGCGTCGACTTGCCGGCCCCGTTCTGGCCCATCAGCGCATGGATCTCACCTGCACGCAGACACAGATCCACCTCCTGCAGGGCGACCGTGCCGGCAAAGCACTTGCCGATCCCTCGTGCCTGCAGGACAGGCACTGCATTGCCGTGGTCATTGTTCACCGACGCCTCCCCCTCAGTAACCGCGACGCGGCAGTTCGGCGGCAGCCTGGTCCTGGGTGAACACACCTTCCTCGACCACCACACGGTGCGGTACCTGTTTGCCGGCCACCACATCGGTCAGCAGCGCGGCCAGCTGGTCGCCGAACAGCGGGTTGCACTCGACGGTCGCGTTGAGCTTGCCTGCCTTCATCGCCTCGAAGGCACCACGCACACCATCGATGGAGACAATGCGGATGTCCTGGCCCGGTTTCAGGCCGGCCTCTTCGATGGCCTGGATGGCGCCGATGGCCATGTCATCGTTGTGCGCGAACAGCACGTCGATGTTGCGGCCTTCCGATTTCAGGAACGCCTCCATCACTTCCTTGCCACGCGCACGGGTGAAATCGCCACTTTGCGAACGCACCACGGTGAAGCGCGGATCGGCGTCGATGATTTCGTGGAAACCCTTCATGCGGTCGATGGCCGGCGCAGAACCTACCGTGCCCTGCAGCTCGGCGATGCGTACCGGGCCCGGGCGCTCCTTGCTGTCCCCAATCAGCCAGCGACCTGCACGGCGTCCTTCTTCGACAAAATCCGAACCGATCAGGGAGGTGTACAGCGAGCTGTCGGACACCTTGACCGCGCGATCGGTCAGCACCACCGGGATGTTGGCGGCCTTCGCTTCGCGCAGCACGTTTTCCCAACCCGATTCGACCACCGGCGAGAAGGCTATGACATCCACGCGCTGGGCAATGAACGAGCGGATCGCCTTGATCTGGTTTTCCTGCTTCTGCTGCGCATCGGAGAACTTCAGGCGGAAGCCTGCCGCTTCCAGGCCCTGTTTGACCGAACGGGTATTGGCCGTGCGCCACTCGCTTTCCGCACCCACCTGGCTGAAGCCGATGGTAGCCTGCGTGGTACCGGCAGCACCGTTGCCGTTGCCACCGCAACCGGCAAGCAGCGCGCACGCGCCCAGCACCGCGCTCAGAACGAAGCGTTTGGTATCCATCTTCCCTCCCTCATATTTTCAGGCCATCACACACGCGGCCGTTCAGCCAACGTGCCTGATGTGCCGGCAGGCCCCTTCCGCCTGCCGGACGGGTTCAGGCCGCGGTGTAGGCGGTCTTGACCGTGGTGTAGAACTCCACGGCGTAACGGCCCTGCTCGCGCGGACCGTAGCTGGAGCCCTTGCGACCGCCGAACGGCACATGCGGATCGACACCTGCAGTGGGCAGGTTGACCATCACCATGCCAACCTGCGCGCTACGCTTGAAGTGCGTGGCGTACTTCAGCGAGGTGGTGACGATGCCACCGCACAGGCCGAACTCGGTGTCGTTGGCCAGCGCCAGGGCGTGCTCGTAATCACGTGCGCGCAGCACCGCCGCCACCGGTCCGAAGATTTCCTCGCGGGCGATGCGATGGTCGGCCTCGACAGCAAACAGCGTCGGCGCAAGGAAATGGCCTTCGGTAGCGCACTGCACCTGCTCGCCGCCGAACAGCAACTGGCCGCCGTCTTCGTGGCCAGCGCGGATGTAGGCCAGGTCGGTATCCAACTGCGCCTTGCTGGCCACCGGACCGATGTGCACGCTGGCATCAAGTGGATTTCCCACCTTGATCTGTGCCAGGCGCTCCTGCACCCGCTTGACGAAGGCATCGTGGATGCCGTCTTCGACGATCAGGCGGCTGGACGCGGTGCAACGCTGGCCGGTGGAAAAGAACGCACCATTTACCGCGCATTCCACGGCCTTGTCGAGGTCGGCGTCGGCCAATACCACCAGCGGGTTCTTACCGCCCATTTCCATCTGGATCTTCAGCCCCCGCGCAGCCGCCTGTCGATGCAGGGCCGTGCCGGTGCCCACCGAACCGGTGAATGTCAGCGCGTCCAGCTTCGGGTGCTCCACCAGCGCCTGGCCAACCACGCGGCCTGCACCCAGCACCATGTTGAATACCCCTTCGGGCAGGCCGGCGCGGCTGATGATCTCGGCGATGGCCCAGGCGCAGCCCGGCACTATCTCGGCCGGCTTGAACACCACGGTGTTGCCGTAAGCCAGGGCCGGGGCGATCTTCCACGCGGGGATCGCCAGCGGGAAATTCCACGGCGCGATGATGCCGACCACGCCGACCGGCTCACGGGTGATTTCCACGTCCACGCCCGGGCGCGTGCTGGCCAGGCGTTCGCCTGGGATGCGCAGCGCTTCACCTGCAAAGAATTTGAAGATCTGCCCGGCACGGGTGGCCTCGCCGATGCTTTCGCCCAGCGTCTTGCCCTCTTCCAGCGCCAGCAGGCGGCCCAGCTCATCACGGCGGGCGATGATCTCGCTGCCGATCGCATCAAGGATGTCGGCGCGCTGCTGCGGATTGCTCAGGCCCCAAGCCGGCGCAGCGGCCGCGGCGGCGTCCACCGCCTGCGAGGTCAGTGCGGCGTCGACGATGCCGTAGGCACCGACCGGCGCCGCCAGATCAGACGGGTTTTCATCCACGCCTTCGCTGCTGCCGACGACCCACTGGCCGTTGATGTAACTCTGGAAACGCATGTTCACGGAACTATCTCCTGTTGCATTGACCATTGCCGCTCAGAGCTCGCCAACACCGCCAAGGGCGAAGCCGGCGGATTCAGCGCGCAGCGGATTGACGAGCGCTGCGCCGAGCGCGGGCAGTTCGATTTCAAACACGTCACCTTCTTCGGCACGCACGTTGTCGGCAAAGCTCAGCGTTGCGGTGCCGAAGAAGTGCAGGTGCACATCGCCTGGACGGCGATGACCGGGATACTTGAAGTGGTGGTACTCGAGGTTGGCCAACGAATGGCACATGTTGGCCTCGCCAGTGACGAAGGGCTTCTCCCAGATCACCACATCGCCACGACGGATGCGGCTGCTGCCCTGCAGATCGGCCGGCAAGGCGCCACTGCGCAGTTCCGGGCCGATGGCGCACGCGCGCAGCTTGGAGTGCGCCAGCAGCAGATAGTTCTGGCGCTCGGTCACGTGGTCGGAGAACTCGTTGCCGATGGCAAAGCCCAGCCGATGCGGGGTGCCGTCGGGACCGATCACGTACAGCCCGACCAGTTCCGGCTCTTCACCTCCATCGAGCGCGAAGGCCGGTGACGGCAGTGCCGCGCCCGGTGCAACCACGATCGCACCGTCGCCCTTGTAGAACCACTCCGGCTGCGCGCCAGGCTGACCGTTGGTGGGAATGCCTCCCTGCAGGCCGGCCTGGAACATGCGCATCGAATCGGTCAGCGGCGCCTCGGCCTGCTGCGACAACTGCTGGTGCATGGCATTGCGGGCGGCGGCACTGCCCAGATGGGTCAGGCCAGTGCCGGTGACCAGGCAATGCGCCGGGTCCGGATGGTGCAGCGGGCTGAGCACCCGACCGGCAACCAGCAGCGCGGCATACTCCAGCAGTTCGCCGCCCAGCAAGGGCGCTGCGGCAGCTTCCAGATCCTGGCCAGCGGCAATGGCGCGCAGGGCCAGGGCGTAGGTGGAATCAACCGCGTCAAGCAGGCGTACCTGCTGGCCATCTGCCAGCACTACGCCCACACGCGTTGCGCCTAGATCATCAACAAGCTGGATAAATCGCATTGTGTTCACCGGAGCCAAGAAGGCCGGGTGCTCCCGGACGCAATCCCGCCTTCCGAAGGATCGCGCCGGATCGGAAGCAGACCCGGAGACCCGATTCTGCCCTTGCAACCAATACACAACAAATATACATTTGCCAATCAATCATACTTAAATGGATATGTGCAGGCCTCATGCATACATCACCCTGGTTCGTGCGCGCCCGCCTCAAGACCCGGCAACTGATGCTGCTGGTGGCCATCGAGGAAGAGGGCAACATCCACCGCGCCGCTGAAGTGTTGAACATGTCCCAGCCGGCTGCATCCAAGCTGCTCAAGGACCTGGAGGACATGATCGCGGTACCGCTGTTCGAGCGATTGCCGCGCGGCATGCGCGCAACCTGGTACGGCGAAAGCATGATCCGCCATGCACGCATCGCGCTGGCCAGCCTGGGCGAAGCCGGTGCCGAAATCGAAGCACTGCGCGGCGGCCATGCCGGCCAGGTGGCCATCGGCACCATTTCCGGCCCGTCGGTAACCCTGCTGCCCACCGCGCTGGCCCGAGTCAC
Organism: Stenotrophomonas sp. G106K1; assembly: GCF_037969685.1. NCBI lineage: Bacteria > Pseudomonadati > Pseudomonadota > Gammaproteobacteria > Lysobacterales > Lysobacteraceae > Stenotrophomonas > Stenotrophomonas sp. G106K1. The sequence continues at coordinate 88,845 of NZ_JBBPFR010000003.1, read as the reverse complement.
GCAACAGCACCCCGACCTGCGCCTGTCGGTGCTGGTGGAAAGCAGCGATGTGCTGCTGGAGCGGCTGTCGCAGAACCGCGTGGACTTCCTTGTCTCCCGCCTGTTTGCCCAGCACGATAAAAGCCAGCTGCACTACGAGGCCCTGGCTGAAGAAGAAGTCTGCGCCATCGCCCGCCGCGGCCATCCGATCTTCCAGATCACGCGACCCGGCCTGCGCGACCTCGCTGCGCACGGCTGGATCGTGCCGCCGGTAGGCAGCGTGCTGCGCCATCGGTTCGAGCTGATGTTCCAGAGCGCCGGGCTGGAGCCGCCGCGGCAGGTGATCGGCACTGCCGCACTGGTGTTCCTGACCAAGATGCTGCAACAGGGCGATTACCTCGCCGTGGTGCCCACCGACGTGGCCCGCCATTACGCCGAGTTCGGCATGGTCGAGGTCGTGCCTGTGGAGCTGTCGTGCCGGATGGATTCGTTCGGCATCATCACCCGCAGCGACTGGCTGCTGTCGCCCGGCGCGACCAACGTGCTGCAGGCGATCAAGCAGGCAGCCAACGAAGTCTACGGTCTGGCGCCCGCCTGATCGGCACAAGGCAGGCGCCCCTCACGGGCGCCCACCAATGACTGCCAGGCTCAGGACCAGCCGGCGTCGACCACGAACTCCTGCGCCGTGCACGCGCGCGACTGGTCAGAGGAGAGGAACAAGGCCATCGCTGCGATGTCGGCCGGCACCACCTTGTCCGGCAGGCACTGGTTACGCTGCAGGTCCTGCTCACCGGCCGCGTCCAGCCACAGCTCCACCTGGCGCTCGGTCATCACCCAGCCCGGGGTGAGCATGTTGATGCGGATGCGCTGCTGGCCCAGTTCGCGTGCCAGCCCGCGGGTCAGTCCCTGCACCGACGATTTGGCCGTGGCATACACCGGGTAACCACCGGTCTTGGTCTGCCAGCCAGTGGACCCCAGGTTGACGATCGATCCACCGCCCAACCGCTGCATGCCCGGCACTACGGCCTGGATGGCAAAGAATGCCGGACGCTGATTGATCGCAATGCGGCGCTCCCAGTACTCCGGCGTCACCTCGGCCAGCGCGTGCCGGTCATCGCTGCCGACGTTGTTGATCAGCGTGTGCACATCACCCAGCGCGGCGCCGGCATCGGCGATGGCCTGTTGCAGCGCTGTCACATCGACCACATCACAACGGCGCCACCACGGTGCTGCCACACCATCAGCCTGCAGCCGCGCAGCCAACGCCGCGCTGGCCGCCTCGTCGATATCGATGAAAGCCACGCGCGCACCCTGCTTGGCGAAGGCCTCCACCATCGCCGCACCGATGCCGCTGCCACCTCCGGTGATGAACACGGTTCTTCCCTGCAGATCGGGGTACTGCGGCACGATGGCCGGGGATGGATCAATGAACACTGGGCAAGCCTCCACTTAAATACATGGCTATTGATAACTTTTTTTATATCGCATTTGGCGATACTTTCATTTTTACCGCATCAATATGCCCTGTAGCATCCGCTCCCGTAAAGCGATTCGTTGCCGCCTCATCTGCATTGATCGCTCGACCATCCCCCCGACCACCTCGTCGCAAGGATCTACGTTCCTATGGGCTCACCGAAACAGCCAAACCGCCGCAGCCAGGACTGGTTCGGCCGGGAAGGCAAGCAAGGCTTCTACTACCGCAGCTGGCTCAAGAGCCTTGGACTGCCCCACGATGTCTTCGATGGTCGCCCCGTAATCGGCATCTGCAACACCTGGTCCGAGTTGACCCCGTGCAACGCCTCGTTCCGCGAACTTGCCGAGCATGTGAAGCGCGGCGTGTGGGAAGCCGGCGGCCTGCCGGTGGAGTTCCCGGTGATGTCGCTGGGCGAAACCCAGGTCAAGCCGACCGCGATGCTGTTCCGCAACCTGGTCAGCATGGACGTGGAGGAATCTATCCGCGCCAACCCGCTGGACGGCGTCGTTCTACTGATGGGCTGTGACAAGACCACGCCATCGTTGCTGATGGGTGCAGCCAGTGTCGATCTACCAACCATTGGACTGTCCGGTGGCCCATCGCTGTCCGGCAACTGGCGCGGTAATCCGGTGGGCTCCGGTACGGGTGTCATCGAGATGTCGGAGATGGTGCGCGCCGGCGACCTCAGCCAGCAAGAATTCGTCGAAGCCGAGGCCAGCATGCAGCGCTCAAAGGGCAGCTGCATGACCATGGGCACCGCCTCGACGATGGCCAGCATGGTTGAAGCACTGGGCATGTCGCTACCAGAAAACGCCGCCATTCCGGCCGTGGATTCACGCCGCTTCCGCCTCGCCCACCTGACCGGTCGACGCATCGTGGAGATGGTCAAGGAAGACCAGGTCATGTCCAGCATCCTTACCCGCTCGGCGTTCGAGAACGCGATCAAGGCCAACGCCGCGATCGGTGGCTCCACCAACGCGGTGATGCACCTGCTGGCGCTGGCCGCACGGCTTGGGGTGAAGCTGGAACTGGAAGACTGGGATCGCCTCGGCTCACGCCTGCCCTGCCTGGTCAACCTCAAGCCGTCGGGCAAGTACCTGATGGAAGACTTCTACTACGCTGGCGGCCTGCCCGCCGTGCTGCGCGAAATTGCCCCGCACCTGGACCTGGACGCAATCACCGCCAACGGGCGCACGCTCGGCGAGAACGTTGCCGACGCACCGTGCTGGAACCGCGATGTGATCCGTCCATTGGATCAGCCGTTCAAGCCCGAGGCCGGCATCGCCGTGATCCGCGGCAACCTGGCGCCCAACGGCGCCGTGATCAAGCCATCGGCCGCCTCACCGCACCTGCTGCAGCATCGCGGTCGCGCAGTGGTGTTCGAGAGCATCGAAGACCTCAAGGCGCGCATCGACGATGAGGCGCTGGACATCGATGAAACCTGCATCATGGTGCTGAAGAACTGCGGTCCGCGCGGCTATCCGGGCATGGCCGAAGTGGGAAACATGCCGCTGCCGCCGAAGCTGCTCAAACGTGGCATCACCGACCTGATCCGCATTTCCGACGCGCGCATGAGCGGCACCGCGTACGGCACCGTTGTGCTGCATACCTCGCCCGAAGCCGCTGCCGGCGGCACGCTGGCATTGGTGCAGAACGGCGACTTCATCGAACTGGACGTGCCCAATCGTCGCCTGCACCTGGACGTGGATGATGTCGAACTGGAGCGGCGCCGTGCGCTGTGGGTCGCGCCGCCGGCGCCGACCCGCGGCTGGGCCAGGCTCTACGTCGACCATGTGCAGCAGGCACATCTGGGCGCCGACCTTGACATCCTCGTTGGTGGAAGCAGTCATAGCGTCACCCGCGACTCGCATTGAACCCATGATCCACCCCTCCCTCACCCTCACCGCCCAAGCACACTGCATCTGGCCTTTGGGCGCGACCCTCGGCGAAGGCGCTACCTGGTCGGTGCGCGAACAGGCGGTGTACTTCGTCGATATCCTCGGCCGTCGCCTGCACCGTTATAAGCCGGCCGATGGACAGCGCAGAAGCTGGGCCTTCGATGAGGAAATCACAGCGCTGGCCGAGCGCCGGGAGCATGCGGGCCTGCTGGTCAGCCTGCGCCAGGACCTGGCCCTGTTCGATCCAGAAACCGGGCACCTGCAGCGTCTGCATCGCCCGGAGCCGGACAGGCCAGACAATCGCTTGAACGATGGAAAGTGCGATGCCGCCGGGCGGTGGTGGATCGGTAGTACGGACTTCCAGTGCGAGGCCGCAACGGGTGCGTTGTACCGCTACCACGAGGGACGCTGCGAACGGATGCGCGACGGCATCCATATCAGCAACGGCCCAGTCTGGTCCGCCGACGGGACCCAGATGTTTCTCAACGAAACCGGTGCGCTGCGTACCTGGCGTCATGCATTTGATCCGCACACCGGTGAGTTGGGCCCAGCTGAGCTCTGGCTGCAGCATGACGAGGCCGACGGCGCTCCCGATGGCATGGTCACCGACAGTGCCGGCTGCATCTGGATTGCCCGCTGGGGCGGCGCAAAGATCACGCGCCACGATGAGACAGGGGCGCTTGTTGGTCAGGTCACGTTGCCTACGCAGTTCATCACCAGCGCCTGCTTCGGCGGCAAGGATCTGCGCACGCTGTACATCACCAGCGCGCTTGGCGAGCTGACCTCGGAGCAGTTGAAGGATCAGCCTTTGGCGGGCGGGCTCTTTGCTGTGGAGCTTGAGATCGACGGTCCGCAGGCCGCTGCTTTCGCTGGGTGAAGATGGCTTGCTTGGTGCACTAAGCTCACCCGTAGTGGCTTGAGCAGCAGCAGAAGGCTTAGTCCAAACACGAAGGCGGTCATCGCGCTGTCGAGCCCCCCCGCCACGCGGTCGGCTTCTTGAACACCAGCACCAACAGCCGGGCGCCGTAGCCCAGCAGCCGGAACCACACCACACTGGCGCAACAGGCGCCCAGTGCGAACGCTCAGCGGATCTCAAGCGGACAGCCATAGCGGCAAGGGTCGGGGGAGGTCTCTTCTGTTGACCTGAGTCCGCTTTCGGCCAGAAGCGGACTTAGCCAAGGGTACTTTGATGTGCTCAAACACGGGCGTGTTCGGCTATCCAACCTCTGGGAGCGCGTTGGAGCGGGACGGTATCACCCATCTAGAGAAAAGGTACGCCTCCAGTTGCGCGGACTCATATTGTATGTCCGGTTGAAGCTCTGTCGGAACGAGACGGACGTCCGGTAACCGGATTGCTCTGCCACCTGTTCGATCGACAGGGCGGTCGACTCGAGCAATTCCTTGGCACGCCTCAATCGCTCAGCCTCCAGCCAGGCCCCCACCGTCATGCCGGTGGCCTTGCGGAACCGTCGGGTGAACGTCCGCCGACTCATCGCGACACGGTTCGCCAGTTCATCGAGCGAGTGGTCCTCCTGCAGGTTCCCGCGCATATGGTCGAGCAACCCGCTCAACAAGGCATCGTGCGACGAGCTAGGTACTGGTTGGTCAATGTACTGGGACTGGCCTCCCTCGCGGTGGGGCGGCAGGACCATCAGGCGGGCAACCGAATTGGCCTCGCGGGCTCCGCAGAGCTTCCTGACCAGATACATGCAGCAATCCAGCGCTGCACCCGTACCTGCTGAAGTCACGATGCGGTCCTCGTCGACGTAAAGTGCGTTCATGTCCAGATTCACGCAGGGAAACCTTGCGCCGAAATCGGCTTCGGCTACCCAATGGGTCGACGCACGCCGGCCATCCAGCAGCCCGGCATAGGCCAGCGCATAGGCGCCATAACAGAGTCCGACCACATGCGCACCCCGGCGGTGCGAGGCGACTAGCCTGGCCGCCAGTTCACTGCTGGGCGGTGTGCCCAGGTCCGCCCAGCCCGGAACAACGACCACTTCTGCGTCGTCCAGCAGGTCCAGCCCACCGCTGCTGCTGACACCTACCTGGCCACCCGTCAGAGTCACCAGGGGCTGCTCTGCAGCAATGCGGACATTGAACAGGCGACGATCATCCGGGCTGATGTCGAAGATCATCAGTGGAACTGACAGATGGAAGGCGCTGATTCCCTGCGGGGCGACGACGACCACGTTTATTGGGCAATGAGCAGGTTCTGTAGCATGGCGGTTGATCATGGCCTGATTCCATCGATTATGGTCCCTTGGGCCAGTATTGTGCTCGGCACGGAAGCGTCAAGCTCTGTTTTACGAATTCATACAGAGTCTGCGCCATGAAAATGATGTCACTCGCGATCGCCACCCTGCTGGCCTTTGGCCTGCAGGCCGATGTACACGCAGCGGACAACCCGCCAGGTACCACATCCATCCAGCAGATCCGCAATGCCACCGCGAAGATCGCCTACGGCGACACGGTGCTACTGATCGATCCGATGCTGGCCACCAAGGGCGCCTACCCCGGCTTCCCGGATACCTACCGCAGCGAGTTGCGCAACCCGACCGTCGATCTCCCCTTCGATGTCGCCCAGGTACTCAAGGGCGTGGATGCGGTGTTGCTGACCCATACCCACCTGGATCACTGGGATCCCGCCGCAGAGACGTTGATTCCGCGGCGGATGCCCATGTTCGTCCAGAATGAGGAAGACGCTGCTCTGCTTCGCGGCAAGGGATTCGAAGATGTGCGGATACTACCCGCGCAAGAGACAATTGGCGGGGTGAAGATCTCGCGCGTCGCCGCCCAGCACGGCTCAGCCGCAATGTTGAAGGTGGAGCCGCTGGCGAAGCTGCTGGGCAGCGTGACCGGTTTTGTTTTCGAGAAGGCCGGTGAGCCGACCATCTACGTTGCAGGTGACACCGTCTGGACCGGCGACGTGCAGGATGCAATCAAGCGCTACACGCCGGATGTCATTGTGCTGAACACTGGCGATGCGCGGGTCAAAGGTTTCGACACTGGCATCATCATGGGCGTTGATGACACCTCGCGTGTGCATGCGCTGGCGCCCAAGGCAAAGATCGTTGCCGTGCACATGGATGCGGTGAACCACATGACCGTGTCCCGCGCCGATCTGCGTCGCTATGTCACCGCGAAGGCCATCCAGGACAGTGTGCTGGTCCCTGAAGACGGCGAGACCCTTACGTTCCAGGGGAACAAGAAATGAAGACTGCACTGATCATCGTGGACATCCAAAACGACTACTTCCCCAGCGGCCGATTCCCGCTCGAGAACAGCGAGCCGGCTCTGGCCGCAACACTGGAGGCCATCGCACAGTCCAGGCAGGCCGGTGAGGTGGTAATAGGCATCCAGCACATCTCGCCCAGCAACGGCCCCTTCCTGGCAAGAGGCACGGCGGGCGCCGACCTGCATCCGGCCATTGCGGATGCGCTGGAAGGCTGCGTGGTGATCGAGAAGCACCAGGCTGACAGCTTCCTGGGCACCACCCTTGGACAGGAGCTTGCCGCCCGGAATGTCTCCGCCATCCGGCTGGTCGGCATGATGACCCAGCACTGCGTTACGCACACGGCACTGTCGCCCGAAGCTGCTCGCCTTGATGTGACCATCCTTGGTGCGGGCTGCGCGGCACCAACGGCCATGATCAGCGATATCGCGTTGTCGGGCCTGGCGGGGCGCTGCCGGGTGGTTTGAATCCGGAGCTCGGCGCGGATGACCTACAGCTGCAACAGCCCCACTAACCATCCGCGTCTGGACTGGGTTGGGCTGTCCGCAGTTGAGGATGGCGCATCCCCGGACGTGCGGGCGACATTCCGTCAATGACCGGATCCACGCCTTGCCCCCCGGATCAGCGCTACCTGATTGCCGACTGGCTCAGCGCCTAGCCTTCGTTGGTCACCATGCACAGAAAACGCCTGTCTGGATAGTCGATATCAGCTCGCAAGATGACTCTCCAGCCAGCACCTTGGCGACCTGTGCCCCCTGATCTCCGTTGCTTGTAGTGAGGCGAGGACTCGCTGTTGCGGCACGTCCGCTTTCGGCCATCAGCAGACCGATGCTCCTTCTCGAATCCAAAAACAAGCATACCCTACGAGGGACCCGCCCAAGTCTCACTCCCGATACTAGCCCTTGACCAAACGCAAGTTGGCCCTTCTCGCGGCAGGCTCAGCCATTCTCGGCGCTCCACCCTTCAGTGCGTTGAGCATCAGCCCAAACGTAAGCTCGTTAATCTCGTCAGAAAAGATCGCTAGCTGTTGGGCAACATCCGCTTTCGACAAGCCTTCTTCGCGAAGTGCTCCGAATACCTTTTCAAGCACTAATGATTTCTCGTGCGGCACACCTTCAGGCTCCGACTTGCGGTAGCCCGCTTGCGCTAGCTGGATGCAAAGCGTGCGGTAGGTCCAGTCAGTTGTCAGGCCAAGGGCATGCATCCGGTAGTTCAGCGCTGCCAAGGAGACTGCCCAGTGCTTCTTGTGCCGGATGAGACTCGATAGCGTCGGGGCACGCGGCGCCATGGCAAGCACGCTCGCCCGCGGCATGAGAAAAGCGGACGCAAACGCATTTGCCTCGCGCTCCAGGTCGGGACCATGGGGTTGGGCATGTTGGTGTAGCACCAGGTGGCCCAGCTCATGCGCGGCATCAAACCGGCAGTGTTCGGCCGACTTGAACGTATTGAGGAAGACGTAGGGCCGGCCGCCACTCCACATCGAAAAGGCATCCACTTCCTTGGCATCGATTGCCAGGGAATAGACCCGGATGCCCTTGGATTCCAGCAAGGCAATCATGTTCTTGACCGGCAACTCGCCGATGCCCCAGTGAGCGCGCAGCATTTCTGCCGCCGTCTCCGGAGTCTGGGAAGAAGACGATGTCGGATAGGCTTCTGGCTCTTGAGCGTGTTTGTGCACGCTAACGGGGCGACTGTCTCCTCCCTCGCGCCCCAAATCCGGAACGTCAGGGTCTGGCAGGGCGAACCGCGCCTCAATCCATTCGTTCAACAGCAGGGCAACAGCGCCCGCACCAAGCGCGGTGTCGCGCTGGCTGGCTGTCATTTTCGAAAGCGAACGGAAACTCGCCACATCGGGGTGAGGAACTTCCGGGTCCACACCAAAGAAAAAGGCTTCGGGGAACCGAAGCGCTTCCGATAGCTTTCTAAGCGTATTGGCCTCTGGCTCTTGGGAGCCCGTCTCGTAGTTGGAGACGGACTTCTCTGTTACCCCAATTTTTTCGGCCAACTCACGCTTTTTCATCCCTCGCCGTTTGCGGGCGAGGGTAAGCCGTAAAGCATTGAACATAGCAACCTCGTCACGCTTTGCGGCGGATCTCAATGTCGATGTCAGGACCACCCGGCTCGAGGATTTCCGTCAGGTCATCGTCAAACGGAATGCTACCGAGCACGATGCGTTCCGACCACGAAGTGATCTTGCCGTCATTACCGATTTCAGCCGGCAATGACAGTTCAAAGCGGATCTCACCCTTGGACGTATCCGTGTGCCCGTCTATGGTTCTCAACGGCGGCGAGCCCAGCCCGGCACTGGGATCACGGCGTCGAGCTTCCGGCGTTCCCGGTCACCATCTCCCCATCTTCCTTTCGGAACGGTCCGGGTAGCGGCGGCAGGATCTCCAGCACCACCTCCGAAGGCCGACACAGACGAGTACCCCTATCGGTTTGCACGAAAGGACGATTGATGAGTATCGGGTGCGCCACCATCGCGTCAAGCAGCGCGTCATCGCTCAGTGCTGCATCGCCCAGTGCCAGCTCGTCATACGGCGTGCCCTTCTGCCGGATGGCGTCGCGCACGCTCAAGCCCGCGGCCCTGATGAGGTCGACCAGGCGCGCGCGGCTGGGCGGGTGGGCCAGGTAGTCGATCACTTCCGGTTCGATCCCGGCGAAGCGGATCATCGCCAGGGTGTTGCGCGAGGTGCCGCACTTGGGGTTGTGGTAGATGACCGCGTTCACGCACTTTCCTCCTCGTTCAAAACAGTTTCCACCACCCCTGCAGCGGCCGCCAGCGCCGCCGCCTCGATGGCCCCCTTGCGCTCGCTGTAACGGTCCACCAGGTAGTCGCTGCGCCCACGCACCAGCAGGGTGAACTTGACCAGTTCCTCCATGACGTCCACCACGCGATCGTAGTACGCCGAAGGCTTCATTCGACCTTCGTCGTCGAACTCCTGCCAGGCTTTGGCGACCGAGGACTGGTTGGGGATCGTCACCATCCGCATCCACCGGCCGAGCACACGCAGCGCGTTGACGACGTTGAACGACTGCGAGCCGCCGCAGACCTGCATCACGGCCAGCGTGCGGCCTTGGGTGGGGCGCACGCTGCCCTCTTCCAGTGGCAGCCAGTCGATCTGGTTCTTGAATACCGCGGTAAGGGTGCCATGGCGTTCCGGGCTGACCCACACTTGGCCCTCCGACCACAGCGAGGCCTGGCGCAGCTCCTGCACCTTTGGGTGGGTGGCTGGCACCGAGTCAAGCATCGGCAGCTCGTGTGGGTCGAACAGGCGGGTTTCCGCCCCGAGCTGTTCCAGCAGCCGCTGCGCCTCCAGCGCCAGCTTGCGGCTGAACGACTGAGGCCGCAGCGAGCCGTACAGGATCAGGATGCGCGGGCGGTGCGGCTGCGCGGCCGGGTCGTTGAGCTTGGTGGCCGTCGGGATGTCCAAGGCACCTGGGACCACGTTGGGGATCTGCTGCACGGGGTTGTCCTGCGGTATCGATTCCATTATTCTAGAATCATGGAACATAAAACTGCAACCCACGCTCTTGCTGCCTTGGGCCACGCCACCCGCCTGTCGATCTTCCGCCTGCTGGTACAGGCCGGCAGCGGCGGCAAGCTGGCCGGCGACATTGCCCAGACGCTCTGCTTGCCTGGCGCCACGCTCTCCTTCCACCTGAAGGAACTGTTGGCTGCGGGCCTGATCAGCGCCGAGCAACGTGGTCGGACGATCTGCTACCGGGCCGAGTTCGAGGCGATGACCGCATTGGTGGCCTATCTCACGGAGAACTGTTGTGCCGACGAACAGGCCTGCGAACGCCCCGCTGGCTGCTGACCAACCCACTTTGGAGATCGCTCAGATGACCCGTCGCGTCCTGTTCTTGTGTACCGGTAATTCCGCTCGCAGCGTGTTGGCCGAATCAACCCTGAAAAAGTGGGGCCAAGGCCGCTACGAGTCCTTCAGCGCCGGCAGCCAGCCGGCCGGCCGCGTCAACCCGTTTGCCATTGCTCAGTTGCAGCGCGAGGGTTTCCCGGTGGACGGCCTTCGCAGCAAGTCGTGGGACGAGTTCGCCGAAGCGGATGCCGCGCCGATGGATCTGATCGTCACCGTCTGCGACAGCGCGGCGGCCGAGGCATGCCCGGTAGTGTTCGGCGACTTTGTACGGGTGCACTGGGGCCTGTTCGATCCGGCCGGCGTTGAAGGCTCGGACGGAGAGAAAGCCGAAGCCTTCGATCGCGCGCACCAGATCATCAAGGCGCGCCTGAGGGCGTTCCTGGAGATCTCCGACAGCGTCTGGGATGACAGCGAGGCCCTCAAGGCGCGGCTCGACCCGATCGCACAGATCAACTGACCGTCCTTCCGGAAATCCCCATGACCACTGATACCTCCCGCCTGTCCTTCCTGGACCGGTATCTCACGCTCTGGATCTTCGCCGCCATGGCGCTCGGCGTCGGCCTGGGGGCATTGTTCGAGGGTGTGCCCAGCGCGTTGAACAGCCTGTCCATAGGGTCGACCAACATCCCGATCGCGATCGGCCTGATCCTGATGATGTATCCGCCGCTGGCCAAGGTGAAGTACGAAGAACTGCCGCGGGTTTTCGCCGACAAGCGGGTGCTGATGCTCTCGTTGCTGCAGAACTGGATCGTCGGTCCGTTCCTGATGTTCGGCCTGGCCGTGCTGTTCCTGCGCGACTACCCCGAGTACATGACTGGCCTAATCCTGATCGGGCTGGCTCGCTGCATCGCCATGGTGCTGGTGTGGAACCAGCTCGCACGCGGCGACGCCCAGTATGTTGCTGGACTGGTGGCATTCAACTCGATCTTCCAGATCGCACTTTTCAGCGTCTACGCGTGGTTTTTCCTGTCCTGGCTGCCGCCGGTGTTCGGTCTGCAGGGCAGCGTCATCGATGTCAGTTTCTGGACCATCGTCGAGGCTGTTCTAATCTACCTTGGCATCCCGTTCCTGGCCGGCTTCCTCACCAGTCGGCGGCTGAAGGCGCGTAAGGGTGGGCGCTGGTATGAAGAGAAATTCCTGCCTGCAATCAGTCCGATCACCTTGGCTGCGCTGCTGTTCACCATCGTAGCGATGTTCAGCCTGAAGGGCGGCGACGTGCTGCGGATTCCGATGGACGCGGTACGCATTGCGATCCCGCTGACGCTGTACTTCATCATCCAGTTCGTCATCAGCTTCTTCATGGGCAAGCTGATCGCCAAAGACTATCCCCGTACCACCGCGATCGCGTTCACCGCAGCAGGCAACAACTTCGAACTGGCGATCGCGGTGGCCATCGCGGCCTTCGGCCTGGCCTCGCCGGTCGCATTCGCCGCTGTCATCGGCCCGCTGGTGGAAGTGCCGGTGCTGATCCTGCTGGTCCACGTCGCCTTGCGGCTGGGCAAACGCTACTTTCCTGCCGATGCACGGAGCCGCTGAGCCATGAGCACCACCCGACACATTCCATTGCTGATCCTTGGTTCCGGCCCGGCCGGCTGGACCGCCGCCGTCTACGCCGCCCGCGCCAACCTGAAGCCGGTAGTGATCACCGGCCTGCAGCAGGGTGGCCAGCTGATGACCACCACCGAAGTGGACAACTGGCCGGGTGACGCCCATGGCCTGATGGGCCCGGACCTGATGGCGCGCATGCAGGCCCACGCCGAGCGCTTCGAGACCGAGGTCATCTTCGACCACATCCACACGGCGGATCTGTCGCAGCGCCCGTTCAAGCTGATCGGCGACAGCCACGAGTACACCTGTGACGCCCTGATCATCTCCACCGGCGCGACCGCCAAGTACCTGGGCATCCCGACCGAAGACGAGTTCAAGGGCCGCGGCGTGTCCGCCTGCGCCACCTGCGACGGCTTCTTCTACCGCGAGCAGGACGTGGTCGTGGTTGGCGGCGGCAACACCGCCGTGGAAGAAGCGCTGTACCTGTCCAACATCGCCCGCAAGGTCTACCTGGTCCACCGCCGCGACACCCTGAAGGCGGAAAAGATCATGCAGGACAAGCTGTTCGCCAAGGTCGAAGCCGGCAAGATCGAAACTGTCTGGCACCACCAGGTGGAGGAAGTGCTGGGCAACGAGGCCGGCGTGACCGGCGTGCGCGTGAAGTCGACCCTGGACGGCAGCACCCGCGACATCGACGCGCACGGCTTCTTTGTGGCCATCGGCCACCACCCGAACACCCAGCTGTTCGACGGCCAGCTGACCATGAACAACGGTTACCTGGAAATCCGTTCGGGCCTGGGCGGCAACGCCACCCAGACCTCGGTGGAAGGCGTGTTCGCCGCCGGCGACGTGGCCGACCAGCACTACCGCCAGGCCATCACCTCGGCCGGTTTCGGCTGCATGGCCGCATTGGACGCGGAGCGCTATCTGGATGCACTTAAGATCTCCGATCAACAGCAGCACAAGAACGCCGCCTGAGTGCAGCGGTGTGAGGAAGTCCAGATGGACAACGTCGATGTGGTGGTGATCGGAGGTGGCCAGGCGGGTCTTTCGGCTGGCTACTTTCTGCGTCGCAGCGGGCTGTCCTATGTGATTCTTGATGCCGAAACGTCACCTGGCGGGGCGTGGCAGCATGCGTGGAAATCCCTGCATCTGTTCTCGCCGGCGGGCTGGAGCTCGATTCCCGGTTGGCCGATGCCTGCTACCCGGGAACCGTACCCGTCGCAGGCGGAAGTGCTCGACTACCTCGCGCGCTACGAGCATAAATATGCGCTGCCTGTCATCCGTCCCGTGCAGGTGAAACGCATCAGCCGCTCGGGGAGCCGGCTGCGGGTGGAAGCAGATGACGGCCGGCAGTGGCAGACACGTGCAGTGATCAGCGCCACGGGTACGTGGCGGCATCCCTGCACGCCCGGATATGAAGGTCTGGACGCTTTCGGCGGCGTGCAGCTGCACTCGGCCCACTACAGCCATCCCGAACCCTTCGCCGGAATGCGCGTGGCCATCATCGGCAGCGGCAACTCAGGCGCACAGATTCTGGCCGAGGTCTCCAAGGTGGCCGAGACCACCTGGATCACCCAGCGGGAGCCAGCCTTCCTGGCCGACGATGTCGACGGGCGCGTTCTGTTCGCACGCGCAACCGAGAAGTGGAGGGCTCAGCAGGAAGGACGCGAGCCGGATGTTCCGCAGGGTGGTTTTGGCGACATCGTCATGGTGCCGCCGGTGGTGGACGCACGGCGCCGCGGTGTACTGGTCTCCATGCCGCCCCCCGTCCGTTTCACCGCCACCGGCATGCAGTGGGCAGATGGCAGCGAACGCAACTTCGACGCAGTGATCTGGTGCACCGGCTTCCGGCCGGCGTTGTCGCACCTGGAAGGACTGGGCATTGTCAACGCTCAGGGTCGGATCGACGTGGATGACACCCAGGTTCGGTCGGTCGCAGCGCCATCGGTCTGGCCGCTTGGCTATGGCGACTGGAATGGCGCAGCGTCGGCCACGCTGATCGGGGTGACCCGATACGCGCGCGAGGCAGTAAGGCAGATCAGCGACTACGTCGGGGAGGCTTCTCCGCTGTCATCTGGCGCGTGAGCCTCGGCGCCATTGCCCAGCGCCCGCACCTGCGATTGCAGGGCCATGCGGTCCAGCGCTTCAGGCTTGAGCGCCAACAGCAATCCGAGACGGTGCTGGAGCTGGTGAAGCGTGCTCAGGAACGCCTTATGGACCTGCTCAGCACTGCCCTGCACTGCGGCCGGGTCGGGGATTCCCCAGTGGGCGGTAGCCGGGTGACCTGGCCACACGGGACACGCTTCACCCGCGGCGCGATCGCACACGGTCACGATGAGATCCATCTGCGGTGCTTGCGGACCTGCGAATGCCTCCCACGGCTTGCTCGACAGCCCGGCAACGTCGAAGCCAATCTCCGAGAGCACCTGCAGGGCCACTGGATGAACTACGCCCTTGGGATGACTGCCGGCACTGTAAGCGCGGATACGTTCACGCCCTAGATGGCTGGCCAGTGCTTCGGCAAGAATGCTGCGCGCCGAGTTGCCTGTGCAGAGGAACAGAACATTCAGGGTACGCATATCATCGCAACCATTTATCTAGAATAATCGAAGTATTGCCTTACCATATGTCAGTTAGATGACTGTCGGAAAGGATGCGGCACCCCTCGGTGCCCGCTTGGCTCATTCGTTCAATGACCCGACGACAGCGCGGCGCTTGGCGTACGGTGCTTTCCCAGACGGTCTACCAAGGTCTCACTTGCATCGTTGAGACCGCACACTTCAACGGTCGCGCCGTGCTCGCGCAGCTTCTACTGTGTGCAGCATCCCGAGTACTCCACATCCGAAGGGGTGAGCAACAACGCGGCAGAGACCTGGAACAGCAGGATACGACGGCACGAGTACGGCGTAGCCCACGGCTTCCGCCCTACCTATATCCAGGATTACGCCTGCGAGATGGTCTGGCGGGAAATTACCGCCGGGCCTGCCAGAGATCTCGCGTTCATGCTCTTCTCAAAAGCATGGTCCAGTCCCCTCGGTTAATCTGGTGGCGAGGATACTTCCAAGGCCACCACCGCGAAGGTGAGCTGACCATCGAGTACTTCCTGTCCAAGACGGGGTCAGTCTCGGCGTGAGCATGGAGGTGCCTTCCGCCGAAAGAAAGTCGGGCGCCCAATGGCGCCCGAATTCCCACCACTCAATGACCGGACGAAAGCGTGGCGCCTGGCATGCGATGCTTGCCCAGGCGGTCCACCAAGGTTTCGCTCGCATCGTTGAGCCCATAGACCTCGACAGTGGCTCCGTGCTCGCGGAGTTTCATCACCACCCGGTCCAAGGCGTCTACAGCAGTCAGATCCCAGAAATGCGCATCCTTCAGATCAATGATGACATCCTTGGGGACATCCAGATAATTGAAGCTGCTCACGAACTGTCCAGCAGACGCAAAGAACACCTGCCCCTTCACCACATAGACGCGCGAGTCCGCCTCCACCTGGGTTTCGTCGATGGTGAGCATCTTGCCGACCTTGCGGGTGAAGAACACTGCTGACAGAACGACGCCTGTCAGGACGCCCTTAGCAAGGTCGTGGGTGGCCACGGTGACAATCACGGTGCCAATCATCACCACTGAAGAACTCTTCGGATGGATGGCCAGCTCACGCAGCGAACGCCAACTGAAGGTGCCGATGCTGACCATGATCATCACCGCCACTAGTGCTGCCATCGGAATCTGACTCACCAAGCCGGAGCCATACACCACCAGCAGAAGCAGGACCACGCCGGCTACCAGACAGGAAAGCCGGCCGCGGCCTCCCGACGTAATGTTGATCACCGACTGACCGATCATGGCGCAGCCAGCCATGCCGCCGAAGAACCCGGTGACCGTATTGGCTAGCCCCTGGCCCGCGCATTCACGATTCTTCTGGCTGGGCGTCTCGGTCATGTCTTCCACGATCTGTGCCGTCATCAACGACTC
This sequence comes from Stenotrophomonas sp. G106K1, assembly GCF_037969685.1. Taxonomy (NCBI): domain Bacteria; kingdom Pseudomonadati; phylum Pseudomonadota; class Gammaproteobacteria; order Lysobacterales; family Lysobacteraceae; genus Stenotrophomonas; species Stenotrophomonas sp. G106K1. The sequence continues at coordinate 72,855 of NZ_JBBPFR010000003.1, read as the reverse complement.
CAACAGGCCTACCACCGCCAGGGTCGCCGACACCGGCAACAGGATCTGCAGCGTTTCCCAAGTCAGCGGCACGTCTGGAATCAGGAATACAGGGAGGCTATCCGGTAGATCGCCCATGTCCCCGACGGTTCGCACGTCAAACCCAAAGTACATGGAGGCAGCAGTCAGCACGACGATGGCCACCAAGGGCGAAGGAACCGCCTTAGTCAGAAGCGGCAACAGATAGATGATTGCCAAACCCGCAGCACAGACCGCGTAGACCAGCCAAGGCATTCCGATCAACTCGGGCAGCTGTGCAAGAAAGATTAGGATGGCCAGCGCGTTGACAAAGCCGGTGACCACCGAGCGCGACACAAAGCGCATCAGCGAGCCCAGTCGCATAGCACCGGCAAGCATCTGCAGAACGCCCGCCAAGATCGTCGCCGCGAACAAGTACTGGATGCCATGGTCCTTGACCAGCGTGACCATCAATAAGGCCATGGCACCGGTCGCAGCCGAGATCATGCCAGGACGCCCACCGGCGATGGCGGTGATGACGGCGATGCAGAACGAGGCATACAAACCCACCTTGGGGTCGACGCCGGCGATGATGGAGAATGCGATCGCCTCAGGAATCAGGGCGAGTGCAACAACGATGCCGGACAGCAGGTCGCCACGGATATTGCCGAGCCATTGCTGGCGCAGGGGATAAATTGCAGACATGTGAAATGATCTCCGCGCACAGTCATGCGCGCTAAGCGAAAAAACAGGCACCCTTCCAGACATCAATGTCTGGATCGCTTCTTAAATCAAGCGTCAGGGTGGAGTCATCGCTGGCGACCGTTATTCGTGAGAATGGTCGATTGTACCCTGACAATGCTCTGCTGGCGAACTAGGGCGGAAGAGGCTAAGCCTTGTCCGAGAGCAGGCGCCAGCGGGTGTGGTTCTGCCGGCTATCTGTCCTGCCCTGAGAAAATTCGCGCTCCACGCTTCCCCGGGAGACCAATGAGGTCAGGCGTTTCCGGAACGACCGCCGGATCCTCTCGTACAACTTTCGGTCGCAATTCTCGTAGGTGTGCCCCGTCAGGCGTTCGACCAACTCACCGGTCGTCAGCCAATCCCCAGCGATTCTCAACGCACCGTACAAGTTCCGAGTCAGTCACCGTGCCTGTAAAAAGGCTGGTTGACGTGAGGAATGACCGCGGCGATTTCGCAAACGTCGACTTGCACTTCGTGCATGCCAAGAGATGTCTCGATGGCTAAGAGGTTTCTTTCTGCCCTTTCTAAGCGCTGACGCTGCTCGACGACTTGAGCATCTAGCTCGTCCGCCTCCCGTCGCAGTAGCTCAATCTCCCCTTGCAGCCGGGAGTGCTTTACGATCAACCACTTAAGTGAGGAAGGGGTGCGCCAAGTCATGGAGGACTGTATAAAGTCCTCCCAGCATTTTCATGGGGCATCTGCTACCAAATAGCGTGCCTGAACACGAAAGGCCCCCCATGCAGGCCCCGGTTGAGCCGGTGACTGCATGGGCTGAACCCGTGACGGAACCTACCCCGCATCCGGCCCATGCAGTGGCGAGCGATGCCGAGCCGGTGCGGATTGCGCGCGATGAGAAGGCTGATCCCACCCGCCCGGGTCACCCCGACCACGTGCTTTACCAGCAGGTCTTAGAGGGTGTGCAAGCCTTGGATGCCAAGCATGGGCGCAGCTTTGACGCTACCAGCGAGCGGGTGGTGGCCAGCCTGCTGGTGCTGGCCAAGGACAACGATCTGGAGCGGGTCGACCACGTGCTGCTGAGCAACGCCACCGCAGACAAGCCGGCCGGGTACACTCTGTTCGTGGTACAGGGCGAACCAGGCAATCCTGCTCATCTGCGGGCTGCGATGCCGACGGAACTGGCCGCACAGACCTCGGTGGAAGAGTCGATGCAGCAGTTTGATGTTGTGACTCAGGAAGCCCATCAACGGGCCCTGGCCAATCAACTTGAGCAGCAGATGGAGGATCAGCGGGTACAACACGATATCCAGATTCGCGCTGCCAGTGGAGGGTGAACCTTGGCCTCGGTCCTCTGCGGACTAGGCAGCACCATCCTCGGCTACGTGCAGCAGATGCGACTGCCCTATCGGTGGTGTCCAGTATGGTGCGCCTGTCCAGTTCATTTGGCGCCACTGTCCAGTTTGTTTGGTGGCGGTGTCCAGTTCATTTGGCGACGGTGTCCAAGTGCTTGGCTGTATGTATTCAGGCTTGTGTTCTCGGCCTCCAGGTCCTTGAGCCGCTTGGCGTCGGCACGCTCATGCCACCGAACTTTCTGCGCCGCAGGTAGTACGAGGCCTCACTGAAACCATGCTGGCGGCATAGGTCCTTGATCCGCATGCCCGCCTCGGCCTCGCGCAGGAAGCCGATGATCTGTTCTTCGGAAAAGCGCTTCTTCACGCCCAATTTCCTTGTCGTTGAGGATTGGACTCCAAACCGTCGCGCTACTCAATCTCGGGGGGCGTCGCGGTTTCGCAATATCGCGGGGGAATCCAAGTGGGGGGAGTTCAGAAGGCTACCCCGCCTTGAGGTGCTTGATGTCCGCAATGCGCTGAAGCTGTTGGAGATGATCCGGCTTGTTCTTGGCCAGCCATCGTACAACTGCGGCATTTTCCAGCAGAGCGGATCCAATGTGCGTTTTGACGATCTCGAGCTGAAGACTGGCTGGCCCATAGTTCTCCTCCAGCAGCTTCGTATCGGCTTGCAACGCTGCCAGCTCCCGTTCTAGGCGTTGGAGGGCTTCAATAGGGGCACCATTGGCCGGCTTTACCTCCGAGGGGTCTATCAGCTGTTCCGGAAGGGTATTCTGGAGAAGTGCCGTAGCCAGCTTGATCGAGTAGTCCCCCAAGTTGACCATGGTCTGAGCAGCATCGATCTGTCGGAACGGTTTCATTTTCCGCAGCGACCGGAAGACGCCTGCAGCTACTGACTTGTCAGCCAGTATGGACGTGGCTTCGTCGCAAACTCCATCCAAAAGCCGGAATTTGTCCCGGATAGAACTGGCCGAGATATTGAGGACATCCGACAGCTGTTCCACGGAGACCCCGCGCTCCGCTGCCCTGAGAATCATTCGGTGCTCTTGGACAACCGATAGCCTATTCACCTGCTTGTTATAGGTGTAGCCTTCGTCGTCCGTCGAGATTAAGCAGGGGGCCACGGATGCTCCCAGCTCTTTCAGGGCATCCAGGCGCATTCTCCCATCCAGTACCAAGAACCACCCGGCGTTGCCCCGGTCCAAGGTGACCACGATGGGCTCAACCAATCCTACCGTCCTGACCGAGCTCACGATCTGCTGATACTTGACCGAGGTCTTGGTCCCCGTGGGCATGGCCACACTGTAATGCAATTGGGCCAGCTGGATGTCCACGCAATCCTTTTCAAAACCCAGGCGCACGCCCGAAGATTGCCTCTTACTCATCGGCCCAGTCCTCTGCGGGGCAGCAAGTCAGCCAATGGCTGCGGGACGCTGGTCAGCCCCTCCGATTGGAGAAGTCCGCAGAAATCTTTCAAGGCAAACAGCTCCTTGAATATCTGCCTGGCCAAGAGGAGCGATTGCTGCGTGAACTCAGCCTTCTTCTGGATGCGCTGGTGCATTTCCACGTCGCGTTTGTAAAGCTTGGCCAGGTCCTCGGGGGTCAACTTCTTCCGAGGTGTGCCGTGAGCGTAGGTGTTGGCTCCCTTCTTCCCGCTTCTAGCTCGATGAGCCAAGATCTTTCGGACCACGGTCACCTTCTTTCCCTTAAGCTCACCGGCCTCGTAGGCATCCATCAGCAACTGTTGCGCATCGCGATCGTTTGCCCGGGCGATGTTCACGGCAAGCGCCAAGGAAATGTGGCCGGCCTCCGCGGCGGCCAGCAGACGGCGCTCTCCACGCTCCATGAGGTTGGCCACGCTGTTCACCCAAGACGGAGTGCAGCCAAGCTTGGTGGCTATCTCCGGGTCTGAGTAACCACGCTCCCTAAGCACCTGGACCTGCTCCATGGTCTCAGCTGCCCTGGGCGTTCGACGGGCCACATTCTCCACGATGCTCATGACGTGGCCGGTGTGCTCGTCCACGTCCAGGATTAGGGCGGGGATTTCGCGGTGGCCCAACAGCTTACAGGCCTCGAGGCGGCCTTGGCCGCAGATCAGTGCATAGGGGAGCGGCGTTTCTTCAGGGGATGCCTTGCGAACGCTGACGGGGCGCTTTAGCCCCACCGTTTCGATGCTTCGGGTGATGCCGCGGTGGATGCGTTGGTTTCGGACACGCGGGTTGGCGACGTGAATGTCGGCAATGGGGATCATCTGAACGCTTGTGCTTTTTTTCGTCATGCGGCCTCCAGCAATGCGGCCCGACCGGCCAGGGCGAAGAACTCCTCCAGCGTGTCCATCCGGTAGGCGTCCAAGGAAAAGCCGTTATCCTCCATGGAGGGCATGCCTTCGGGGGTGAAATCGATGGAGGGAAGCACGTAGTAGTCGTAGGCATGACGGTTGCCGGGATCCATTCGGACCACCACAGTCAGATGCGGCGTCAGGCTTGCATCCAGTCGGATGCGCCAGCGGTTAGAGCCAGCGGGCGTGGGCTTGCACCGTGCGATGACGACGGACGTGAGGAGCTCACCGTTCACCCGCAGCAGACCGGTATCCCGGCATGGCTCGACCCACCCACCGTGTTGGGCGATGCCATCGACCACCAGCTGAACCATCTCAGGATGCCGCTGCCGAAGTGCGCGATTGATCTCCAGGTAGGCGTAGTCGCGTTTGGGGGAGTAACCAACCAAGCCATAGGCCCGGAGCAGGCTTCCAAACCGATGGCGGAAGGCGCTACTTGAGGGGGCGCCTTCTTCTTCGTCGATCAGCATCCCTGACAGCGCGCCATGCCGTTCGAGCAGAAAGCGCAGGGCTTCCAGCATCTGGCCATTGTCCAAGTGGACCGAACGTGCCGCTATGACGGCTTGTACGCTTTCGAACAGATCAACGGGAACAATAGCTTCAAACGCATGCTCCTTCCGCACCCACGCCTCCGGCGGATTTTGAACGTGTTGCAGCTTCAGCTTGAACGAGGTCCGGTTGTATACGTTGTGACCGACGTATTTCTCATTCGTTAGTATTTGATGGATGGTCCCTCTGCTCCAGAGGCCACCCACCTCATTGAGAGTGCCTTCTCGGTTCAGAACGGAGGCGATGACCCGCTCGGGCATGCCGTCCTTCAGAAACAGCCGATAGATGCGCAAGACGGTGGCAACTTCTTGCGCAGGCCCGGGCACCAGGATCACCCGGTCGGTCTGGATACTCTTTTGCTCTCCTCGAGCGAGCAGCGCCTTGGGCCGGAGGTGCTCATCCACGAGTTGGCGGCGCAAGCCATATCCCGGCGCGCCTCCTTGTCGAAACCCGTGCCGCACGATGTTGCACGCCCCTCTGAACACCTTGTCAGATAGCTCGCGGCTGTATTCGGCAGCCATGCTGCGCTTGAGGCCAATCATGATGGTCGAGGGCAACGAGCCATCGTTCTTGAAAGCTTCTGCGCAATAGATGACCGGGACGCCATGGCTCTTACAGGCGTGAACGTAGGCGGCGGCCTCGTCGGGGTCCGGGAACCGTCCCCAACGGCTGACGTCGTAGACCAAAATGGCGTTGAAGCTGGGAGAGGGGAGCTTCACATCGCGCAGAAGAGCTTGAAGGGCGCTTCGACCTTTTAAGTTGAGTCCACTCTTACCAGAGTCCTCGTAGGTCTGGACGATCCGCATGCCATGCGCCTTGGCGTATTCAGCGATTGCCGCAGCCTGGTTCTCCGTTGAGTAGCGCTGATGCTCGGTCGACATCCGCACATACTGGGCAACCGGTATGAGCCCGTCGGAGGATTGGATAGCATCGGACACTGCGTGGTGCGAGGACACGGCCAGTGCTTCCCATCTAGGACTATGTGTTCAGCGACCGTAGGCGGGCAGTCTGACGGTCTCGTTACGCTTTGAGTTCTTGACTGAATCAATCAAGTTCGTGATGCCTGTATGCAGTCGATAGGCATAGTGGAAGGTGAAGCGGCCCCGCTGCAAGCCGGGCTTGCTCCTATCACTGTCAGTGCAGAAGAGTCCATTCCAATCCATCGGGCCCTGAGCCAGTACGCCAGAACCCATACCTCTTCCCGCAGCGTCGTCGGGGCCTCCGCGATACTAGCGGACACTGGAGCAGTACCTTCTGCGGCCGCGGCGTCAGGTATGCGCTCCGTGTGGCGGGGTAGCCAGTACGTTCTCGATCGTTCAAGTTGTCACTCAAGCCGGTGTACAAGGGTTCCGAGATGCGTTGCAGAATCAGAATTTTGCCTAGGGATGCTCTGAACAATCGTCGCTGAGCCTTGGATTTCCAGTGCCGGAGTCATCCGGAGCCGGTGGGCGCAGAGCATTGCCGTATTATTCCGCTCCCCAAGTGCCCTTGCGGACACCTCGGGACGAATTTACCCCTATGCTGGCATCAACTGCCGACGCACCATCCACAGATTGGACAGTGCGAACAGCGTGAGCACCTGTGCGGTGTTCTTGGCCAGCCCCCGGTAGCGCACCTTGGTGTAGCCAAATTGCCGTTTGATCACCCGGAATGGATGCTCGACCTTGGCGCGCAGGCTGGACTTGCAGCGCTCCCAGCGCTCGACCTGCTTGCGATCGCGAGCGTTGCCAATTGCTTTCACCTTCGATCGCTTGTCTGCGCCGGTATAGCCGCTATCGCCGAACACGGAGTCTTCTTTGCCGTGCAGCAGCTCATGGGTGACGGTCACGTCGCCCACATTGGCCGCAGTGCACTTCACGTGATGTACCAGGCCGGAAAACTCATCTACGCCGATATGCGCCTTCATACCGAAGTACCACTGGTTGCCCTTGCGGGTCTGGTGCATCTCAGGATCGCGCGCCTTGTCGGCGTTCTTGGTCGAACTGGGCGCGTGGATGATCGTGGCATCCACGATCGTACCTGCGCGAAGACTCTGGCCCTTACGGGCAAGGTGCGCGTTGACCGCTTCGAGCATCTTCGCCGCCAGGCCGTGCGTCTCCAGCAGACGACGGAAGTTGAGGATCGTGGTCTCATCAGGAATCGCATCAAGGCCGCTGAGTCGAGCGAACAGCCGCATCGAGGCGATCTCGTGCAACGCTTCTTCCATGCCTGGATCGCTCAATGCATACCACTGCTGCAACAGGTGGATGCGCAGCATCGTCTCCATCGCATAGGGCGGCCGACCCACGCGGCCCGAGCGCGGGTAATGCGGCTCGATCTGGCCCAGCAACGCCTTCCAGGGAACCACCTGTTCCATCTCGGCCAGGAAGATCTCGCGACGGGTCTGCTTGCGCTTGCCCAGGCCCTCGGCGTCGCCGAATGTCAGCTGCATGGATGGCTCCTCAACATGAGCCGTCAATGTCTCTCAGGTTGCCAGCCAGCGGCCGGCACTACCCCGGGAGTTGTTCAGAGCATCCCTAAGGCAGGCTCGGCGTACGTTCGTTTTGGCCCGGATGGATCACGTCACAGCCATCGCGCGGCCAGAACAAAAATATTGAGCGAGAGGTAAAGAAGATCCAGAACAGTTCCCGAGGAGACCCATTAGAAAACTGAGGCAACTTGGTTCTCCCGTTGGCCCCCGGTAGCGTCGGGTGGTCATGCACATAGCGATGGGCTATAACCATTGAATTCCCGAACGGAGCGTTCCCTTGGCCCTGACCACCCTGAAGTCCCTCAACGCCGAAATCAAACAGCTCGAAGCCCAGAAGAAGCTGGTGGAGAAGCGCGACGGCGAGGTGCCCAAAGCCCTGGCGGTCCTACAGAAGTATGCGAAGGTCCTCAGTCCAGCCCAGCGGCGGCAGGTGGCCAAGCTCATCGGTGAAACGATCGACGCCAAGCCGGCGCGTGCCACCAAGGCCGCCAAGGGGCCAATCAAGGGCCGCAAGCTCGGAAAGGTGGCTCCGAAGTATCGCCTTCCCAGCGGGGAAACCTGGGCGGGCCGTGGCCTGGCCCCCAAGGCCTTCACCGCATGGGCCAAGTCCGCCGTGGGTAAGGCGTGGGCTCAGGCCAACCCCGGTGCGAGGTTCCCGCCAGCCGATGGTGCAGTGAAGAAAGCGCCCGCCAAGGCCATGAAGAAGGCGGGCAAGGCGGCGAAGAAGATCACGCGGAAGGCCGTCAAAAAACCTGCGAAGAATGTCACCAAGAAGGCCTGATCGTGCTCGGACTGTTCCCCAAGAAAAAGAGCCGGCTCTCTCCCCAAAGCAAGGCCATCGCGGCCGCCCACGTGCTGCTGGACAGTGCCCAGGGCCAGTTGGACGAGAAGGCCGCCGGCAGGCGCTTGCGCGAGGAAGTGGGCCTCCAGTGGTCTTATCTGACTTGTATCCAATACCTGTCAGGGCAAGAGGCTATGGCCGCCATTGAATCCCTGCCCAAGGGGTGGGAGGAAAACGGGCGCACCTAGGTGCACCTGCTGGGGGCCGCAGTCCTGGCCGCGCACACGGTGGCCAACCTGCGTTCGGACGGCACCTCGCTTTGCGCCAGCTACTTGGCTCAGGAGCTCAAAGGAAAAACCGTGGAGCAGTGGCTGGCTGAAAAATCCGACGCGTTCCGGGAAGAAACCTGACAGCCGGTGCACATGGCCCCCGATGGCGGCCTGAAGAGCTTTCGGAACCGTGGGTGTGCCGTCCCGGCAATCTCACCCGGAAATGGGGAGCGAGCGCGAGAATCCCTGCGCAAGCGCCGACGAACGAGGCCCCCGCAAGGGGGCTTTGTTGCACCGGCACACCGGCCAGTTCATTGGGGCGGTGCCGCTGGGCCCAGGTCGGTCGGCGTCTTCGGATCGATGCGCAGCGCGACAGCGCGGACCGGCAAGGCCGGGAGGCGCCCAATTGAGCTATCGTTTGTCAACGGAGAGAAGGATCATCGACGCCGAACAGCAGGGATCATGACGACTGAAACCACAAGAGAAGGCAGCACTACGAAGGAGCGACTGCGGCTCGGACGAGCATTGAGATCCGGCCATCTGGTTTTCGATAGCATGGATAATGCGCTGCACGTGGTCCAGGACGGAAAGCCAGTTCACAGCTTCCCCTACGCATCGCTTTCACCCTCGCACTGGGGCTATGTGTACGAACGACATGTCGGCTTGGAGTTCGAGGCTCAAGGCTATGCGTTGACGTACCGAGGACTTCAATTCGGCTTCGTGGACAGTGGCGTGGACCTGGTTCTTGAACGCGACGACGAGACCATTTACGTCCAGTGCAAATACACGCTCGGAAAGCGCATCAGCGCCAATGAAGTCCGTTGGATTATACACAAGGCCGATGCTTACCTTGCGGAACAATACCAAGGTCGCCGACTGCATTTCCATCTGGTGGTCCCTGATTCAGAGCGGTGTTTCTCGTCGGTCAAGCTGCGACTCAATGGCAATGTCAAGAAGCATTCGACTGCACGCTACTTCGAGGAGCACAACAATCTCCAGAATCGCTTCAGGCTCAAGGTCGTGGAAGTACCCATGCACCACCCAAGCAGCGAAATTCAAAATCGATTCCCCAGCCAAGACGATTTGTTACTATTGCCAGAAATGGACAAGTAGGGGGCGGGTTTGCGGCCATAGACGGGAAAAAAAGAGCGTAAGACATAACGCATCGGAAGATGCGCTATGTGGCCCCGGCCTATCGTCGTTCCCGCCCTCCAAGAACTAGCACAAGGACTTAGGCATGGCCGAGGCGCCCACCGATAAGTTTTCAGCCAGCGAGCAGGGTCTTGGATATATCTACCAGGCACGTCTCGCGCTGCTACAACTGCTTCAGTTGCCGGAAGACACTGCCATCTCACTAGAAAAGGACGACGACCTCGACTTTGTCGACGGCGACGGTGGCAAGTCCTTGGCCTCACTTAAACACAAAGCAGTTGGCGATAGGTTGACCGACCTGTCGACGGACTTTTGGAAGTCCGTCAACATCTGGCTGGCGCGGTACAAACGGGATGGCCACGCCGCATCGAACCTGCGGTTCTTTCTGTTCACCACCGGTACGGTATCGACCAGCTCGTTCCTTACCCGTCTTCTCCCTGATCAGCCCGCCGCCGGCGATGCGAAAACGCTGACCGAATTGGCCGATACCGCACTTGCCGGTTCGACATCAAAACTCATCGCGCCGATCGCTACAGCCTTCAACGAACTGAGTGAACCCGAAAAGCAAGATTTTCTCGAACGCATCCTGATCCTCGATGGCAGCCCACGCATCAGTGACATTCCGGCGCTCATAAGGGACAAGCACATGCGAAGCATCCGACGCGAGCATCGCGAGTTCGTCTTCGAGCGGCTGGAGGGCTGGTGGAGCGACGCAGTGATCAAGCAGTTGACTGGCGCCAAGTCGGAAGGGATCTTTGGCTACGAAGTCTCGGACAAGCTCTCGAACTTCGCCGAGGAATATAAGGCGGACAATCTGCCTATCACGTTCCGTGGAAAGGTGCCCACCGACGAAATCGACACTGATGCCGACCCGCGCCTGTTCGTGGCCCAACTTCGCGAGATCGGCATATCCTCCAATCGAATCAGGAGCGCGATTCTGGATTACTACCGAGCGTTCGAGCAACGATCGGCCTGGGCACGCGAGAATCTGCTTGTGTTGGGAGAAGTCGAAGAGTACGAAGATCGCCTCACCGATGAGTGGGGACGCTACAAGGATGTCGCTTTCGAAAAGCTGAATGACGACAGCGTGGAAGAAGCACTGCGCGAAGCTGGCGCATTCCTTTATAACTGGGCGGAATTTGAGACAGGGAAGATCGAATCCCTACGCATTCGCGCACGAGTGACGGAGCCCTATGTCCTTCGCGGCAGCTTCCACATCCTGGCGGATGCCAGGCCCGAACCCAAGGTCTACTGGCATCCCAGATTCCTGGACCGCCTTGGCGAGGTGCTGGGGGTGGCTTCGTGAAGCGATGGGATCAGCGCCCCTTTGAAATTCGGAACCTGTTCAATCCTGCATTCTGCGGCTTGGTCCTTTTCCGCGCCCTGCACGGCTACGAGGAAGAAGACGCCCGCGGCATGCCATTTTCGCTGTCGCTGCTCGTGCTGCCCCTGTGCATGCACAAGGATTCACGCGAGGTGATCGCCAGCAGTCCACGCAGTTACCTGCTCAAGACCGCGGAGAAGAACCAGCAAATCATGGTGGGGTTCACCGACCGAGTTACGCAGATGTTGCCGTATGCCTTCGAGGGGTTCGGTGTGCTGATGGAAAGGGGTTGTATCGCCGTCGCGGACGATGGTCGCATCCAGACCGTCCCCAAGAGGGTCCGCAAGAGCGTTGATGGAACCGCCGAAACCGTTGCCTGCCAGAGAGCGGCACGCATCATCGGAAAGGAATTTGCACGCATCGCCGACCGAGCGACCGTTTACACGACTTTCGGGATTCGTCCATGAAGATCAGATCTATCCACATCTACAGCCATGATGGCCAGCGCCGTGACCTCCAGTTCAAGGTAGACGGACTCAATGTCATCACCGGTCGCTCCTCCACCGGAAAGTCAGCGCTCTCCGAGATCATCGAATATTGCATGGGACGATCCTCGTTTAACGTCCCCGAAGGCATAATCCGCGACAAGGTGGCCTGGTTCGCCGTGATCTATCAGTTCGAGAATGAGCAGGTGCTGGTCGCCAAGCCGACCCCGCCCGGCGGAGGCGCCAGCTGCAGCACGGCCATGCTGCGAAGGGGGGCTCAATTGCAGGCTCCCTTGTTCAAAGATCTGGCGATCAACACCGACGACGACAGCATTGTCGAACTGCTGTCGCGCCTGCTCGGCATTCCGGAGAACCGCACGGAAGTCGCGGTTGAGCACAGCCGCGACAGCTACGATGCGAACGTCAAGCACACCTTCTACTACCTGTTCCAGAAGCAGGGCTTGGTTGCCAACAAAGATCAACTTTTCTATCGGCAGAACGAGCAGTTCCAACCGCAGGCGATCCGTGACACGCTGCCAATCCTGCTCGGCGTCTCCTCGCACGATCGCTACGAGCTGAAATCCAAACTGCGTATAGCGCAGCGCGATCTCAGAATCAGCAACAAGAAGCTAGAGCAGGCGCGAGACGCCGTCGACACATCGCATGAACAAGCTATCGGCCTCTACTCGGAAGCAAAGACGGTCGGAGTCATCGGCAGTACCGACGAGAACCCGAATACCGACGGGATCATTGATGCATTGAGGTTGGCGCTGTCGTGGAAGCCCGAAACGTTGCCAGACGACGATGGCAGCCGGGTTTCGCTTCTGGAAGATGAACTTGCCCGGTTGCGTCAGGATCGTCGTGACACCCAGACCCGGATCGACGCAGCACGACAGTTCGCCAAGCGGTCGGGTGGCTACGAGAACGAGGCCGCCGAACAGATAGACCGGCTGGCCTCGATCAAGGCGCTGCCGAAAAACCCCGACAGCGGTGAATGGCAATGGCCGTTCAGCGAGCAAAACTTGGCGCTGGAGTCTCCGGTCGCCGTCGTCCTGCTCAAGGAACTGGAATCGCTCGACAAAGAGTTGCGCATCGCCACCGGCCAGCGCCCCAAGCTCGAAGCCTACCTGGCCGAACTGACCGGCAAGGCGGACGGAATCGCGGGCGATATCAAGCTGAAGGAAGCCGAGCTATCCGCGGCGATCTCGGCCAACGAAGTCATCGCCCAGATGGGCACCCGCACCAACGCCGCCGCCCGCGTCGTCGGCCGTATCAGCCTGTTCCTGGAAGCGATCCTCCCGAATGAGGATCTTGCCAAGCTGGAAGCTGAAAATCGCCGTCTCAACAGTAAAGTCAAACAGCTCGATGAACAAATCGGCGCCGACGACAGCAACGAACGCCTGACCTCGATTCTCAGCAACATCTCTGCACAGGTATCGCGGTACGTCCAGAAGTTCAACGCCGAATTTGGCCCTTATCCTGCACGGCTCAACCTGCCACAGTTGACGATCATCTTCGATCGACCCGAGCGTCCTGTGCCGATGGGCCGGACCGGAGGCGGTGAGAACCATCTGGCTTACCATCTGTCGGCACTGCTCGCCCTGCATCTATTTGCGGCACAGAACAACCGTCCCATTCCAAGCTTCCTGCTGATCGACCAACCAACCCAGGTCTACTTCCCCTCCGAGCAGGTTTACAGGGACGCCGACGGCTCTGTGCAGAAGACGGAAAAGGACGCCGATCTCGATGCGGTGCGCCGGCTGTTCGAGTTGCTGCTGAAGTTCACCCTGGAGGATGTCCCAGGTTTCCAGTTGATCGTCACTGAGCATGCGAACTTGCGCGATCAGTGGTTCCAGGACGCGCTGGTCGAGGAACCGTGGACCAAGCCGCCCGCGCTGGTTCCGGAGGAATGGCCGCCAGAAGCGGCGAACTGATCCATCGAGCCGACTTGCAACGGCCGGTATGGGGAGCTGGCGGGGGGGGGGGGACGTCGGCCTCCACTCCGCACCCCTTACTCGGCACACCGATCGATATGCTCGCACTGCCGTGTAACGCACGATATCGAGCAGTTCCACGATGCCACCGTGCATGCCGGCGTAACCAGCTGGCGCAGTGGAATTTGGGGGCCGCCATTGCGGATGAGCCCTCGGGATCTGCGGGGGCATTACGACCCTTATGCAGAATCCATCAAAATGTCAAGGCTTGCTAGTGGCTTCCAGCCTGGCAGCGCTGTCCAGCATGGTTACCGCATCCAATTCATTGACGTCACTGTCAAGATTGTTTGGCAACAGGTGTCCAGTTGGTTGAGGGACTGGAACAGAATTTACGGCATGCTCGCCTTCGTGCGCGCCCTTCCAGCTCACAACCAGCGGTTCAGGATCTTTGGCAGCAGCGGAGCGCAGGCACCGCACGCTTACTCCTTCGAGGCCTTGGACTGATCTCGACTTGGTTTCGGCAGCGGGGCGCTCAGCATCAGCATGGTCACCCCCTTTCGCTCAGCGTTGAGAGCCCAAGTTACAAACTGCTCCTTGAGCAGCATGTTCTCACTTCTGAGCCGCTGAACAGATCTCTGCAGCCGCTCAACCTGCTCCAAGGCAGCGCGCACCTTCTCGTCCCTAGGAACGGACTGCTCGCCCGTCCAAGTACCTCTCAAAGTCTCCTTCCGCAGCCTAAAGGCGTTGGCAATCTCTGGATACGCACTTAGCGTAAACCTAGAATATTCAATGCCCGTCGTCTTCTCCACTGCAGCGATAAGCAGGTCCCATGTAAGCTTTCCTTTCCATCCGTCAATGGAATCAAGGATACTGCTCACGACATCCTCGGTGAGATCAGGAGCACGTCTCTTCTTCATTTGGCTGGCTTCGATCCCTTGGACTTGAACAAGCCACATTGAATTTTTCCGCGGTCCACTATCATCGCTGCATTCACGATGTTCAGTCGAATGCGTGCGCCGTCCGAGACTGAATTGTCCTCCAGAATGGCAAGCAGCGAAACAATTCTCTCCACCGTCAGTTCCTGATGCTTCACCCATGTATCTGCGCCGTACTCCTCATCTTCAAGTGCAAGCCTGGCAGCAGCCAAAAGACACTCAGTCTCTCTTTTCAACGCACGCAGGTTCTGCTCCTTCTGCTTCTCCCCCTTCACACACTCCTGCTCCTCGCAGTTCATGCAATCGCGGTACATCAGACATGGCTCACTTGCGAAATCATGCATACACCATCCATACGCAGTGGTGTGGGCGGCTGAGGCACCTACCTCGGAGAAATGGCTTCGCAAGATGATGTGCCTGGGCGGCTTCTCCACCAGATTAGCCATGAACCCGGATGCAATGGCTTGACTCACTGGAGATTGGACTTCGTCAGAGCTCATGTGGTCGTATGCCCGATTCTGCGCTACGTCCTTGCGGCCGGAGAAGATCGCAATCTCGACGTCACTCATACCTCCCATCTGAGCAAGCATATTCAAGTAGTGTCGAAGCGAATGCGTGTTCATGCGGATAGAGCTACCGTCATCCTCGGTGTATCCGAACCGCGTGAAGATGGACGGCCGACCGTCATGCGCTTTAATCGAATTGGCGATCATCGTATAACTCACGCAAGAGAACATACAGACGTAGGTAATCTTATCGGCATTAAGTTCATTGAAAAGCACAACACCAATTGAGTCGCGACATAGAAGTTTTTTCGCACCAGGGACAAAGGGGAATGTGCGAGGAAGCATAGCAACTACCGCAGCCTCGACATCTGCAAACAGGAAACCTAACCGCCTTCCTCCCATTGGCACTGGCTCGAGTTTCTTTGTATTCCTCGCCCAAGCAAATGCAGAAGCGCCAGCGCTCTCATCACCCCAAAGTATCAATGCAATCTGAGCAGGACTCAGCACTGCCACCCCTCTAAGATGAGCCACAGCATCATCTAGAAACAGAACACCCGGATTAGTGGTATACCACGCAGCAAGCTGGCTCGCCTGATCCGTTGCAGTCAGAAGCTTCCTCAGAGCTTCTCTCGCGGTAGATGCCATCTGCGTGGGCAACCATTTGGTGCCGTCCTTCGCCCCCTTTGATCCCGGCCATCGCAAGCCACGCTTCCCCTGAAAGCGCCCCGATCCCTCAACTATGCAATCGCGTTCCAGCCTCAACGCCTCGTTGATTCGCTCGGGCGCGCAGCTTAGAAGGGCCAAATAACTCGAAACAAGGACGTCCCGAGGCTCGATCGCCTGTTGAAATATACCGCCGAGCCCGCGCAACGCAGCTGCGGATGGCAGCTTGTCCTGCCGCGCCTGCATGGCCTGTTTAGATATTCGGGAGCCGAGCTCGTTCGGCTTCCCCAGAGCGCACTTCCAGTCCTGCGTCAGACTGATGAAGTTCTTTTCTCTCATGAACTTCGCAATCAGTTCCAACTGTCCGCCGATCCTATACGCCACCGATGGCGTGACCGATTGCACAGCAATTTCGACCGCGCCATCGAGGACGCCAACATCAACAGCGCTTGGCCTAGATCCCTTATTGCCTTGGCGCAAAGCGGCTTCCATAACGCGTAGCGCGGACAACCGGATGCCCTGTGAGACCACCGGTCGACAATCGTGAAGATATACCAGGGTCGCCTTCGCAAAATCCAGAAACGGCTGCGGCATGGGTAGCCCACGCCGCCCATCCCGTACAGACTCATACGTTCTGAAGATTGCCCTGTTTACTGTATTGTGGCCCTTCAGATTGCCCAGAATCCAAACATCGCTTTCGAATTGGGCGCTTGCTCCCAGAACCTCGCTTTGGCGGCAAATGGCGATGAACTGTTGAATGTTCTCAAGCGGCTCGAGCTCATCCCTTGGCGTGAAGTGGAGTACGTTCTTTGTCATGCGCCTCGCGCCCCTCCCCTTTGCTTCCGCACGTACGCGCAGTCTGCGATGACCTCCCGGATGGCGATGATCGCAACATCGTTGATCGCGGCGATTCGTGGATCTGCTGACCATTCAGCCCGCTCTCGCTCGAGGCGGTCGAGAACCAATTCGTGCGGGCCGTCAAGCCAAGGCTCAAAGCGGAAGCATGTGTAACACGCTACCGGTTTACTCAAGGCACATCCCCTCCCACCGGAAGAGCAACTTGCCAAGGGCTTTCTGGATACGCGGAAATCAATGATTCGACTACCTGCCTCACCCGACTGCGTAGCTTGCTCTTCAGCATCAATCATCCGACCACGAAAGGCTCGTGCCAGCGGCGCCAACTGCTCCCCCATTGCGTGATCAATGTTGTCCACGATACTCGGAGAGGCTTCGAAGTAGACATCCACATTCTGAAGATCGGCATGACCCAACCTATCAGCAATCTCCGCCTTACTTGCCCCCTCTTCGGCCAAACGTGTGCCGTAGGTATAGCGAAACCTCCTCGGATTGATTGGCAGCGTCTCGAAGCCCAGTCTGGAAGTAAGCGGAGCGATAGAGCTAAGAATTTTGCTGAATATTCTGCTCAAGGATTCGCGCGTGCAGTGGCCAAAGAATGGATCACCTTCAACCCTTCTATTCCGCGGGAGTGCATGCCGCATCACTTCTTCCTGCAGAAAAAGCGCCGAATCACCATCGCCATCAATACGACTTTCGATGAGATCAACCACCAAGCGCGCAGTCGATGGGCTAATCGGAAACACCGTGAATGACTGACGAGAGTGATCGAGGCCATTCTTTACTTGGGGAAGCTTCAGCAGATAGGAGCCATTGACGCACGAAAAGTCCTTTACCTTAAGGGACGCGATCTGGGAGATCCGGCCACCCGTAGCGAACAGGAGCCGTGTTAGAACGAGCACCCAGAGAGCTATCTCTCCTTGCCCGTAGGCGGTATCTACCGATCTGTAGAGAGCAATGTACTCCTCGTCTGAGTAGGGACCTTCTACAGGGCAACTTTGTCTCACCGCCTGGCCCTTAGCATTACCCTGCTTACGCCTCTCCCGCAAATACTCGGCGCAGTCGCTTTGAACACCCGGCAGCCCCAGCTTGACCCACTTTTGGATCAGCACATTGAGCCAACCTAAGCGCCACCCCTCCTGTTCAGCCAGCCGAGCTCTATAGGAGGACAAATCTACGACGCCAATTGTTTCAATTACCGACTCAAGCTCGGTAACGCGAAGAAAGTGGAGGAATCCGTTGAAGAGGTTCACGGCGTATGTAGGGGCATTGCCTTCTACGAATATGTGCAGGGTGTACTTTAAAGATTCCACCAATTGACTATCACACATCGAAAGGCGCCTGAAGTCCATGCGGACGGAGAACACTCCATCGACCCACTGCCAGACATCTTCTTGAGGATTGAACACCAAGCCGCTCCGAGTAAGTGCCTTCAAGGGCAACCTGGCGACAGGAATTCCTCCATCTTGCTCAGCTCTTGCCATTGATCCTTCCATCCAGATCCTCCTGAATCCTCAATGACAACTGCTGCGCCTTCCTTTCTGTGTGTCGCCGCGTGTACGTTGCCGCTGTCTTAGAATTGTCGCTCCATCCTTGTTGACATATCCGGGCCCGCTGCTCCTCAACCTCCGACAGTCCAATAGCATCTGCCTGCTCAGAGAACCTCTCATTCCAGGTGTGTCGCAGCACATGACTCGTTATTTTCACCGAGACGTCCGGGCAGGCAGCCCTGATCTGCCGAAAAATTTTGTCGATACTCTTCTGCGATAACGCATCGCCTTCATCCGATACGATCAGCTGAGGGTGCCATCGCGCCAGATTGATGGCGCGGCGTTCTTTCACATACGCAAGTAGTAGCCGCATGATCGACGCTGAGACCTCAAGCGTCCGATCATTTGTTTTCGTATTTGGCTGACTAACTCTTGCGTCTTCTGGCGCGTCAGCGCGCCTTATGATGTCGATCTTTGGCTGGTCCGCATGTATATCTCGAAGCTGCAAGCCGAGCAGCTCACTTTGGCGAATGCCGATTGCCAAGAGCAGGACAACGATGAGCCAGTTTCGCCGGCGGGTGAATCCACGCACCCATGGATTGTTGGGGGACTCCGGGTGGACAACCGCGAGAACTCGGTTCTGCTCCTCCACACTCAAGCCCACACGAGCACCTAACTTGGCCCGCTTGGAGATCCGAGGAATGTGCTCTCGAAATCCTCCGAGCGCATGAAGGGTCTCCACCCTTAGATCTTCGCGCTGCGCTCGCTGCAATGTCGTCCCTACGTAGCTAGAAATGTATCCCAGAAAGTCCGCGATGTAGCGTAATCGCGAGGCACGCGTCTGAACATCGACCACGCGCTTCAAAACATCTGCATCGCCTCTGCCGCGTTTAGCGCTGATTCGCCGGACATTGATAGCTGTGGATGGCATACTTTCCGCCTCCTCCTCGCCATCCTTTACCCAGTACTGCGCTGCCGTAGCTATGCGGCCTAGCTCCGGCGCTGTGAGGAACTCCCCTTCGCGAAGGCGTTGAATCAGATCGATCCTCTCAGCCCTTAGACTGTTGTAGAGGACACCAATGCTTCCGCAAGCAAAGTGGATTGTGTTCGCCGCGAGTCCCTTCGTCCTGAACTTGCCCAGGTAGAGCGTCACTTCATGCACAGGAAGGCCACTGGGCGCCCGGAGCACCGAGTGCCGCTCTCCGTTCTCAAATCTGATTCGCTCAGGTGTATAGCCAGTCATCTATCAACACCTTGCCTTAGGTCGAAGGTTAGATCACGCCGGAATTCTGCCAGAAACTAATGTTGTTAACGAAAAAGGCCCCCATCCATAAAGATGAGGGCCTCTATCAACACTAAAACCGTTAAGTAGGAACTAGAACGGGATATCGTCGTCAGCGAAGTCGTCCATCGGCGGCGCCGACTGTTGCGGCTGCTGCTGCGGACGCTGCTGGCCGTAGCCGCCGCCCTGGTTGCCGCCCTGGTTGTAACCACCGCCCTGGCCGCCACGCGCGTTGCCACCGCCACCGCCGCCGTACTCCTGGCGCGGGGCCTGCTGGCGCTGCGGACGCTCGCCGCCGCTGAAATTGCCACCGCCGCCGCCTTCACCGCGGCCGCCCAGCATCTGCATTTCGTCGGCGATGATGTCGGTGGAGTACTTCTCCACGCCGTCCTGGCCGGTGTACTTGTCGTAACGCAGGCTGCCTTCGACGTACACCGAGCTGCCCTTGCGCAGGTACTCGCCGGCGATCTCACCGAGCTTGCCGAAGAACACCACGCGGTGCCACTCGGTACGCTCCTGCTGGTTGCCATCCTTGTCCTTGCGGACACTGGTGGTGGCCAGGCTGATGCGGGTGATCGCCATGCCGCCCTGGGTGTACTTCACGTCCGGGTCGTTGCCGAGGTTGCCGACCAGGATGACTTTGTTGATGCCGCGCGCCATAGGTACCTTCGTCCGTTGTCCAGGGGCAGGCCGCCAGTGATAGCACGTCCCCGGCCGGGGGTGCAGAGCGCTGGGGTCGCCCCCGGGAAATTTGGGGGATGCAAGAACGGGGCATCTTACCATCCCCTTGGCCGACACCTGGGTCAGGAAAGCGCCCGGACGGGGCCGGAATCGGGCCCGAAGCCCTGTCGCAGGGTCCTGCGCGCACCCTGCCCTGGCACCGGCGCCAGCCCAACGGCGCCGCATGGCATCATTCCCCGATCATCCCCCTTCCGGCCCCCATGACCATCAAAGGCAAAGCCACCTCCCTGGACATCGCCCACCTGGCCGGGGTCTCCCAGCCCACGGTGTCGCGGGCCCTGCGCGGCAGCCCGATGGTCAACGCCGAGACCCGCGAGCGCATCCTGCGCATCGCCCGCGAGCTGAACTACAAGGTCGACAAGAACGCCTCCAGCCTGCGCCTGCGCAATGCCGGCACGCTGGCCCTGCTGTTCTTCGAGGACCCGACCAATGACGACTCGCTGATCAACCCGTTCTTCCACTCGATGCTGGGCTCGATCACCCGTGCCTGCGCGCTGCACGGGCAGGACCTGCTGGTGTCCTTCCAGCAGCTGTCCACCGACTGGCAGGCCGATTACGAAGACAGCAACAAGGCCGATGGCATCATCCTGCTCGGCTATGGCGACTACCACGAGTCGCGCGACCGCCTGCAGCGGCTGGTGGAACAAGGCACGCACTTCGTGCGCTGGGGCGCGGCCCTGCCCGGCCAGCCGGGGGTGTCGATCGGCAGCGACAACTTCCAGGGCGGGCATGACATCACCGTCCACCTGCTGCAACAGGGCTGCCGCCGCATCGCGTTCCTCGGCCATGCTTCCAGCCACTATCCGGAATTCCAGGAGCGCTATCGCGGCCACGTCGAAGCCCTGCGTGCGCACGGCCTGGCCGCCGACCCGGCGCTGCAGCACGATGCGATCACCACCGAGGCATCCGGACACGAGGCCTGCCTGGCACTGCTGGCGCAGGACCGTTCCATCGATGCGATCTGCGCGGCCAGCGACCTGATTGCCATCGGCGCGGTGCGCGCACTGCGCGAGCAGGGCCTGCGGGTGCCGCAGGAGGTGGCGGTGACCGGCTTCGACGACATCCCGCTGGCAGCCTCGGTGTCGCCGCCGCTGACCACCGTGCAGCAGGACACCAAGCAGGCCGGCCAGCTGCTGGTGGAGAAGCTACTGGCGCTGATCGGCCGGCAGCCGGTGGAAGGCCAGAGCATTCCGGTGAAGCTGGTGGTGCGCGAGTCGTCGCTGCGCGCGTAGCCCTTCGGTGGCGCCAAGCCACGCTCGGCAACATGCGTGAGACGCTAGTCCGACGACAGCCGAGCATGGGCTCGGCTCTACAGGACCTACGCCACTACGCGCCGCCCGGCATCGCCGTACGTACCGCCATGCTGAACTCATCAAGCAGGAAGGGTTTGGCGATCATCGCCATGCCTTCATCGAGGAAGGCCGCGCGTTCCTGTGCCTTTTCCGCATAGCCGGTCATGAACAGGATCGGCAGCGCCGGCCGCGATTGCCGCGCGATTTCCGCCAGCTGGCGGCCGTTGAGTCCCGGCAGCCCCACATCGGTGACCAACAGATCGATGCTCTGCGCCGAAGTGAGGATGGGGATCGCCGCGTCGGCATCGCCCACCACCTGGGCGTGGTAGCCCAGATCCTCCAGCACCACCGTCACCAGCATTCGTACCTGCTCGTCGTCCTCCACCACCAGGATGGACTGGCCGGCGCCGCGCCGGATCGGCTGCGCAGGTGCAGGCGCCTCCTCTCCAACGGCCTCCGACATCGGAATGAACAGCAGCACGGTCGTCCCCTCGCCGACATTGGACTGGATGGCGATGTGGCCACCGGACTGCTGCATGAAGCCGTACACCATCGACATGCCCAGGCCCGTGCCCTTGCCGATGGGCTTGGTGGTGAAGAAGGGCTCGAACGCACGCTCGATCACTTCCGGCGCCATGCCGGCACCGGTATCGGCCACCGCCACCATCGCGTAGTCGCCTGCGGGCACGGCCGTGTATTGACCTTCGCGAACGCTGACCGCCGATGCGCGCAGGGTCAGATCACCCCCGTGCGGCATCGCATCGCGCGCGTTGATGGCCAGGTTCAACAGCGCGCTCTCGAACTGGTTGGCATCCAGCGTGGCGTGCAACGGCAGCGGCGAGGGCTCGGCGCGGATACGCACGGCCTCGCCCAGCGTGCTGTGCAGCAGGTGCTGCACCGAAACCAGCAGTGTGTTGAGCTCCACCGGCCGCGCATCCAGCGACTGCCGCCGGGAGAACGCCAGCAGGCGCTGGGTCAGTGCCGCCGCACGCTGGGCCGAGGCGGTGGCGGTGTCCAGGAAACGTTCGAGGTCGTCGACCCGCCCCATGTCCAGGCGCAGCCGCACGATGTCCAGCGCGGACAGGATGCCGGTCAGCATGTTGTTGAAATCGTGGGCGATGCCGCCGGTCAGCTGGCCGATCGCTTCCATCTTCTGCGACTGCCGCAGTGCGGCGTCGCTGGCCTCGCGCGCCGCCATCTGCGCTTCCAGCTCGCGGGTACGCTCGGCCACCATCGCCTCCAGCGCGTGCGCGTGCTGTTGGCTGCTGGCAAGGGCCAGCTTGGCGGCGGTGATATCGGTGACGAACACATGGAAGCCGTCGATGCGACCATCGGCATCCCGGCGTGGCGAGTAACGCACTTCGCAGTCCCGGCGCCCGTACACACGATGGGGCCAGACGATCTCGAACACCGCCTCACGGCCGACCAACGCCGCTTCCATCGCCGGCCGACGCTGCTGCCACACCGGCTCGCCGATGACCTCGCGCACATGCCTGCCGATCACGTCGCCGGTGGCCAGTTCGAACCAGCTTTCGTAAGCCTTGTTGGCAAAGCGGAAACACAGCGCGCGGTCCACGAACGCGATCAGCACCGGCATCGCGTCGGCGATCAGGCGCAGTTCGGCTTCACTGCGCGCCAATGCCGCGCGACCATCGGCCAATGCGGTGAGCTGGTCGCGCACCACGAACTGCTTCGCGCGTGCACGCAGCGCACCCTGCACTGCGCTGAGCAGCGACATGCTGCCCAGCGGCCGGTCCATCTCCACCACGTTGATCGAGCCGGGCAGCAGCGGTTCGCGGGTGGAACGCCGGTAGGAACGCGCCGAGCGCAGCAGGATGAACGGAATGTCCGACCAGGCCGGCTGCTGCTGCAGCGCCTGCAGCAGCGCTTCGATGTCGCGCGCCACTGCTTCCTGGGTCACCACCACTAACCCGGTGCAGTCATCGAGCTGGCTGGCCAATACCTCCAGACCGGGTGCGATGTGCGGTTTCAGACCCGCATTGGCCAGAACCGCGGCGATGCTGTCGGCATCCCGGCCGAAGGGGGCCACGATGCGGACAACGGTGCCGCCTTCATCGCTATCGGACATCGGACTGGCCCAGCAGTGCTGCGCTGTCGCCGACGAACTCCGGCGTGCCGGTGAGGATGCCCTGGAAGTCGGCCAATGCGGCGCTGACCGTGATGCCACGGCCGTCGATCTTCAGTTCGCGGATGGTGTCTTCGTGCGCACCGCCGCGGTTCTTGATCACCGAGATCGCCTTGCGGATGCGGCCCTTGGCCTCGAAGAAACGGAACAGCACCACCGCATCGGCGATGTAGGAGACATTGAGACTGCCGGTGGACATCGTGCCGACCAGCCCGTGCTGCGGGTTGATCATGAAGGTCGCCACGCCCTTCTGGTTGAGGTAGGACAGCATCTCGTGCAGCTGCAGCATCAGCTGCTTTTCCTGCGGCATGGCGGTGACATAGCCGTTGAGGCTGTCGATCACCAGCACGCTGCAGTTGCGTTCTTCCACGGCCTTGCGCAGGTTCCAGGAGAACTCGCCGGGCGATATTTCCGCGGGATCGATCTGCAGGATTTCCAGCAGGCCCGAACGCAGGTGCTTGTCCAGGTCGATGTCCAGCGCGGAGGCGCGTGCCAGCAGCGTGCCGACCCGCTCGTCGAATTCAAAGATGCAGCTGTGCTCACCGCGCTCGCAGGCGGCCCACACGTATTGCAGTGCCACGTTGGTCTTGCCGCTGCCGGCCGGGCCGGTCAACAGGGTGGAGGTACCGCGCAGCGGACCACCGCCCAGCAGCCGGTCGATCTCGGCCACGCCGCTGCTGATGGGCGTTCCGACAAACCGTCCGTGATGCTCAGAGGCGATCAGGCGGGGGAAGATCTGCACGCCGCCACGACGGATCACCATGTCATGGTAGCCGGCAACGAAATCGACGCCCCGCAGCTTCTGCACCTGCATGCGCCGCCGCGCAGGGCCGAAGTCCAGGGTCAGGCGTTCCAGCGACAGCACGCCGTGGCACAGGCTGTGCAGCTGGCCATCGCGCTCATCGCCGGTGGACGTCAGGTCGTCCACCAGGAACACCGTCGCGCTCTTGGGCGCGAAGAACTGCTTGAGTGCGAGGATCTGTCGACGATAGCGCAGCGAATCCTGTGCCAGCAGGCGCAGTTCCGACAACGAATCGAACACCACCCGGGTCGGCCCGATGCTGTCCACCTTGGACATGATCAGGTTGACCGTCTCGTCCAGCTCCATCTCCCACGAATGCAGCACCGACTGCAGGCGGCCATTGCCCATCGCCCCTTCGGCCGAACCCAGCTCGAACAGGTGCAGGCCGTCCAGCGACCAGCCGTGGGCCAACGCGACTTCGCGCAGCTCCTCGGCCGTTTCCGAGAGCGTGATGTACAGGCAGCGTTCGCCGCGTTGCAGTCCCTCCAGCAGGAACTGCAGGGACAGCGTGGTCTTGCCAGAGCCTGGCGGCCCTTCAAGCAGGTACAGCCTCGCCTGCGGCAGCCCGCCGCCAATGATGCTGTCCAGTCCTTCGATTCCGGTTGTGATCCGCATGCGTGCCTGCATCGACGTCGACGTTTGAGGGGCAAAGCCTATCGGCGCCCCTGTAGACGCTTTGTGTGATCCAGCGCACCGATGCCAACGCATTCAGGAAGATTTCACGACTCTGCCCTGGCCCGCCACCAAGCGCGCCCCCGGTGCCAGCTCCACGCCAGCATCAGCACCGCGTACAGCGCCAGCAGCAGCTGCAGCCCCTGCTTGACGAAGAACAGCAGCGGCAGCCAACCATAGTCGGCGTCGGCCATTTTCATCTGCAGGCCCGGCACCAAGCCCAGTGTCGCGGTTTCTCCGCGCAGGCCAGGCCCAGCCTCCACCACGGTGATCTTCAGGCGCAGGGTGCCAGCACCCAGCGTAAGTGGCGGGGCCGGTGGTGGCCATCGGAAATCAGTGGGCGACGCGCCGGGTTCGTCCGGCGTGAATTCGCGCGTCACCTCGCCCGCGCCATGCGAACTGACCGGCATCGCCCGATAGAGCGCGTGCCGACCGTCATGCTCGACCTTCAGCCTGATCGGCTCGCCGGGCGTGCGGAAGCGCAGGAAACCGTCGTACTGACTGTTCTGCCAGTTGCCAAGCACCGGGTCCGGCTGGTCGTAGTCGGGCGGGGGCCTCCGGAACGTCAACGACAACTGCGGCCTGCCCGGCAACAGCCGCTCGGTTTCCAGCGTCAGTTGCGTGCCCGGCTGCAGCAGCAGCGGTGCCGATACGTAGTGCGTGGCAGTACGGAAATCGGCCAGCGACAGTGCCAACCCGATACTGAGCGAGATCAGCAGCAACCAGTTGAACCAGAATGCGATGCGCACCGGATGTCCTTTTCCGCGTCAGGGCTGAACGAGTATATCCAGCCCCCTGCGCTGCGCTGACGCCCCCGCCTGACGGCACCATGACCAAAGGGGCATGACGCCCCCCTGTTCAGCGCGATAAACAGCAGATCAACACACGGAAAGGTGTACGTCGCATGCTGAAGATCGATTCGCTGTCCAAGACGTACGCCAACGGCGTGCACGCGTTGAACGGGGTCACCCTGGATATTCCCCGCGGCATGTTCGGCCTGCTCGGGCCCAACGGTGCGGGGAAATCCTCGCTGATGCGCACGCTGGCCACGCTGCAGGAGGCCGACAGCGGCAGTGCCACCCTGAGCATTCCAGGGGAAACACCCATCGACGTGCTGCGCGACAAGGACGCCGTGCGCCGTCGCCTGGGCTACTTGCCGCAGGATTTCGGCGTGTACCCGAAGGTCAGCGCGCTGGACCTGCTGGAACACTTTGCCGTGCTGAAGGGCCTGACCCAGCGTGGCCAGCGCCGCGAGGTGGTCGATGGCCTGCTGCAACAGGTGAACCTGTGGGATGCACGCAAGCGCAAGCTGGGCACCTACTCCGGCGGCATGCGCCAGCGCTTCGGCATCGCCCAGGCGCTGCTGGGCGACCCGCGCCTGGTGATCGTCGACGAACCCACCGCCGGGCTCGACCCGGAAGAACGCAACCGCTTCCTCAACCTGTTGGCAGCCATCGGCGAGAACGTGGCGGTGATCCTGTCCACCCACATCGTCGAGGACGTGACCGACCTGTGCCCGACCATGGCGATCATGAACAAGGGGCAGGTGCTGCTGACCGGCCGCCCCACCGATGCAATCGACGCGCTGCAGCAGCAGGTCTGGCGCAAGCAGGTGGACCCGTCGGAACTGGCTGACCATGAGGCGCGCTACACGGTGCTGTCCTCGCGCCTGGTCGGTGGCCGTCCGGTGATCCACGTGCACAGCGCCAGCGACCCGGGCGATGGCTTCGCGCCGGTCGCACCCGATCTCGAAGACGTGTATTTCCAGCGCCTGCGCCTGCAGGCGCGTGCCCGTGCAGCTTGATCGGAGTACACCATGACCCTCGACTTCTTCCGGTTCGAGCTGCGCGAGCAGCTGCGTTCCCCGCTGCTGTGGCTGTTTGCCGGTCTGTTCGCTCTGCTCGCCTTCGGCGCCGCGTCCAGCGATGCGGTGCAGATCGGGGGCGGCAGCGGCAACGTGCACAGCAATGCCCCCACCGTCGTCGCCTCGATGCTGGGCATCTTCACCCTGCTCGGCATGCTGGTGTCCACCCTGTTTGTCAGCAACGCGCTGCTGCGTGACTTCGAACTGGGCACGGCCGAACTGATCTTCGCCAGCCCGATCAAACGCCGTCACTATCTGGCCGGGCGCATCGGTGCAGCGCTGGTGTCGGGCCTGCTGGTATACGTGCTGATCGCCGTTGGCATACTGGTGGCGCAGTTCATGCCCTGGGTCGATACCGAGCGCCTGGGGCCCACCAACTGGGCCGGCTATGCCTGGACCTTCGCGGTGGTGGTCATTCCCAACCTGCTGTTCACCACGGCACTGCTGTCGCTGCTGGCGGTAACCACCCGTTCGATCCTGTGGGTGTACATCGGCGTGGTCGGTTACTTCGTGCTGTACGGGGTGAGCGCCGCCCTGCTGCGCGACATCGACAACACCTGGATCGCGGTGCTGACCGAGCCATTGGGCATGCGTGCGCTGTCGCGCACCATCCGCTACTGGTCCACCGAAGAGCGCAACAGCGGCATTCCGGAACTGGCCGGTTACCTGCTGACCAACCGGGTGCTGTGGCTGACCGTGGCCGCCGCGCTGTTCGCAGCCACCTTCGCCCTGTTCCGCACCGAACGCAGCGGCAGCGGCCGCCGGCGCTGGGGCCGCGGCAAGGCAGTGGCATCAGCAGATCCCGCGCCGCTGCGGCCGGCAACGACCACGCTGCCGCGGGTGACGCCGGTGTTCAGTACAGGCACCGCGTGGCGGCAGTTCCTGCGCCAGGTGCGCTTCGATACATGCGGGGTACTGCGCAGCGTGCCCTTCATCGTGCTGCTGGTGTTGGGCCTGGCCAATTTCCTGCCGTCCGCGCTGTTCCGGCAGACGCTGTACGGCACCTCCATCTGGCCGGTCACCTCGCAGATGATCATGGCCCTGCAGGGCGCCTTCAGCTGGCTGCTGATCATCATCGTGCTGTTCTTCGCCGGTGAGCTGGTGTGGAAGGAGCGAGGCGCACGCATCAACGAGGTGAACGATGCGATGCCGGTACCCAACTGGGTGCCCTTGCTGGCCAAGTTCGTCGCACTGCTGGCGGTGATCGCCTGCTTCCAGGCGGCCGGCGCGCTGGCAGCCATGGCCGTGCAGCTGGCCAAGGGCTACACCCATCTCGAGCCGCTGCTGTACCTGCGCAGTCTTGCGCTGGATTCGGTGGTGTACGTGCTGATGGGCGGTCTGGCGCTGGTGCTGCAGGTGCTGACCAACAACAAGTTCTTCGGCTACGCGCTGCTGGTCGTGGTGATGATCGGCCAAGGCGTGCTGGGCATGCTCGACTACACCCAGAACATCTACAACTTCGGCAGCTGGCCGATTGCCCCCTATTCGGACATGAACGGCTACGGCCACTTCCTGACCGGGCAACTGGCCTTCCAGGGCTACTGGGCGCTGTTCCTGCTGGCACTGATGTACCTGGCATCGGCGTTCTGGGTACGTGGCGTCAGCCAGGGCCTGCGCCAACGGCTTGCCCTGGCCGGGCGACGCCTGCGTGGCCCCACCGGCGCGATGGCAGCGCTGGCCGCCGTCGCGTTCATCGCGGTTGGCGGGTGGCTGTACTGGAGCACCAACATCCGCAACGATTTCCTTTCGCCGGACCAGCAGCTGGACCTGCAGGCACGTTACGAACGCGAACTGTCGAAATACCGCAACCTGCCGCAGCCGCGCATCATCGCCGTGGACAACCGGGTGGACCTGCATCCCGAGACCCAGTCGATGGTGATCGACGCCAACTGGACGATCCGCAACACCCACACCGCGCCCATCCAGGAGGTGCACGTGGCCGCGTCCGACGACAAACAGCTGGTGGCCGTCGACCTCGGCGGACAGACGCTGTCGATGCACGACGCCGACCTTGGCTACCGCATCTATCGCCTGGCCACGCCGTTGCAGCCGGGCGAAGAGCGCCGCATCCATTTCCGTGTGGTGCAGCAGCCCCATGGCATCACCGCAGATCAGGCGCCGAGCAACATCGTCGACAACGGCAGCTTCTTCAACAGCCGCATACTGCCGTCCTTCGGCTACAACGAAGGCGTTGAGATCAGCGACCGCAATGAGCGGCGCAAGCGTGACCTCGGCGAGCCACGGCGCATGCCCAAGCTGGAAGACGAAGCCGCACGCGCGAACAACTACGTCACCAACGACGCCGACTGGCTCGACTTCCGCAGCACCATCTGCACGGCACCGGACCAGGTGGCACTGGCGCCGGGCTACCTGCAGCACGAGACCACGGTGAACGGACGGCGCTGCTTCAGCTATGCGATGGACCGGCCGATGCTGAACTTCTATGCCTACCTGTCGGCACGCTGGGAGGTTCGCCGGGCGAGATACAAGGACATCCCGATCGAGGTGTATTTCGATCCCGCCCATGGCTACAACGTGGACCGCATGATCGACGCGGCACAGAAGTCGCTGGCCTACTACGAAGCCAACTTCACTCCGTACCAGCATCGCCAGGTACGCATCATCGAGTTCCCGGGCTACCAGCGCTTCGCCCAGTCCTTCGCCAACACCATTCCCTATTCTGAATCGATCGGCTTCATCGCCGACCTGCGCGACCCGGACAAGGTGGACTATGTGTTCTACGTGACCGCCCACGAAGTTGCGCACCAGTGGTGGGCGCACCAGGTGATCGGCGCCAACGTGCAGGGTGCAACCGTGTTGTCCGAGTCGCTGTCGCAGTATTCGGCACTGATGGTGATGGAGCAGGAATACGGTCGCCAGCACATGCGCCAGTTCCTCAAGCGCGAGCTGGATGGCTACCTGTCCGGGCGCGGAGGTGAAGCCATCGAGGAGCTGCCGCTGGAGCGTGTGGAGAACCAGCAGTACATCCACTACCAGAAGGGCTCGCTGGTATTCTACCGCCTGCGTGAGGAAATCGGCGAGGAGGCGCTCAACCGCGCCCTGAAGCGTTTCCTGCAGGACAAGGGCTACCAGCAGCCGCCGTACACCACCTCGCGGGAGCTGCTGGCCTACCTCCGCGCCGAAACGCCCGCCGACCGCCAGCAGCTGGTCACCGACCTGTTCGAGAAGATGAGCTTCTACGACAACCGGGTGTTGGCCGCCAGCGCGCGCAAGCGTGCCGACGGTCGCTACGACGTGACCCTGGACCTGCATGCCAGGAAGCAGTACGCCGATGGCAAGGGCAAGGAAACCGCCGGTACCATGGACGACTGGGTGGAGATCGGTGTGTTCGCCAATGGTCACTCGGGCAAAGAGCGCGACCAGAAGGTGCTGTACCTGCAGCGCCACCACATCACCACGGCCGAGCCGAAGATCACGGTGACGGTGGATGCCAAGCCGGATGAGGCGGGCTTCGATCCGTACAACAAGCTGATCGACCGGGTGAGCGAGGACAACCGGCGCAAGGTGACGATGTGATGTGAGCGACGGTGCCGGCCCGTGGGCCGGCATCGTTTGCGGAAGCATCCACACATGGAGTGGATCTACTGGCATGCATCCACGCGTGGCGTGGATCATCCCGGACGATGCGATGGCGGAAGTAGATCCACGCCATGCGTGGATGCCGTACTTCCCCGTTGACGCCCTCGGCTACGCTGCGGGGCTCTGCGAACCGGCCTTCGGCCCCAGCACCGCCAGCAGCACGTAGATCACGATCGACGCCACGGTGCCGAGTGCAGCCAGCAACATGAAGGCAAACTCCGAACGGCCCTGCTGCCGCGCCCACTGCCCCAGATGCCAGGCCGCCCCAAGGTTGATCAGCCAGGCGATGACGAACACCGGCCACTGCACGAAACCGACTGCACGCAACAGCGGCATGGCGATGAGTGCTGCGACGATGGCGCCGATCAGGAAGGCCAGGGCCAGGCGGGAATGGTGTACCGAAGCGGCGGTCATGCGCCCAGCTCCCGTACCATCACCAGTACGCGATACCCGTGGTTGTCGGCTTCCTGCACGGGCCTCCAGCCCAACCGCGCGTAAAGGCCGCCATCCAAGGCTTCGGTCTGCAGGTACAGATGCGAGACGCCCATCCGCACCGCCTGCGCTGCAGCCTGTTCGACCAATCTGCCTGCCAACCCACGGCCTCGATGACTGTCGGCCACGAACACGCTGCCCAGCCAATGCTCGTACTGCGGCAAGGCCTGCATCTCCCGGCGCTTCAGCTGCACCGCGCCTGCCACCTGGCCGCCATCGAATGCTGTGATCAGGTGCGGAAAGCCTTCCGCATCCTGCGGCTGGTTGAGCCGCTGCAGTTCCTGCTCCAGCGACACGCCGGCGTCCCGGCCCCATTGCGCGTTGTACCACTGTGCCAGCTGCAGCCTTTCCGGCGCGTCAGCGGGTAGCACCCTGAATTCCATGGCGAAGCCTCGATCCCTATGTCGTGCAAGAGGATCACGTACGGCCGCCAATTGGAAGCAGACGAGCGACGGCCCAGCGCTACAGAACGGTCAGCCCTGCGCGAAATCCTTCAGGATCTCGCCGACGCCGCTGGGCGAGATCTCGAAGCCGAGCGTGGTGCCCGGATTGATCACCACGCCGTAACCGCCCGGCACGCGACGCAGCACGTCCAGCATCAGCCAGCGGACCTGATGCTCGGCCTGCTGGCTGTAGATGCCCACCCGCGCCGGATCGGTAAACACGGCCACGTGCAGGGTGCCCTGTTTGTCAAACAGGAGCGGATCGAAGCCGCTGCCATCGGGGGTGACCAGGCTGCCGGTCAGCAGCACCACTTCGGAAGCGACAAAGGCCTCCATGAACGCCCGGATCGGCACTGTTCCGTCCATCGCGGCCTTGAGCAGGGTTTCGATCGGGGTCTGCGGGGCAAGGTCGGTCATGGCAGTGCGGGCGCGGCATCAGGGGGTGCCTATTGTGCCGGATGCGATCAATCCCGGTAGTGCCGGCCGCTGGCCGGCACCTGCAGGTGCCGTGGTTTCATGGGTTGCCGGCCAGCGGCCGGCACTACCTTTTCCGAAGCCGCTGGTCGCGCGCCTGCTGGTCGGCCACGGCCTTGTCCAGCTCGGCCTGCAACGCTGGCTGCTTCACGTCCGCATCCAGTACGAACACCTTCACCCCGTGCGCTGGCACCTCCGCCTTCAGCGCCCCCGTTACTTTCACCTCGCCACCGTCCAGCGCGTCGCGCCAGATGCCGGCCTGCAGGTAGCGGTCCACGTTGAATGTCTTCGCGGCATCGCCCTTGTTCAACAGCACCACCGCAGTCTGCGCCACGTCGGCGTGCTGCAGCACGCGGAAGAACACCGCTTCATCGCCCTGCAGACGTTCGTTCACCTGCAGGCCGCGCTGCAGCGCCGGCGTGGCCTCACGCAGTTTGGCGATGCGTTGCAGCGGCGCGAAGATCGGGCTCTGCGGGGCGGCATCCACCCGCGGCTGGCCGAAGTAGGCGCGGTTGCCGGCGTGCTCGGCGCGGCCGCGCATGAAGCCGGTTTCCGATCCGTAATAGACCACCGGAATGCCACGTGCGGTGAACAGCCAGTTGTGCGCGTCGATGAAGCCGTTGTCGCTGGCCTGCAGGCGCGGCATGTCATGGTTGTCGTAGAAGCTCATCAGCTCGTACGGGTTGGCGTACGGGCCACCGGTCAGGTGCAGCGGCTCGGACAGGGTTTCAAACCCCTTGCCGGCAGTGCCGAAGGTCTGTTCCAGCGCGCCGCGCAGCGGGAAGTCGAGCACGCTGACATTGGCGTTGGCCGGCCAGGTGTGTTCGGCGATGCTGGCCGCGCTGTAGTCGAACGCCTCGCCGAACATGAACATGCCTGGGTGCTGCGCGCGGATGCGGTTGACGAACTCGTGCCACCACGGATGCGGCAGCCAGCCGATGGTGTCGATGCGCAGTGCGTCCACGCCCTGCGCGGTCCACTGCAGGTAGGCACCCACCAGATAGTCCATCACCGCCGGGTTGTCCTGGTTGAAATCGCTCAGCTCGGCCAGGTTGCCGTCGAAGATCGAGCCGTCCTTGCTGTCGACCGGGCCGATGTTGTTGTAGAACGCGTGCAGCGGATTGTGCTTCGGGTCCAGCTTCTGCGGCGGCAGGTTCTGGTGGTCGGCAATCAGCGCGCCGTCCTTGTCGAAGATCTGGCCGAACTGCGGCTGCCGCTTGGGCATGGTCCATGCCGGCGACCCGTGGTTGCCGACGATGTCCAGCACCACCTTCAGGCCGGCGCTGTGCAGCCCCTTGGTCAACCCGGCAAAGTCCAGGTCCTTGCTCGGCAGGTGCTCGTCCAGTGTGTAGAAGTTGATGCCCCAGTAGCCGTGGTAGCCGGTCTTGCCACGGTCGGTCAGGGTGCTGGTGCAGCTGATCGGCTTGCTGCCGGTGAAGGCCTCATCCGGGTTGTCGACGATGGGCGTGATCCACACCGCGCCGAAACCGAGGTTGCGGATGTAGTCGGCGTTATCCAGCACGCCGCGGAAATCACCACCGAGATAGCCGATGTTGCCGTCCACCTTGTCCGGGCACGGCACCGGGATATCGAACGTGCGGTGCTTGCCGCCCTGGTCGCGGTGATCGTTGGACGAATCACCGTTGACGAAGCGGTCGGTGACCACGAAATACACCGCGTCGCTGGCGAACGGTTCGGTGGTACCGACATAGGACGGGCGTGGCGCAGCCGCGGCGTGGCCAGCGAACAGCACAAGGGATACAGCAACAGACAGGGCACCACGCATCACACCACCTCCGGACGGGACGGAACCCGCAACACGCACAGGCCGGCAATCAACAGACTGCAGCCACCCAGCACCAGCACATGCATCGGCTGGCCTCCCAGCCATGCGCGCAGGGCGAAACCGAGCGCGCTGGCCGCGACCAGCTGCGGGATCACGATGAAGAAATTGAAGATACCCATGTACACGCCCATCTTCGCCGCTGGCACGCTGTCCGACAGCAGCGCATAGGGCAATGACAGGATCGAGGCCCAGGCAAAACCCACGCCGACCATCGACAGCAGCAGCCACTGCGGATCGTCGATGAACATCATCGAGATCAGCCCTGCCCCGCCCAGCCACAGGTTGACCAGGTGGCTCCAGCGCAGGCCGATCGCCCGCACCATTGGCGGGATCAGCAGCGCGGCCAGAGCCGCGAAGCCGTTGTAGGCACCGAACAGCACGCCCACCCAGTTTGCGCCCTCGTTGTAGGCCGCCGATTCGACGTCGGTGGAACCGAAGTGCATGCCAGCTACCGCACGCGTGGTGAAAATCCACATCGCGAACAGTGCGAACCACGAGAAGAACTGCACCCAGGCCAGCCGACGCATGGTGATCGGCATCGCGCGCAGGTCACCGACGATGGCTGCCAGCATGTGCGTGCCCGGCAGTACCCGCGCCGCCGCCAGCAGTGCGCCGTAGCCCGCGCACAGGCCGGCCAGTACGTACAGCATCTTGTCGCCCTGGCGCCACGCGATCAGCGCCGCCAGCAGCACGCCCACACCGAGCCACAGCACAACCTTCGCCCACGGCGCGGGGCCGGTGACCGCAGTGCCGGCGTGGTGCGCCGGTGGTTCGGCGTCATCGAAGCTGGCCAGCTCGTCGGGCGAATACTCGCGTGTGCTGACCACCGTCCAGGTGATCGCCACCAGCAGCACCACCGCGCCGAAGTAGAACGCATAGCGCACGGTATCGGGCACCTCCCCCGCCACTGCCGTGTTGGCAACGCCGAAGTGGGCCAGGATGAAGGGCAGGAAGCTGGCCACGATCGCGCCGATGCCGATGAAGAAGCTCTGCATCGCATAGCCGGCCGGGCGCTGCCGCGGTGCCAGCTGGTCGCCGACGAAGGCGCGGAACGGCTCCATCGACACGTTGATCGAGGCGTCCAGCACCCATAGCGTGCCGGCCGCGATCCACAGCGTTGGCGAGTTCGGCATCACCAGCAGGGCCAGCGTGGTCAGCACCGCGCCGATCATGAAGAACGGGCGGCGCCGTCCCCAGCGCGTCCAGGTGCGGTCGGACAGGTAGCCGATCACCGGCTGCACCAGCAGGCCGGTCAGCGGTGCGGCGATCCACAGCCCCGGCACCGCCTCCATGTCCGCACCCAGCGTTTCGAAGATGCGGCTGGCGTTGGCATTCTGCAGGGCAAAACCAAACTGGATGCCAAGGAAGCCGAAACACATGTTCCAGATCTGCCAGAACGACAACTGCGGCTTTGCAGGACGACTCATCGTGCGTCCTCTGCTGCCGCTACCGGCGCGACCTTCAGCGCCTGCACCTGGGCCTGGTTGAGCACGCCGTCACGCCCGCCCTTGCCGCCGGTGTAGTGCGCGAAGTGCTGCAGCGCGCTCATGTTGAAGCCCTCTTCCAGGGTCACCGTGCATCGGCCCTTGGGCACTGCGAAGGTTGCAGCGGTCGAGTCCTGCGCCGCCACGCTGTGCGGCAGAGCCACTGTGTGCCGCTGCGACGGCTGGCCCTTGCACTGCACGGCCAGCTGTTTCACCGCCGCGGTCACACCGGTGTTGATGGGACCGTTCGGGTTGCTGTACTGCAGGCGCAGGCGTACGTGGCCCGCCCCGGCAGCGTTGAACTGCCACTGCCGGCTGCCACGCAGCACCTGCTGCGGGCCGACGCAGACCATCGGGCTGTGCAGTGATTCCAGTGCACCTTCGCGACGGGTCAGGCTCAGGCAGTGCTGCAGCCCGTCATCGCCGATGCGCACCTGGCCCTTGCTGGCAGTGGCCGCGACTCCGTCCTCCCAAAGGACCTGGCCGGCGGCGACCGCGACGGTCCAGCCCTTGCCACTACGCTTTGCCTGCGGCGCAAGCGGTGCGGCCGGTGCACGTGCATTGGCATCGGCGCGCGGCACATCATGGCTCGCCGCTGCCGGCGCGGCGACCAGCTGCACGGTCGTCGTGGCACCACGCGTGCGCGTCTTTCCCGCGACCAGCAAGCCAGCACCCGCCTGCTTCGGGCGCTCCAGCACATAGCGCTTGCCGCCCGACTCCAGACTGATCCGCTTCTGCTTTCCGAACAGCTCCGGCACCAGCTCGGCCGGCAGCTTGGGCTGCACGCGACCGTCGTCCTGCACGCCGAACACACCCTCGGTCACCATCGACAGATAGCCGGCCACCGACCACAACTGGCGCTCGGAGTTGACCACCGGACCACTCAAGGCACCTTCGTCCACGTGCACGGCCTGGGTGACCAGCTCGTAGTTCTCCATGTTGGAGCCGGCCAGCGCCGCCCCCTGCATCAGCGAGCGGATCTCGGTGGCGATGCGCGGCGCATCATCCACCTTGCGCGCCGCGCGCAGCGAGTAGGCGCTGACGAACGGCCAGATCGCGCGGTTGTGGTAGATCGGCTGCTGCGCTTCCTGCGGCCACACCACCGGGCTGCCGGCAGCACCCATCGGATAGCCCGCCAGCGCACGGCGCGCACGCTCAGCAGGCAGCACATCGGCGAGGATGCCCAGTGACAGGCCGAGCAGATCGATCTTGGCGTACGGCACCGGGTGCGCCGCTTCGCCGATGTAACTCATGTACTGGCCCATGTCTTCGCGCCAGAAGCGTGCGTCGATCTGCACCGCCAGTGCGTCGGCCCAGGCCTTGTACTGCTCGCTGCGTTCGTCGCCCAGCTGCGCGGCCATCTGCTGCGCCAGGCGCAGCGCCTGGTAATGCAGCACGTTGGTGGACAGTGCGTAGGAGTCGCCGATGAAG
Organism: Stenotrophomonas sp. G106K1; assembly: GCF_037969685.1. Classification (NCBI taxonomy): domain Bacteria; kingdom Pseudomonadati; phylum Pseudomonadota; class Gammaproteobacteria; order Lysobacterales; family Lysobacteraceae; genus Stenotrophomonas; species Stenotrophomonas sp. G106K1. The sequence continues at coordinate 36,490 of NZ_JBBPFR010000003.1, read as the reverse complement.
CGCACGTCCTCGCGTGTCCAGTCCGGATAGGTCTGCTCGCGCCAGTCGAGGAACGAGGTCTCGCCGCGATACAGGCCCATCTGCGCGTCGAACACCATCGCTCGATCCTGCGCCAGCGTGCCCTGCAGCGCCTGCCATACCTGCTCGGCAAACGCAGGATCATCCAGCAGGTGGCGTGCGGCCAGGAACCACACCACGCGGTCGCTGCTGATCGGCCAGCTGCCGCCGGAGCCGGTGTCCTGGGCCACGAACAGGCCGGGCGTATGCCCGTCGCGCGCCGCCGACAGCTTGAACTGCAATGACTGCCGGGTGCGCTTCGGGTCCAGCTTGGCCAGCGCTAGGTCGGCAGCAAAGCTGACGTCGCGCGTCCACACGTAAGGCCAGCGCGCGCCGGTCTGGAAGCACTCGCACGGTACCGGACGGCCTTCATCGAAGGCCGGATCACGGATGGCTTCCACCCGGTCCTGGTCCATTTCCTGCTGGGCCAGCGCGAACAGCGCATCGAACATCACGCTGCCGGTGTGGCTGCGCATGGGCGCGGCGGCGATGCGCACCGCGCCCTTGGGCGCATGCAGGATGAAGCTGCCCTTGGCAGCGGCTTCGGCGCGCGCCTGGTGGCCGTCGAATGTCAGGTCGGCCGCGTGCGCGGTCGTCCCCAGCGCTGCCCCCAGGGCAGCGGTCAGGCAAATGATCTTCAGCATCGAAGCGGCAGACCGGCTTGCGCCCGTCGACCTCCCTCCCTCTCTGCACCGTTGTGGGTCCGCACTGCCGTTGCCGGCGTACGGGCGCGGCACCTCCCTCAAGGTGCCCTGGCCCCATGGTAGACGCGGGGCTGTCGGCTGCGTCCAGCTGCATACGTATTCATGGCGCGCGGTACCGGCGCACCTGCCGCGCTGGCTTATGGTCCGGGTCTGTCAACGGCGCCTTGGGAGGGGAAATGCCGACGTCACCCACAACGGTACGCGCAGTGTTCGCGCACGCCTTCGGCCTCGCCCTGCTGGGATTGGCCACGCTGGCACAGGCGGCTGCACCGCAGATCGCCAGCGTCGAATCACCGGACAAGGTACTGAAGGTCAGCCTGGTGCTGGACGGCGGTACCGCGCGCTACCGCGTCGAGCGTCTCGGCCAGACCGTGGTGGCCGATTCGAAGCTGGGTTTTGAACTGCGGGATGGTCGCCTCGACCGCGACTTCAGCCTGCTGACGCAGGAACGCCGCAGTGTCGACGACAGCTGGGAACAGCCGTGGGGCGAGCGCCGCCTCACCCGCAACCACTTCAACGAGCTGACCGTGCACCTGGCCGAAACCACCGGCAGCAAGCGCCGGCTGGACCTGGTGTTCCGCGTCTACGACAACGGCCTGGGTTTCCGCTACGTGTTCCCCGAGCAACCAAACCTGCGCGAAGCGATCATCGATGACGAACTGACCGAGTTCGCGATCGCACCGGAGTCCACCGCCTGGTGGATACCCGCGGGCGAGCCGATCCACTACGAATACCTGTACCAGCGCACGCCGCTGCAGGAAGTACCGCTGGTACACACGCCGATGACCCTGCGCAGCCACGACGGCCTGCACGTGGCCATCCATGAAGCGGCCTTGGTCGACTACGCCGGCATGTGGCTGCGCCGCACCGAGGGCCAGCGCCTGCGCGCGCAGCTTTCGCCTTCTGCCGAAGGCTGGAAGGTGCGCCGCACCCTGCCCTTCGCCACGCCATGGCGCACCGTGCAGATTGCCGACCGCGCCGGTGGCCTGGTCGAGTCCGACCTGATCCTCAACCTCAACGATCCCAATGCGCTGGGCGACGTGAGCTGGGTGAAGCCAGCCAAGTACCTGGGGGTGTGGTGGTCGATGCACCTGGATGAAGAAAGCTGGGCGACCGGACCGAAGCATGCCGCGACCACCACGAATACGCGGAAGGTGATCGACTTCGCCGCTGCGCACGGCTTCCGTGGTGTGCTGGTGGAAGGCTGGAATACGGGCTGGGACGGCAACTGGGTCGGCAACGGTTACGACTTCGACTTCACCCGCGCCACACCTGATTTCGACATCGAAGCACTGTCGGCGTACGGGTTGAAGAAGGGCGTGCACCTGATCGGCCACCATGAAACCGGCTGTGCGATCGAACACTACGAAGACCAGCTGGATGCTGCGCTGGACCTGTATGCGCGGCTGGGCGTGGACCAGTTCAAGACCGGCTACGTCTGCGACGACGGCCAGGTTGATCGCCGCAATCCGGCCGGCGGCCCGCTGTGGCGCGAGTGGCACGACGGACAGTTCATGGCCCGCCATCACCTGAAGGTGGTGCAGGAAGCTGCCCGCCGCCACCTGTCGGTGAACCCGCACGAGCCGATCAAGGACACCGGCCTGCGCCGCACCTACCCGAACTGGATCTCGCGCGAAGGCGCGCGCGGGATGGAATACAACGCCTGGGGCCAGCCACCGAACCCGCCCGAGCATGAGGTCAACCTGGTGTTCACCCGCATGTTGGCCGGGCCGATGGATTACACCCCCGGCATCCTCAGCCTGAAGGGCCGCCACGGCCAGGCCATCCCCAGCACGCTGGCCCGCCAGCTGGCCCTGTACGTGGTGCTGTACAGCCCGATCCAGATGGCTGCGGATCTGCCCGAGCACTACCTGCAGCACCGCGACGCGTTCCGCTTTATCGAGGACGTCGCGGTGGACTGGGAGCAGAGCCACGTGCTCGATGGCGAGGTCGGCGACTACGCGACGATCGTGCGCCGCGACCGCAACAGCCGCGACTGGTTCCTCGGCAGCATCACCGATGAGAATGGCCGCGTGCTGCCCGTCTCGCTGGGCTTCCTGGAGCCGGGCGTGCGTTACCGCGCCGAGATCTACCGCGATGGCGACGGCGCGGATTTCCGCAGCAACCCCTTCGCCTTCAAACGCGAAACACGCGAGGTCAGCAGCACCGATTCACTCACCCTGGTGCTGGCGCCGGGCGGTGGGCAAGCCATTCGATTCACGCCATTGGATTGATGAACGCCCCCGCGTGACGTTCGCCGGGCATGGCCCGGCGCTACCGCGGCGGGGGTCTGGAAGCGATTACAACCCTGCAAACGCCATTGAATACGTATGCAGGGTGATTCCCACGAAGAACGCGCTGCCTACCATAGCGGCGACGACAGCGGCCACCGCGTCGCACGTCCTCGACAGCACCGGGACGACCACGAATCGCACTACAACATTGCCTGGGAGGGGAAAATGTTGAACCACAAGCGCAGTGCGCTGAGCATCGCGTTGGCCGTCGTACTGACGCCATCGCTGGCAGCAGCACAGACCACGCAGACCACCACCCCGCCGACCGGCACCGCCGCCACCAACCTGGATACCGTGCAGGTCACCGGCATCCGTCGCGGCATCGAAAGCGCCATCGCCACAAAGCAGGACGCCACCTCGGTGGTCGAAGCCATCTCCGCCGAGGACATCGGCAAGCTGCCCGATGTCAGCATCGCCGAATCGATCTCGCGCCTGCCCGGCCTTGCCGCGCAGCGTGTGGCCGGTCGTGCGCAGGTGATCAGCGTGCGCGGCCTGTCGCCCGATTTCGCCACCACCCTGCTCAACGGCCGTGAAGTGGTCAGCACCGGCGACAACCGCGGCGTCGAGTTCGACCAGTACCCGTCCGAGCTGGTCAACGGCGTGACCGTGTACAAGACCCCGGATGCGGCGCTGGTCGGCCAGGGTCTGTCGGGCACCATCGACATGCAGACCGCACGTCCGCTCAGCTTCCCCGACCGCGTCATCGCGATCAGCGGCCGCTACCAGAAGAGTTCGCTGGGCCGCGCCGCCGACACCGATCCGTATGGCAACCGCTTCAGCGCCAGCTACATCGACCAGTTCCTGGACAAGACGCTCGGCATCGCCATCGGCTACGCGCACAGCGACATGCCGATCCAGGAAAACCAGGTGGGCCTGTACGAGCCATGGACCACCGAGCACACCACCAACGGCAACCGTCCCGGCGTTGCCGCTGGCACCTACTTCACCGATGGCATCAAGGCGTTGCGCCGCACCGGCAACAACAAGCGCGACGGTGTGATGGCCACGATCCAGTTCCGGCCGAACAACAGCTGGACCAGCACCTTCGACGCGTTCCATACCGAAGCGGAGCAGATCGACACCGCCAACCAGTTCGAGCTCAACCTCAGCAACTACAACGGCGGCTACACCCCGGGCCTGCTGGTCAGCAACCCGCAGGTCAATGCCAGTGGCACCTTCACCGGTGGCACCGCCAGTGGCGTGTACCCGCTGGTGCGCGGCATGTACAACAAGCGCAAGGACAAGATCGATGCGTTCGGCTGGAACAACGAGTTCACCTTCGGCAGCGTCAAGCTGGTCGCCGACCTGAACTACTCCAAGGCCACCCGTGACGAGCTGAACCTGGAAAACAACCTGCAGCTGACGCCGATGCCGCAGCTGGATACGGTCGGTGTGCAGTTCCGCCAGGATGGCTTCTCGCAGATCAGCCCGGGCCTGGACTACTCCAACCCGGACGCGCTGTTCCTGACCAACACCATCTACGGTTCTGGTTACGGCAAGGTGCCGAAGGTGGAAGACCGCCTGAAAGGCGGCAAGCTGGCCGCGACCATCGCCCTGCCCGAAGCGATGGCGTCGTGGGCACCGGATCTGGATATCGGCGTGAACTATGCCGACCGCCGCAAGGTGAAGACCCAGTCCGAAGGCAACATCCTGCTGGGCGCGCAGGGCGATGCCAACATCGCATCGGATCTGCAGTACCGCCCGGTCAACCTCGGCTTCGCCGGCCTGGGCACCATCCCGGCCTGGAACGTGCCGGGCGCAGTCGGTCGCTACATGACCTTCAACCCGGTCGACAACCTGGACTACCTGATTCCCAAGTCGTGGACGGTGCAGGAAAAGATCACCACCGCCTGGGCGCGCCTGAACATCAACACCGACATCGGCGTGGTCGGCGTGCGCGGCAATATCGGCGTGCAGATGCAGCACACCGACCAGAGCTCGGACTCGCGCTACTGGGACAGCTCGCAGGCGGCCGGCAACAACATCCAGCCCTACTCGGACGGCCGAAAGTACAACGACTGGCTGCCCAGCTTGAACCTGGCCTTCATGTTCCCGCACGAGCAGACCCTGCGTTTTGCTGCAGCCAAGCAGGTCGCGCGCCCGCGCGTGGACCAGATGCGCGCGGGCCTGGAGTTCGGCGTGGATACCGGTACCGGCCGCCCCGGCGGCAGTGGTGGCAACCCGTTGCTGGACCCGTGGCGCGCCACTGCGCTGGACCTGTCCTACGAGAAGTACTTCGGCGAGAAGGCCTACGTGGCCGCCGCGATCTTCTACAAGGACCTGAAGAGCTACGTCTACACCCAGTCGGTGGACAACTACGACTTCACCGGCCTGCTGGGCGACTATGTGCCGCCGCCGGGCATGGTGGTACCGGTGCTGCCCACCGGCACCTTCTCGACCCCGGTGAATGGCAAGGGCGGCACCCTAAAGGGCCTGGAGCTGACCGCATCGTTCCCGCTGGACATGCTGACCGACAGCCTGCGTGGCTTCGGCGTGCAGGCCAGCGCGACCTTCAACAAGAGCGACATCCAGATCCTGGATCCGGAAAGCGCGTCCAGCGTGGGCACCGACCCGATCAGCCTGCCTGGCCTGTCCAAGCGCGTGTACAACTTCACTGCCTATTACGAGCGCAGTGGCTTTGAAGCACGCGTCAGCCAGCGTCGTCGTTCGGACTTCATCGGCGAGATCGGCAACTTCAACGGCAACCGCACCCTGCGCTACGTGGTGGGCGAGAACGTGACCGATGCGCAGATCAGCTACACCTTCAGCGACAGCAGCAGCCTGCGCGGGCTGACCCTGTTGCTGCAGGGAAGTAACCTGACCAACGAGCCGTACCGCACCTACGCCGGCACCAAGGATCGCCCACTGGAGTACATCGAGTGGGGCCGCACCTACATGCTGGGCGTGAACTACAAGTTCTGACCTGCACGGTAGTGCCGGCCGCTGGCCGGCACCCAATCGAAAACCCGCTGCGCAGGCAGCGGGTTTTCTTTTGCGCGTGTGCCGGCAGGTGATCGGCAAGGCCCATCCACGCATGGCGTGGATCTACTGACATCGGTGCACCGTTGCCACGTGCGGATGCCGCACACCGCCACGTCTCCCCCGATGCACCCACGCCATGCGTGGATGCCGCCCACAGCAACCCAGCCCGGTAGATCCACGCCATGCGTGGATGCCGCCCACAGCAACCCAGCCCGGTAGATCCACGCCATGCGTGGATGCCGCCCACAGCAACCCAGCCCGGTAGATCCACGCCATGCGTGGATGCCGCCCACAGCAACCCAGCCCAGTAGATCCACGCCATGCGTGGATGCCGCCCACAGCAACCCAGCCCGGTAGATCCACGCCATGCGTGGATGCTCTACACCGCAACCGCGCCCACAAAAAAGGGACGGGGCGCTTCGGCCCCGTCCCCGCAAGTACCGCCACCGGAGAAATCGGTCAGCTGCGTCGTGCGCAATACACCGCGCGCGGCGGCAGCTGCAGTTCATTGCCCTGCACCGTCCCCGCATCCGGGCCCGGTACGGCCACCTGCTGCCAGGTACCCACCGGCAGCGGATGGGTCACCGCCTCAGCCGACAGGTTGAAGGCCAGCAGGAGAGTTTCATCTGCAAGCATACGCTCGAACAGTAGCACTGGTTCGGCACTGTCCAGGAACCGGATGTCACCGTGCAGCAGGGCCGGCTGGGTGCTGCGCCAGGCCAGGAAACCACGGAAGGCCGACAGCACCGACTGCGGATCCTGCGCCTGCACCGCCACGGCCGCAGCCTGGTGCTCGGCCGGGATCGGCAGCCACGGCTTGCCGGTTGTGAAGCCGGCCTGCGGCGCGTCGATCCACGGCAGCGGCGTGCGGCAACCGTCGCGTCCCTTGAAGTTCGGCCAGAAGGTGATGCCGTACGGGTCCTGCAGCGCCTCGAACGGCACCTCGGCCTCGGCCAGGCCCAGCTCCTCGCCCTGGTACAGGCAGACCGAGCCGCGCAGTGAGCACAGCAGCGCCACCAGCATCCGCGCCAGGCGCGGGTCGGCCGGATGGCCACCCCAGCGGCTGACCGCCCGCTCCACATCGTGGTTGGACACCGCCCAGCACGGCCAGCCCTGGGTCATCGCTGCTTCCAGACGCGACACCGTGTCGCGGATGTAAGCCGCGCTGTAGTCGTTGACCAGCAACTCGAAGCTGTAGCCCATGTGCAGGCGGCCATCCTGGGTGTATTCGGCGGTGGTCGCCAGCGAGTCCTCCGACGAGATCTCGCCCAGGCTCACCGCCCCCGGGTACTCGTCCAGCAGGGCACGCAGCTGCTCCAGGAACGGCAGGTTCTCCGGCTGGGTGTTGTTGTAATAGTGGTACTGGTAGGCGTACGGGTTGTCCGCGCTGAAGCCGCGGCCGACGCGCTTGTCGGCCGGCTTGGGCGGGTTGTCGCGCAGCTGCGCGTCATGGAAGCAGAAGTTGATCGCATCCAGTCGGAAGCCATCCACGCCCCGGTCCAGCCAGAAGCGCACGTTGTCCAGGGTCGCCTGCTGCACCTGCGGGTGGTGGAAATTCAGGTCCGGCTGGTCCACCAGGAAGTTGTGCAGGTAGTACTGCTCGCGGCGCGGCTCCCACTGCCAGGCACCGCCGCCGAACAGCGACAGCCAGTTGTTGGGGGGCGTGCCGTCCTCGCGCGGATCCACCCACACATACCAGTCCGCCTTCGGGTTGCTGCGGTCCTGGCGGCTCTCGCGGAACCAGGCGTGCTCGATCGAGGTGTGGCTGAGCACCTGGTCGATCATCACCTTCAGGCCCAGGCCGTGGGCCTTGGCCAGCAGCCGGTCGAAGTCGTCCAGGCTGCCGAACAGCGGATCGACATCGCGGTAGTCGGCGATGTCATAGCCGAAATCGGCCATCGGCGATCGGAAGAACGGCGAGATCCAGATCGCATCCACGCCCAGCGCGGCGATATGGTCCAGGCGCTGGATGATGCCCGGCAGGTCGCCTACCCCGTCGCCGTTGGCGTCGAGGAAACTGCGCGGGTAGATCTGGTAGATGACGGCTCCGCGCCACCATGGATAGTGCGACATCGACAGCCCCCCTCCGGGCATGCGGGACCCGCTGCAAGCGGGCTGAAATCCTACTCCCGCAAGCTTAGCGGCGGCTCCCCGGCGATGGCGCTGCCTGCATACGTATTCACGCCCGGCCGGTCCGGCTCACGCGTCGGTGACGCCATCCGCCCCAATTCACAGGCAACGCCTATAATCAGGGATGAGCCTGAAAGCCTGATCGCATGACCACCACCGAAGACACCCGTCCCGCCCTGGGCCTGTCCCAGATCCAGTCGCTTGCCGCAGCCGACATGGCTGCCGTCGATGCCCTGATCCGCCGCCGGCTGTCCTCGGATGTGGTGCTGATCAACCAGATCGCCGACCACATCATCTCCGCGGGTGGCAAACGCCTGCGGCCGATGCTGGTGATGCTGGCCGGCCATGCGGTCGGCGGCGCCGGCCCCGAGCACCACCAGCTGGCAGCGATCATCGAGTTCATCCACACCTCCACCCTGCTGCACGACGACGTGGTGGACGAATCCAGCCTGCGGCGCGGCCGCAGCACCGCCAATGCACTGTGGGGCAACGCGCCCAGTGTGCTGGTGGGCGACTTCCTGTACTCGCGCAGCTTCCAGCTGATGGTCGAGCTGGACCGGATGTCGGTGATGCAGATCCTGGCCGACACCACCAACCGCATCGCCGAAGGCGAAGTGCTGCAGCTGCTGCACGTGCACAACCCAGACACCGACGAAGCCGCCTACCTGCGCGTGATCGAGCGCAAGACCGCGGTGCTGTTCGCCGCCGGCACGCGCCTGGGTGCACTGGCCAGCGGCGTCGATGAAGCCACCCAGCAGGCCCTGTACGACTACGGCATGCACCTGGGCTACGCCTTCCAGATTGCCGATGACGTGCTGGATTACTCGGCCAACGCCGACGAGCTGGGCAAGAACCTCGGTGATGACCTGGCCGAGGGCAAGGCCACGCTGCCGCTGATCCATGCCATGGCCCATTCCGACGAGGCCACCCGCCAGCGCCTGCGCGCGATCGTGCAGAACGGTGACGCCTCGGCGATGCCGGAAGTGCTGGCGGCGATCCACGCCACCGGAGGCCTGGAATACAGCCGCCGTCGTGCCGAGGAATATGCAGAGGCCGCCGAACGCGCGCTTGACGGCCTGGCCGACAACGATGCCGTCGCCGCCCTGCGCGGCCTGGCCCGCTACGCGGTACAGCGTTCGCATTGATGAAGGAGTGCCGACCAACGGTCGGCACTGAAACATCGGTGGGTGCCGACCGTTGGTCGGCACTACATGAACCGCTCCTCGAAGAATTCATCCAGCGCCTTCCAGGCACGCTTCGCCGCACGCTCGTTGTACTGGCAGCCCGGCGGACTGTTGGCATCGCGCTCGGCAAAGCAGTGCACCGCACCACTGTAGTTGGTGAACTCCCAGTCCACCTTGGCCGCGTCCATTTCCTTCTGGAAGCTGCCGATGTCCTCGGCGGTCACGCTCTTGTCGTCGGCGCCGTTCAACACCAGTACCGACGGGTGGCTGCCACCGGCCTGCGCCGGCAAGGGCGACCCGAGCCCGCCATGCAGGCTGACCACACCCGCCAACGGCGCGCCGGCGCGGGCCAGTTCCAGCACCGTGGTGCCACCGAAGCAGAAGCCCACCGCGCCGATCCGGCTGGCGTCCAGCGGTGCCCTGCCCGCTTGTGCCTTCAGCACGTTGACCGCCTCCAGTGCCCGCGCCCGCAGCAGCGGCCGATCGTTGCGCAGCTTGCTGGCCACCGGCCCGGCCTCGGCATCGGTCTTCGGTCGCACGCCCTTGCCGTACACATCGGCCACCAGCACCACGTAGTCATCGCCAGCCAGTTGCTTGGCCTTCTCGATGGCCGATTCGTTCACGCCCTTCCAGTTCGGCACCATCACCAGGCCCGGGCGCTTGTCGTTGTCGCCATCGTCATAGACCAGCACGCCACTGAAGGTCGTGCCCTGGTGCTTCCACTCCACCGGCTGCGTCTTCATTGCCGCAAACGCTGGCATCGCCGCCAGCCCCAGTACCATCGCCACGCCGCAACGCCAACGGTTCATGCGCCTGCTCCAGAAAAAGGGGACGGAGGGAACTAAGCCGTAATTGCCCCTCCCGCGTCGCATTCTGCATTGGCTGCGTGACGCAGGTGTGGTTGGATACGACCTGATCCCCTCCGTTCCCTCTCTGCATGAACCTTGTCGAACGCTTTCTGTCTGGCCTGATCCCGCGCTTGCCCCAGGACGATGCCCCGCAATGGGCATGGACCGAAGGTGCCAGCGAGGCCGATCTGCAACGCCTGCGCGCGCAGTGGCCGCAGGTTCCCGACAGCCTGGTGGAGCTGCTGTCACGCGTGGATGGCACGCACTATCGCCAATACCCGAAAGGCGAGGTCTGTGTGCTGATGCTGGGCTCGGACGTGGGCGACTATCCCTACTACCTGCGCTCGGTGGCACAGATCTTCGAGGACCAGCAGCAGTGGGACGACAGCATCCGATCCATCTACGAAGAATGGCTGGATGACGAACCGGACATCCTCGGCGAAGGCATCGACGCCGACCTGCCGATGAATCGCCGCCTGTGCTTCTCGCACTGCATGAACAACGGCGGCACCTCGATGCTGTATCTGGATTTCGATCCCGCGCCGGGCGGCAGCGTCGGCCAGGTGGTGCGCTATCTGCATGACCCGGACAGCTATGCAGTGATCGCACCCAGCTTCGATGCGTACCTGCAGCAGTTGATTGATCGCGATTACGACTTCATTGATCAGTAGATCCACGCCATGCGTGGATGCGACACACCGGGTTGCCGGCCAGCGGTCGGCACTACCCGATTACCGGTGGATGGCAGCCTCACCCGAGTTGGACCCAATGCAACATGCCCGGCTCGAACGCCATCAGGTCCGCCGCCTCCAAGCGAGCTCGCAGCCAGCAACGCTCCTGCGGCTTCGGCTGTCGGGCGCCCACTGCGCCATCGTAATCACGTACCAGAAGTCCGATGCGCGCCGCACCCGCGCCCAGCAGGGCATCGATGCGTTGCAGCCATTGGACGGCATCGCCCCGGACTTCATCCCGGCGCACCTGCTGATCCTGCTCATGCCGCGCCAGCTGCTCGGCCAGCGCGCGGGCGATCTTGGCCTCACTCCAGCCCTTTTTGCGCCAGCGTTCGGCATCGCCCTTCGATGGGGCCACCGCCCGCGTCGATGCCAGCGCGGTACCGCAGTCACAGTGGCCTGCGCTCAGCCAAGGCTGCCAGCCGCGGCCAACGGCCGCCTGCAGGCTGGGCGAATCCTGCACGAACAACCGCCGGCCGCTGCGCTCCATGATCGCGGTGGCGTCAACGTGCGGAAACGAAGCAGGCAGGAACAGGGTAATGAAGGTGCACATGCGGTCCACCAGGCCGGTCCGGGGATCGCACATGGTAGCCCCACGCCATGCGTGGATGGATGCATGCGGGGTCAATCCGGGGTCAGAGCCCTTTCCTGCAGAAAGGGATCCGCCCCCGATCCCGCGGATCAGGCGATCCCGATCCCCGGAATCGCACTGATGGTGTCCGGGTCGAACCCGGCCAGTTCGGCGAAATGCCGCCCGCGTGCAACGTAATCGCGGTAGGCGCCATAGCTCGGCGCCCCCGGCGACAGCAGCACCACCCCACCCTGCTCGCCCAGTGCGCGACGCGCCAGCGCCATCGCGTCGGGCAGATCGGCAGCCGCATGCAGGCCGAAACGGCCGGCGTCGGCCAACGGCTGCAGCATCGCGTGGATGCGCGGGCCGTTGCTGCCCATGGTCACGATTTCCACCGGCGGCACGTCATGCGCCATGTGCTGCATGAAATCGGTCCAGTCCAAGCCACGATCATGCCCGCCCACCAGCAGCGCGATGCGCCGGCCGGCGAAACACTCCAGCGCCGCCAGGCTGGCATGCGGCGTGGTGCTGATCGAATCGTTGACGTAGGTGAGGCCATCGGCCTCGCCAATCCGCTGCAGGCGATTCGGCAGCGGCCGGAAATCCTGCACGGCCGGCGCCAGCGCCACCGCATCCAGGCCCAGCGCCTCCAGCGCAGCCAGCACCGCGCACAGATTGCCGCGGTTGTGGCGCCCCGGCAGTGGCGTATTGCGGGTATCGAACACCGCCTGCTCGCCGCGATGCACGATGTCGCCGCGCATATGCCAGCCCTGCGGCTGGTTGAACCAGACCACCTCACTGGCGGGCAGCGACAGCGCGGCCAGATGCGGGTCCGTGGCATTGAGCACGGCAACGCGCGGCGCGGCGCCGGTCACCAACTGCAGCTTGTCTTCGATGTAGCGCTGTTCGCTGCCGTGCCAGTCCAAGTGTTCCGGGAACAGGTTCAGCACCACTGCCACCTGCGGGTGCGCACCACTACGTGCGACCTCGCCGGTCTGGTAGCTGGACAGCTCCACCGCCCAGTACGCGGGCGCCGGCTGCGGGTCCAGCACTTCCAGCAGCGGCAGGCCGATGTTGCCGACCAGGCCGGTGCGATGCCCCGCTGCGCGCAGCAGGTGCGCGACCAGCGCGGTGGTGGTGCTCTTGCCCTTGGTGCCGGTCACGCAGATGGTGTCGCGCACGGTGCCTGCGTCGTCGGCATGTTCGGCAAACCACAACGCCGTGCCACCGATGAAGGCGGTGCCCTGCTCCGCCGCCGCCAACGCGATCGGCAGGTACGGGCTGATCCCTGGCGACTTGATCACCACCTCGAAAGAAGCCAGTGCTTCGGCCGTGGGTTCGCCGCGTACATCCAGCACGCCCTGCGTTTCCGCACGCGCGGCCTCGACCTCGGTGGCCGGGCAGAACAGGCTCAGGCCAAGCGATGGCAGGCGCGCGCGCAGCACTGCAAACGCAGCACGCCCCTCACGTCCCCAGCCCCACAGCGCTACGCGCTTGCCTTCAAGCTGCGAAATCTTCACGCACCCGTTCCCACAGCGTCGCCGGAATACGATGTTCGCCCTGCAACTGCATCAACGGTGCCAACTCCAGTTCGACCGCATCCAGCTGCGGCCGGATTTCATTGCAGAAGCGCTTCACCAGCGCGTCTTCCTTCCATTCCGGACGCTGCGCCAGGGTCGCCATCGCCGCACGCGATTCGCGGCCTTCGCCCACGCATTCGAACGGCTTGTGGTCCTGGAATTCCAGCAGCGCGTCGAAGCCACCGGCCTGCTCGATGTCGTCCAGCAGGTTGCGGCCGAAGATGCGTACCAGGCGGGTCTTCGGCATGAACGGGGCCAGCGCCAGGAACACGAAGTGGCACTTCGGGCAGACGCCGCACCAGCGGTTTACCGGGCGTTCGCCGAGGATGTGGAAGTTGCGGTTACAGCTGGAGAAATGCGCGTCGTAGAAATCGCTCTTGGCGAACTGGCGGGCCACCGCCAGCTCCGACATCGGCCGCAGCAGCGAGTAGTACTGCAGATCAGCGGCTACCTGCTTCTGCACGTACTCGCCAAAGGCCTGCTCGAACGCCCAGCCCTTCGACCACTGGTGATTGACCTCGCCGGTGCCCGGAATCTGGCTGCCGTAGCTGGCCGAACGTTCGTTGGAGAACACCACTTGGTCCACGCCCTGCAGCACTGCAGCCAGCACCATGATCGCCGAGTTCACCGCGGTGACCGGGATGTGCCCGTTCCATGCGCCCTGGCGGTTGAGCTCGAACAGCTCCGGCGCCAGCGCGCGGCCCAGATTGAGCGTCGGCAGCCCGGTGCGCTCGGCACAGGCACGGATCAACTGCGAACCACCGATCCAGGTCACCGTCTCGTCCACGCCGGCGCGACGCAGTGCTTCGATGCTGACCAGCGAATCCTTGCCGCCGCCGATGGCCACCAGCGCATGCGGCTGCAGCCCCAGCACCGGCGCCGTCACCGCCTCGCCCTGCACCGGCAGGCGGAAACGTCCACGCAGGTTCAGGCCGTTGCGATAGGCGAACTCACCCAGGCCGTTGAGGTAGATGGTCTCCACCAGCGCCGCGGTTTCGGCATCGATGCTGTAGCTGTCGATGCTGATCGTATCGGGCACACCGGCCTTGTAGTAGCTCACGCCGGCAATCAGGTGCAGCAGCCGCAGCGCGCGCTGCACGGCGTCGGCACGGGCCGGTTCCAGCACGAACGGGGCGCCGGGCACGGTCACGGTTTCCACCATTTCCGGGCCATCATCGAAGGCGTAGACCAGCTTGGCCACGCCGGTGTCCGCGGCGAATTCGCAGCGGACGAAGCGGAAGCGGGAAACCTGGTGTTTATCGAAAGCAGTCATGGTGAATCCAGTTCAAACTCGGTCAGGCACGTGCCCGCGCGCAGGCGCGGGACGTGTCGGTGGGCGGGTGCAGGGCGCGCAAGGCGGCGATCATTCGATCACGTCCTCGCGCGGCATCGCCCGTTGGTTGTAGGTGTTGGACATCACATAGCCGTAAGCACCGGCGTCGGCGATCAGCATCACATCGTCCGGCGCGGTCGACACCGGCAGCTTGCGACGCTTGCCGAACACATCGCTGGATTCGCAGATCGGTCCGACCACATCGAACGCCGCTTCAGCGTAACCGCCCTGGCGGCTGAGGTTCTCGATGTCGTGCCAGGCGTCGTACAGGGCCGGGCGCATCAGCGTGTTCATGCCGGCATCCAGGCCGACGCGGCGCACGCCGTCCTTCTCCACCACCTGGGTGGCGTGGGTCAGCAGCACGCCCGATTCGGCCACCAGGAAGCGGCCCGGCTCGATCGCCAGGCGGAATGCCGGGTGCAGCGCCTTGACCTCGGCCAGGCCCTCGGCCCAGGCCTCCAGGTCGAACGGCTCGTCTTCGTCGCTGTACGGAATCGGCAGGCCGCCACCGATGTCGATGGTCTGCACGCTGCCGATACGGCGCGCGAAACCGGCCAGCTCATCGCACATCAGGCGCCAGTGCTGGGCGGTTTCCACGCCACTGCCCAGGTGCGCATGTAGACCGACCACGCGGGTGCCCAGCTCGGTGGCCGCGCGCACGAACTCGTCCACGCGCGCGATCGGCAGGCCGAACTTGGATTCCTTGCCGCCGGTGCGGACCTTGGCGTGGTGGCCTTCGCCACGGCCCAGGTCCACGCGCAACCACAGCTCGCGGTTGCGGAACAGGTCCGGCCAGCGCTGCAGGGCTTCGACGTTGTCGACAGTGACGGTCACGCCCAGCGCGAACGCCGCTTCGTACTCGCTGCGCGGGCAGAAGCTGGGGGTGAACAGCACGCGCTTGGGCGACAGTTCCGGAATGGCCTGGAACACATGCTTCAGCTCGCCGTGCGACACGCACTCCAGGCCGAAACCTTCGGCTTCCAGCAGCTGCAGGATGGCCGGATGGCTGTTGGCCTTGATCGCGTAATAACGCTGGTCGATCGGCTTGATCGCCGCCAGCGCACGGGCACGCGCCCGTACCGTCGGCAGGTGATAGACGTAGCGCGGGGTGCCGGCATCGGCCAGCTGCAGCAGGTGCGCACGCTGGCCACGCCACCACGGCGTACCGCGCGGACGCACGGTGCCGGCGATTTCGCGCCAGCGCGGGCCGAACACTTCGGTCTCTTCCACCGGCATCGCGCCGCTGTCGATCAGCTCGGCGTGCAGGATCGGCAGCAGGCCGTCAGCATCGGCCTCATCGATGACGAAGGTCAGGTTCAGGTCGTTGGACGACTGCGAGATCATGTGCACGCGCTCGCGACCGAAGGTCGCCCACACGTCCGACAGCTTGTGCAGCAGCGAGCGCATGCCCAGGCCGACCAGGGTGATCGCCGCGCACGGCACGATCACCTTGACCTTGCAGATCTGCGACAGGTCGGCCGACAGTGCGGCCAGCACATCGGTGTTGACCAGGTTCTCGGACGGGTCCAGCGACACGGTGACGTTGGTCTCGGCCGAACCGATCAGGTCCACCGACAGGCCGTGCTTCTTGAACAGGCCGAACACATCGGCGAGGAAGCCGACCTGTTGCCACATGCCGATGCCTTCCATCGACACCAGCACGATGCCGTTGCGGCGGCTGATCGCCTTCACCCCCGGCACCGGCGCGGCGTTGCCGTCGATGCTGGTACCCGGCAGTTCCGGGCGCTCGGTATCGAGGATCGCCATCGGCACGCCGGCATCGCGGCACGGCTTGATCGAGCGCGGGTGCAGCACCTTGGCGCCGGTGGTGGCGATTTCCTGCGCTTCGTAATAATCCAGGCGGGTCAGCAGGCGCGCGTCCGGCACGTCCTTGGGGTTGGCGCTGAACATGCCGGGCACATCGGTCCAGATCTCCACGCGGCTGGCGCCGAGCAGCGCACCGAAGTACGCCGCCGACGTATCCGAACCGCCGCGGCCGAGGATGGCGGTGCCACCGTCGGCGTGACGCGAGATGAAACCCTGGGTGATCAGCAGGCGCGTGGGCTGCGCGCGGAAGCGCTGCGCCCATTCCGCATCGGCACGCCACTGGCAGTTCACCGACAGGCGCTGCGACCACTCGCTCTGGTTCGGCTGCGGCGGCAGTGCGTCCAGCCACTGGCGCGCATCCATCCAGCCGAAATCCAGGCCACTGGCACGCAGATAGGCCGCGCCCAGACTGGACGACAGCAGTTCACCCTGGCCCAGCACTTCGGCCTGCCAGTCCAGCGGTCGGCTGGGCGCACGCGGGTCGTCCAGCAGGCCCTGCAGCGCGGCCAAGCGCTCGGCCAGCACCTCGGCGCCCAGGCCCAGCTCTTCCAGGAACCCTTGGTGTCGCTCGACCAGCGCCGCCACGCGATCGCGGCTGTCCGGCGCGCCATCGGCAATCGCGGTCAGTTCGTTGGTGACCCCGGACAACGCCGAAACCACCACCAGCACGCGCGACCCGGTCTCTTCGGCCCGTTTTTTCGCCAGCTTCCCGATCGTGTCCCAGCGGTGGCGACGCGACACCGAGGTGCCGCCGAACTTCAGTACGATCCAACGATCGACAAGGGGGGAAGCTGACATGGATAGGCTATGTGTAATGTGGGGAAGCCGCCCTTGGGGGCGGAACCTTCGATTCTAAGCCCAATACACCCGTCAATGACCGCCTACCGTTACCTGCAGCTCGATGTCTTCGCCCACCACCCCGGTACCGGCAACCCGCTCGGTGTCGTGTTCGACGCGGATGGGCTGTCCACCGAGAACATGCAGGCCCTGGCCGCCTGGCTGAACCTGTCCGAGACCGTGTTCTTCCTGCGCCCCAGCGCTGCCGGCGCCGACTACCACGTCCGCATCTTCACCCCCGCCAGCGAGCTGCCCTTTGCCGGCCATCCCAGCGTGGGTGCCGCCTGGGCGGCGGTCACCTGCGGCCTGGTGCAGCCACGCGACGGGGCCCTGCTGCAGCAATGCGCGGCCGGCCTGCTGCCGGTGCAGGTCACGGGCCCGGCCAACGCGCCCACCATCCGGCTGGCCAGCCCAGCGGCGCGCCTGCTGCCGACAGCACCGTGCGCCGTCCCGGAAGCGCTGCGCGCCCTCATCGCCCAGGGCCAGGGCGCCGAACTCTGGGAAAACGGCCCGCGCTGGTGGCTGCTGCCGCTGCGCGATGCCGACACCGTGCGCACACTGTTGCCGGACATGGCGGCCCTGCGCGACTGGAGCATGGCCACCGATGCGCTCGGCGTGGCCGTGTTCGCGCACGAACCCGGGACCGACCATCACCTGGTGGTGCGTGCGTTCTGCCCTGCCGATGCGCCCAACGTGCCCGAGGATCCGGTGACCGGCAGCGCCAACGCGCTGATCGGCGCCTGGCTGCGGCAGCACAATGCGCTGCCCGGCGAAAACGGGAGCTACGTGGCCAGCCAGGGCCGCGAGGTCGGCCGCGACGGCCGCGTCCAGGTCACCGTCGATGCGCAGGGCAAGGTGTGGATCGGTGGCCAGGTGCAGCCGGTAATCGACGGCAACATCCGCTGGTAGCGTCGGGCCACGCCCGGCGGCCTGCCGCGCTGCGCGCTCGCGGGGCATGGCCCCGCGCTACCCTATGCGGCCTGTTTCCTGGAGTTCCCGCCTGATGTCCGCACGCCGTTTCCTGCAGCTGGATGTGTTTTCCCCGCGCCCGGGCGCTGGCAATCCGCTGGCCGTCGTGCTTGATGCCGAAGGCCTGGACGATGCGGCAATGCAGGCCATCGCCCGCTGGACCCGCCTGCCCGAAACCACCTTCGTGTTCCCGCCACAGGGCCCCGGCGCCAGCTACCGGCTGCGCATGTTCAGCCCGCAGAAGGAAGTCCCGTTCGCCGGCCATCCCAGCGTCGGCACCGCCCATGCGGTACTGCAGGCGGGCCTCGCCCTGCCCATCGATGGGCTGCTGGTACAGGACGGCATCGCCGGGGCGCTGCCACTGCGCGTGACCGGCGAAGGAACACAGCAGCGCATCGCGATCCGTACGCCGCGTGCACAGCTGGCCGAGACCGCGGCAGCCAACGATCCGCGCCTGCAGCCCGCCGTGCAGGGTTGGCCGCTGGGTGCGCTGCCACCTGCGCGCATGCAGGGCGGACGCAGTTGGTGGGTCGTGCAGGTTGCAGACGAGACCGCGTTGCGAGCCCTGCGCCCCGATTGGGATGCGATCGCCACGCTGGCTGAATCGACCGACAGCATGGGCGTGTTCGCCTATGCCTTTGCCGATGGCAGCGAAGGCTACGACCTGGCCGTGCGCGCCTTCGTCGGCAATGGACGCCGCTTTGAGGATGCGGCTTCAGGCGCGGCCAACGCCGTGCTGGCAGCCTGGCTGGACCTGCGTGATGCCCTGCCGCGCGGCCGCCAGCCCTTCGAAGTCAGCCAAGGCCGCGAAGTCGGCCACGATGCGCGCCTGACCCTGCTGGTCGACGAAGACGGCGAGGTGTGGTCCGGCGGCCAGGTGCAGACGGTGATTTCCGGCACCATCGACTGGTGATTGCCCGCACGCGGAGTAGCGCCGGGCCATGCCCGGCGTCTTTCCGCTGCGCTCGCCGGGCATGGCCCGGCGCTACCGCCTTCTCAGCCCAGCTCAGCTTCCAGGCTGATCGGCACTGCGCTCAGTGCCTTGGAAACCGGGCAGTTCTGCTTGGCGTCATCGGCGATCGCGCGGAACTGCGTCGCATCGATTCCCGGCACCACCGCCTTCACTTTCAGCCGGATCTGCGATAGCTGCGGGCCGCCTTCCATCGACAGGTCGACCTTGGCTTCGGTATCCAGCGAGGTCGGGGTGAAACCGGCTTCACCGAGCTTGGCCGACAGCGCCATGGTGAAACAACCGGCGTGCGCGGCGGCGATCAGCTCTTCGGGATTGGTGCCCTTTTCATCACCGAAACGGCTGTTGAAGCCGTAGCGGGTTTTGTCCAGCAGGCCGCTCTGTGGCGTGCTCAACTGGCCCTTGCCCGACTTCAGGTCGCCTTCCCAATGCGCGGTAGCGTGTCGCGAGATTCCCATGTCCTGCTCCGTTGTGGCTGCGATGAACCGATACCCTGGCACGCGCCACGTTAGCCCTGCGTCGCCCCGCCGCATGCGCCGCGCCTGTCCCGAGCCAACGAGTGGACACTTCTTCGCCACCAATCCGGTGATTTCCCCCTTGTTTTCAGTCATTTCGCCAACACGACCGAAAACACGAACACTGCGGTGCAGTGCACCACGACACCCGTTTCCCGCACGGCCGGCCATGTACTGAATCGGCCTGGATATGAAAAAACATGCACTTTCAGCGCTCCAGGCTATTGGCGGCGCCCAAGAGTTGCCCTACATTGCGCTTGCCGACGGGGTTCGGCGCCGACCAAACAACCAACCGTTCACGGAACAGGAAACCATGGCAAAGACCGCTAAGAAGGCTGCCCCGAAGAAGGCAGTGAAGAAAGTCGCGACGAAGGCTGCCGCCGCCAAGCCGGCCGCTCCGAAGCCGATCAAGGAAGTGCTGACCAAGTCGGGCCTGGTTGCACACATCGCTGAAGTCTCCGGCGTTGTCGCCAAGGACGTCCGCGCTGTGCTGGCCTCGCTGGAAGGCGCTGTCGCCGCTTCGGTGCACAAGAAGGGCGCAGGCTCGTTCACCCTGCCGGGCCTGCTGAAGATCAGCACCGTCAATGTGGCAGCCAAGCCAAAGCGCAAGGGCATCAACCCGTTCACCAAGGAAGAGCAGTGGTTCGCCGCCAAGCCGGCCACCACCAAGCTCAAGGTTCGCCCGCTGAAGAAGCTCAAGGACGCTGCGCTCTAAGCGCGCGCCCTGCAGCGGATACCTGACGGGACGGCCTTGGCCGTCCCGTTTTTTTTGCCCGGCATCCGTGCAGTAGATCCACGCCACGCGTGGACGCCGTCCCCTGCGCCCCCGCAACACAGCGTTTCCCGCGCCCACGCAATCACCCGCACAGGCCCGCCGCCCATGGCCGCGCCGCTGTTTTTCCAGTGCAGGAACGAACCGGGTGGAACACTGCGTGCAGCCCCGGCCATCGCCGCCGGCCAATGCCTTGCCTATGGTGGAGCCACTCCTCCCCACCAGCGCGAGCACCCCTCATGGCCAGCCCCTCCACCCGCTACCGGATCTCGGTGACCCCGATCGAAAAGGACGGGCACCAGTGCACCGGGCGCTGCACCATCGAACTGGAACACCGCGCCAGCCGCGACCTGATGCGCCTGCTGGAATCAGCCCCGCGCACGGCCGGCCTGAGCGGCGACGAACGTGCCACCCTGGTGGTGGCCACCCAGTTGCTGCGTGACATCGTGCAGCGCCATGCAGACACCGACGGCCATGCCCTGGCAGCGATTTCCGCACAGGTGCTGCCGGCATTGGATGCGCTGGAGCAGCTTCCCTCTTCGCGCTGAGCCGGCCCCGGCCGCTACACTGCCGCCTTCCAGGTCGCCTTGGGGAGGAGGCAGACATGCGCGGTTCTCTTTGCTTGTTGATCCCGTTGCTTGCGGTAGGGTGCGCCAACCCGACCGGGCCAGCCGACTCCACCACGTCGGACTCAGCCCCCGCTGCAACCGCCCCTGCCGTGCCAACGACGAAAGCGGCATCGGAGGCAGCGACCGGCGACGCGATCGCCATCGACCCGCTGTATGGCGCCGTTGCCATCGGCAGCGAATCGCCCGCGGCGATGCTCAACCGCTACATGCTCGATCTGCTCAACCAGAACAAGGCGCGCAGCGACGCGGCGTGGGCCTATGCCCCGGCAGACCCGCGTCATGCTGACGACGCCGTTCTGCGCCTGCTGCCCGACGTGCGCAACCTGCGCCTGGACAGTGATGTGGCGCTGCCACGCGACGATGGCCAGCCGCCGCGCCTGCTGGACGTGCCGGTGAAGATCCGCGCGGTGACCGCCGAGGGCACCTTCCGTTACCACGGCTGGTACCGCGTACAGCCCAGTGCCGACGGCCGCGCCTGGCAGATCCAGTCGGCCAGCCTGCAGCCAACGCTGGACTGAACCGTTGCAGCGGCGTGTACCCGCGATTCAGCGGGCAAAGCTACTCTGTAGACCTCTTCGATTCTTCTTCCGGTCACCGCCATGCGCCTGCGTTCCCTGATGACCCGCCTTGCCGCCTCGACCGTGCTGATTGCTGCCGCGATCGGCGCCCAGGCAGCCCCTTCGATCTCCGGTCGTGAACTGGCGGTTGGCGCCAGCGACGTGCAGCAGTATCTGGACGGCAGCTTCCCGCGCACCCAGGACGCACTGGGCGGCCTGATCGCGCTGACCATGAGCCACCCGCAGCTGAGCCTGCCGGCGGGCGAGCGATTGAACCTGGGCATGGACGTCGCGCTGGCCACCGCCGGCGGTAACCCGGCCAAGCTGGGTACGGTGAAGCTCAGCAGCGGCCTGCGCTATGACGCGCAGACCCAAGGCTTCCACCTGCAGCAGCCGAGCGTGGATGACTTCACCCCGGCCAGCCAGGGTGGCCGTCTCGATTCACGGACCCGTGGCCTGCTGAACGCATGGTTGAGCGACTACGCCCAGCGCGAACCGATCTACAAGCTGGACCCGGCCGTGGCCGGCCTGCTCGGCGCCCTGCAGGTGCAGTCGGCGCAGGTGAAGAACGGCAAGCTGGTGGTGACCTTCAACCAGAACCTGGGCAACCTGGTGCCGGCCGGCGTGCTGGGCAAATAAGACGGCGCCGGGTCATACGCCCGGCGCGCGCCTGCGGCGTCACGCCGCCAGTGCTTTCACCACCGCCTCGCTGAAGGCCGGAATGTCCGCGGGCTTGCGGCTGGTGATCAGGTTGCCGTCCACCACCACTTCCGCGTCGCGCCAGCGCGCGCCGGCATTGGCCAGATCCTGCTGCAGCGACGGCCACGACGTTACCTCGTGCCCCTTCGCCAGCCCGCTGTTGATCAGCAGCCAGGGGCCGTGGCAGATCGCCGCCACCGGCTTGCCGGCACCGGCCATGCTGCGGATGAAATCCAGTACTGCTTCGTTGGTGCGCAGGGTGTCCGGATTGATCACGCCACCGGGCAGCACCAGCGCATCGAAGTGGCCGGCGTCGGCGCTATCCAGCGGCTGATCCACGGCGACCGAACCGCCCCAGTCCTTGTCCTTCCAGCCCTTGATGCTCGCCTCCTTGGCCGGCGACACCACGCTCACGCGCGCGCCCTCCGCTTCCAGCAGGTGCTTGGGTTCGATCAGTTCAGACTGCTCGAAACCATGCGTGGCGAGAATGGCGATCTGTTTGCCGCGTAGACGCTGTCCCATGTCGTGCTCCAGATGAGGGGGAGCGGACAGGGTGGGCGAAGGCGCATTGAACGACGGTGACCCGGCCGTGCACGGCAGGTGGAGAAACGCACGGGTAGCGCCGGGCCATGCCCGGCGGCTTCTGATTCCGCCCGCGCTTCGCGCTCGCCGGGCATGGCCCGGCGCTACCTGATCAGCGCTTGGGCTGCAGCATCGTGCCGGTGCACTTGGGCGAGCCACAGCGGCACTCCCAGATCTTCTTCAGCTTGGCCGTGTGGCGCTCGGCCAGGGTGATGCCGTAGTTGTACGTCAACTCTTCGCCAGCCTTGATATCGCGCAGCGCCTCGATGAACACCTTGTCGCCGCGGCTGTCACCGTCTTCGTCTTCCTCGATCACCGCCTCGCAGTTCGGGTCGCAGCTGTGGTTGATCCAGCGCGCGTCGTTGCCCTTGTAGTTGGCGTCGATCACCCAGTCGTCGTTGAGGGTGAACAGGAAGGTATGGCCACTTTCCACATCGCCACTGTCATCGGCATCGACATCGCCGTGGCTGCGCAGCAGGCCCTTGTACTGGATCACGCGCTCGCCCTGCTTGATCGGGGCCACGGAAAACACACCGTTGCCGTGGATGGCGGACTTGCGGGCTTGGATCTTCTTGGGCATCGGCAAGAGACGTTTGCAGCGAAAGGAACGTTGATTCTCGCCCATTCCGGGTGATTGCGAAAATCACCCCCATGCCCCAGCATGTCGCCCCGTCGGCCGCCCTCGGCCGCCGACCTGCAGCCGGCCCCAAGCGCCCGCTGAATGGCCGGGTTGGATGCCGGCGAATAAAAGCGTACAATTTCAGTCCGCTTTAAGAACCGCTCGCATCCCATGTTGCGCGTCACCAAGCTCACCGATTACGCCACCGTCGTACTGACCGTACTCGCCGCCCGTCCGGGCGAGGTGCTCAGTGCCACCGAGCTGGCCGAATTCACCGGTCTGGAGCCGCCCACCGTCAGCAAGGTGCTCAAGCCACTGGCCCAGGCCGGCCTGGTCGAAGGCCTGCGCGGCGTCCGCGGCGGCTACCGGCTGACCCGCCCATCGATCGAGATCTCGCTGTTTGAAGTGGTTGAAGCCATGGAAGGGCCGTTGGCCCTGACCGAGTGCAGCCATGACCACCACCAGTGCGGCATGGCGCCCAAGTGCGGCGCGCGCAGCAGCTGGCGGCTGATCAACGACGTGGTCTCCGAGGCCCTGCGCGATGTCAGCCTGGCGCAGATCCTGCCCCCTCTTCCCCTTGTCGACGAAGAACAGCGCCGCACCATCGCTGTCGACGTCGTCTCCTGATCCGTAGGCAGCCCCCCCATGGCCACCGAAACCATCGAAACCGTCGCCAGCGACGACACCCCCAATCGCGAGATCCATGAGCAGCTCGGCCGCAAGTATTCGGCCGGCTTCATCACGGACATCGAGTCGGACTCCCTTCCCGCCGGCCTGGACGAGGACACCATCCGCGCCCTGTCGGCCAAGAAGGAAGAGCCGGAATGGATGACGCAGTGGCGTCTGGACGCCTACCGCCACTTCCTGACCATGCCGATGCCGAACTGGGCCAAGCTGCAGATCGCCCCGATCGACCTGCAGGCGCTCAGCTACTACTCCGCGCCGAAGGGCCCGAAGTACGCCTCGCTGGATGACGTGCCGAAGGAACTGCTGGACACCTACGACAAGCTGGGCGTGCCGCTGCACGAGCGCGCCAAGCTGGCCGGCGTAGCGGTGGACGCGGTGTTCGACTCGGTGTCCGTCGGTACCACCTTCCGCAAGGAACTGGCCGAAAAGGGCATCGTGTTCTGCTCGATGTCCGAAGCCATCAAGGAGCACCCGGAACTGGTCAGACAGTACCTGGGCACCGTGGTGCCGGTGGGCGACAACTACTTCGCCGCGCTCAATTCGGCGGTGTTCTCCGATGGCAGCTTCGTGTTCATCCCCAAGGGCGTGCGTTGCCCGATGGAACTGAGCACCTATTTCCGCATCAACGCCGGCCACACCGGCCAGTTCGAGCGCACGCTGATCATCTGCGAAGAGAAGGCGTACGTGTCCTACCTGGAAGGCTGCACCGCGCCGATGCGCGACGAGAACCAGCTGCACGCCGCGGTGGTCGAACTGGTGACGCTGGACGACGCCGAGATCAAGTATTCCACCGTGCAGAACTGGTACCCGGGCGACGAGAACGGCGTCGGCGGCATCTACAACTTCGTCACCAAGCGTGCCGAATGCCGTGGCGCGCGCAGCAAGGTCACCTGGACCCAGGTCGAGACCGGCTCGGCGATCACCTGGAAGTACCCGTCCTGCGTGCTGCTGGGCGACGATTCGGTGGGTGAGTTCCACTCGGTGGCGCTGACCCATCATCGCCAGCAGGCCGACACCGGCACCAAGATGATCCACGTCGGCAAGCGCACCAAGAGCAAGATCATCAGCAAGGGCATCAGCGCCGGCCGCGGCCAGAACACCTACCGCGGCCTGGTGAAGGTCGACCGCAATGCCGACGGCGCGCGCAACTACACCCAGTGCGATTCGCTGCTGATCGGCAAGCAGTGCGGCGCCCACACCTTCCCCTACATCGAGGTGAAGAACCCGGGTGCCACCGTCGAGCACGAGGCCACCACCTCGAAGATCTCCGACGACCAGCTGTTCTACTGCCGCGCCCGTGGCATCAGCCAGGAAGACGCGGTGTCGATGATCGTCGACGGCTTCTGCAAGCAGGTGTTCCGCGAACTGCCGATGGAGTTCGCAGTGGAAGCCAAGAAGCTGCTGGAAGTCTCGCTGGAAGGTTCGGTGGGCTGATCGCCCGCCCTGCCCTCGCACAACGCACTCTTTTTACCGGCGGGCCGCGGCCCGCACCACGGAAACCCCCACCATGCTGAAGATCGAAAACCTCCACGCCCGCATCGGCGACAAGGAAATCCTCAAGGGCCTGTCCCTGGAAGTGAAGCCCGGCCAGGTGCACGCCATCATGGGCCCCAACGGCGCCGGCAAGTCCACCCTGGGCAATGTCCTGGCCGGCCGTGACGGCTATGAGGTCACCGAAGGCAGCGTGCAGTTCGAAGGCGTCGACCTGCTCGACCAGGACCCGGAAGCGCGCGCCGCTGCCGGTCTGTTCCTGGCGTTCCAGTACCCGGTGGAAATCCCCGGCGTGAACAACACCTACTTCCTGCGCGCCGCGCTGAATGCACAGCGCAAGGCGCGCGGCGAGGAAGAACTGGATTCCATGCAGTTCCTCAAGCTGGTACGGCAGAAGCTGGCCGTGCTGCACCTGAAGGACGAACTGCTGCACCGTGGCGTCAACGAAGGCTTCTCCGGTGGCGAGAAGAAGCGCAACGAGATCTTCCAGCTGGCCGTGCTCGAGCCGAAGCTGGCGATCCTGGACGAAACCGATTCGGGCCTGGACATCGATGCGCTGAAGAGCGTGGCCGACGGCGTCAACGCGCTGCGCAGCGCCGACCGCTCGTTCCTGGTCATCACCCACTACCAGCGCCTGCTGGACTACATCAAGCCGGACGTGGTGCACGTGCTGGCCGATGGCCGCATCGTCAAGAGCGGTGGCCCGGAACTGGCGCTGGAACTGGAAGCGCACGGTTATGACTTCCTGAAGGACCGGGTCGTGCCCGAGGCGGCGGTCTGATGAGCGCCCTGCTCGACTCCATGGCCCAGGCCTTCTGCGGCAGCGATGCGCGCCGCGAAGTGCTCGACAGCGTGCTGCGCGACGGCCTGCCCGGCGCACGCAGCGAAAGCTGGAAGTACACCTCGCTGCGCCAGCTGGAGCGCCGCAGCTTTGCGGCCGCGCCGTTGGCCCCGGCGCTGCTGGATGCCGCCGCGCTGGAGGACATCCCGGCGCCGCGCCTGGTGTTCGTCAATGGCCGCCTCAACGACGCGCTGAGCGACGTGCAGAGCCTGCCGGCCGGCGTGCGGCTGGAAACGCTGTCTTCCGCGCTGGCCGCTGGCGAGGACGCCGTGCGCTTCCTCGGCCGCCGCTACGAGCGCAGTGACGAAGTATTCGCCCGCCTCAACGCTGCCCTCGCCGATGAAGGCGTGGTGCTGCGCGTGGACGACGGCGTGCAGGTCGAGGTGCCGCTGCAGCTGGTGTTCGCCAGCGTCGCCGGCGACACCGATCTGGCCTGGCACCATCGCCACCTGATCGAACTGCGTGCCGGCGCCAGCCTGGGCGTGGTCGAGCATCGCTTCAGCGTCGGTGATTCGGCGCACCTGGACAACACCGTGCTGCACGCCCACGTCGCCCGCGATGCGGTGCTCAAGCACGCCCGCGTGCAGGCGGGCAGCGCGCGCCAGACCAGCTTCCTGCGCACCGACGCGGTACTGGCCAAGGACGCGCAGTACCACCGCGTGGACTTGGAGCTGGGTGCCGCGCTCAGCCGCCATGAACTGAACGTGCGTCTGGAAGGCGACAACGCCCAGCTGACCGCCAATGGCGTGCTGCTCGGCACCGGCCGTCGACACGTCGATACCCGTCTGGGCATCGACCATATCGCCCGCGACACCAGCGCCGAGCTGCAGTGGCGTGGCGTGGCCGCCAACCGCAGCCGCGTGGTGTTCCATGGCGGCATCCAGATCCGTGCCGGCGCCGATGGCACCGACGCCAACCTGTCCAACAAGAACCTGCTGCTGTCGGCCGACGCCGAGATCGATACCCAGCCGACGCTGGTGATCGACGCCGACGAAGTGAAGGCCGCACACGGTGCCACCGTCGGCCAGCTCGACGCCAACGCGTTGTTCTACCTGCGCTCGCGCGGCCTGCCGCAGGCCCAGGCGCAGGCGCTGCTGAGCGCCGCGTTCTGCCACGAGCCGCTGAAGGTGCTGCCCGAAGCGTTGCGCGAACAGCTGGCACGTCGCCTGGACAAGGCCCTGGCTGAGGCGGGCGTGGCATGAACCTGTCCACCCCGCGACCGATCGAAGCACCCGCCGATGCCCCCGACTGGGCGCGCGTGCGCCTGGACTTCCCGCTGCTGATGCGCGAAGTGCACGGCAAGCCGCTGGTCTATTTCGACAACGCCAACACCGGCCAGAAGCCGGTGCAGGTGATCGGCGCAGTGGACGAGTTCTACCGTCGCTACAACGCCAACGTCAGCCGTGCGGTGCACGCGCTGGGTACCGAGGCCACCGACGCCTACGAGGGCGCGCGCAACAAGCTGGCCCGTTTCCTCAACGTGCGCAGCAACGACCTGGTGCTGTGCAGCGGCACCACCTTCGCGATCAATCTCGTTGCCTACTCCTGGGCCCTGCCGCGGCTGAAGGCCGGCGACGTGATCCTGGTTTCGCGCATGGAGCACCATGCCAACATCGTGCCGTGGCAGCTGGTCGCCCAGCGCACCGGCGCGACCATCCGCGTGGCCGAGATCACCCCCGACGGCGCGCTGGACTTGGACGCGCTGCGCGCGGCGATGACCCCCGAGGTCAAGCTGCTGGCCGTGGCCCACGTCTCCAACGTGCTCGGCACCATCAACCCGGTGCGCGAGATCTGTCGCGAAGCCCGCAAGCGCGGCATCGTCACCGTGGTCGACGGCTCGCAGGCCGCACCGCACCGCAAGGTCGATGTCACCGCGATCGGCTGCGACTTCTACGCCATCACCGGCCACAAGATGTGCGGCCCGACCGGTACCGGCGCGCTGTGGGCGCGTCGCGAGCACCTGGACGCGATGCCACCGTTCCTGGGTGGCGGCGAGATGATCAAGGAAGTCAGCTTCGACGGCACCGTGTTCAACGATGCCCCGCACAAGTTCGAAGCCGGCACCCCCAACATCGCCGGCTTCATCGGCCTGGGCGTGGCCGCCGACTATCTGCAGAACGTCGGCCTGGACCATGTGGAAGCGCGCGAAGCCGAGCTGCTGGCCCACTTCACCGAAGAGCTGCGTCGGGTCGATGGCCTGCGCATCATCGGCGAGGCACCGGAAAAGGCCGCGGTGGTGTCGTTCCTGATCGACGGCGCGCACGCGCACGACCTGGCTACGCTGCTGGATCTGGAAGGTGTAGCCGTGCGCTCGGGCCAGCACTGTGCGCATCCGCTGCTGCAGTACTACGGCGTGGCGGCGACCTGCCGTGCGTCGTTGGCGTTCTACAACACGCATGAAGAGATCGAGCGGTTCATGACGGCGCTGGCGAAGGTGCGGAAGTTGCTGGGGTGAGGTCGCGATAACACCCGGAAAGTTGCGAGCGCCACGGGAGACCGTGGCGTTCTTTTTTGTCGGCTGACTATGCCGAGCTGCAGCACCAAGACCGCAAACGTCAGCTGCCCGATCTGGCACTGTGCAGCGACACGACCTCCGCGATCAATCCGGTGACGTCTGCCGCGGCAGTAGGCCGGGGAGGATCCTGGTCTCGCAAGCCGCAGTCCATGCGACCACATGAGCCCCCGGGCGGCGGTTGCGTGTCCACGCGATCAGCGCATGCCCTTCAAGCATGAAAAAGTACAAGCACTGCGCATTGCTGCAGGCTCATGGACAGTATTCATCCAAGGGCCATTTCACAACCCTGTAGTCACTTCAAGTCTTCCAGATCCAGCGCCACTTCCCCGAAAGCGGCACGTGGTACTGGCCCGGGGATCCGCAGAGATCGGACATCAAGCGGAGCATGGATTTCGCCGAGAAGCAGATCGTCAGTCGACGCATCCTTTTTCCTCAGCTTGAACGTCCCGGCTACGGACACCCACGAATACGCATGCTGATCAAACACGCGGCGCTGTAGATCTACTGGCCCTCGGATTCGAACCTCAGTCTCGTCCGTCACTCCAGCCTCGAACGACTCTTCGCTTGAGCTCAATACAAAGAGTCCCCGACTCACCCCGAGATACCCCTTCACCCGAACGGATTTGCCGTCGTATCGGTCGGGATTCGTTGCGAGCGCTCTGAAGCTCACTCGACAAACCGGACGATCACTGACTCCACACGCAGTTGTGCGGGCCACCTGCCCTTCCTCCTGATGCCCACAACCGGTTAGAAGGATCAACACGATGAAAGCCGTGCAGAGCATTTTATTAAACATTATCTCGGAATCCCCCCCCCTTTCAGAAACAGCCACGTCACTGACGCAGCACCTTCACAGCGGCACTCGCCTTCAACGGCGCAAGGAGGCCTTCAAGATAGGGCCCGAGGCCAACAACATCCTCGCCATCACCGATCAGATCCCCTTTGACAATCGTGCATGAAGCTCCCATTGCTCAGCTAGCAGAACCGCGACGCCTGCAGACCTTTTTCAACGTCCTCACGCCCCCCTGTTCGAGCACGTCAAGTACCCCAATCGCGCACAGAGGTGTGGCCCCAGCCACTCTGACGCCGTTGAGGTCCAGGCATCCCATGCCGCAGTCGGAACCCCGCATCAAACCCGCCGAGGAAGAAATACCTAGCTCATCGTTAGACCATAGGCAAGCTGCACCTTGCGGATTCCACATTAGTTGCAATTCATCATTATGCACAGGTCAAATTTCGACCGCGATAAATGCAGATGCAATTTCAATAAGACCATAAATCCATTCAATCCAAATCTTCCAAGACGCGGCAAACGCCCCCCCCGATAGCAACCTCCACTCTTACAGCAAGATTATTGGTGAAATACACATCCCCATCACAAACCACCAGCGCACCACCCTCAGCGTAAGAAATCCTCAATGAAGAATCCCCACTCACTTTTGGAGTAACAATCCTACTCCCGCCAGCGCCAATTTCACCCATCTGGATGACGTAACCACCAACTTCCAATTCCACATCATCTATAGAACCAGGCCCAACATTCATTACAGTAACCTTCGAACTCTCCAGCCAACTACAACCCGACACAACCAACAACAAAAAACCCAAGAAAAACATCAGACAAAGAGATTTACAGTGCTGTGAAATATTATCACTTGCCATAATACACCTCAAGAGCGTCATTTTTCGCAGCTTCCAAACAGTTAGCGGAACACGCTCCAGACATAGAAGACAAATCCCTACCAATCGCATTGTTATTCAGATCCATTTGCCGCCCACCTGACGAATCAGCACCCCACGCCTCATGATTATCCCCAATCAGCCGGGCATTCTCCTCGCCGATATCGCGAGCCATTTGGCAGCTCCAAGTGCAGTGCCGCATCGCGTCTCCTCTTCCATGAGACATCCCGGAAAGCCCACTCTTTCTCGCAGATTCCATTGCCTCATCCGCTGCCAACCGAGCCTTTATAGCATCAACTACGCCTACAAGTTTAATGGCGCTACGCGCCTCACTTCCACGACGCTCCCTGCCACCAGCCTCTTCGACTTTTCCAGATATTTTTTGATTGACCCCCGTTTCATCTTTATTATCCAGAGGACTACGAACTGAAGTCCTCAGAATTGCCAATCTAGCGCCTGCAAACCCCCGACCACCTCGAATCTGGGATCCGGTAACCTTTTCCGACCTCCCGTCCGGATCAATGTATCCATAAGGATTATTCGAAGTATATTTGTAGCGCCCGAATGCGGCTATTGGATCCGCTAGCGCAGATACAGGATCGGCACCCAAAAAAATACCCAAGCTCTGGTCATAATACCGCTGCTGCATGTAACTCAGCCCGGTACCCGAGTCCGTCACATGTCCGGTATACCCAGGACCATCCTTCAACGGCCGATTGACCACGGCCCCATAGGGCTCATACACCGTACGTTCGATGACATTGCCGCTGGCATCGGTGATCGCCACCGGTGAGCCCAGTGCATCGGTGTGGATGTATTCCACAACTTCCTGGGCCGTAGCCGGTGCAGCACCGGCCACCGTCGCCACTACAAGAACCGCTGCGCGAATCAGTAGAGAAGTGATTCCATTCATGACCTACTCCCAAAGTACGCCGCGGGTGACAGGGAAGCTTGCCGACCAGTCCGAGCAGCCGCCTGCATTGCACGCTCGTACCCGGTAGTTGCTGGCGCAGTACGTGCCATTCCTTGATTGCACATAGGTTTTCGGACCGGCATAGAGCGTCTTGCCGCCAGAGGCTGGTTCGAGCTGATATTCCGTCGCGCCTGCGGAGGCAGACCATCCCACCGTGCATTGGATCTGGTAGGGCGCAGTCTTGGTGCTCAGCCATTCGGCCACGAAGATATGGGTCCCGGGTGGCGGGAGCACCACAGATACCGTGACCACCCCAGAGTTCAGGCTGCAACCAGCGAAGTTGCAGGCACGCACGCGATAGGCGTAGTTGCCGTTGCCACGGCTGGCAGTGAAACTGTTTCCACCGCCGCTATGCACCACAGTCCAGCCGCCGCCGTTAGCGCTCTCCTAATCTTTCGGCGGCAGTCGACATTCAGAACTCGACCTCTTTGCAATAACTGCAACGCAGTCACCCACGGACAGTCCACAGGCGTCCGCCGATACAAAAATTCCTCCGCAGTTGGTCAAAACGAAATAGCTTCTCAGCTTTTCATTGCACGTTGAATCTAAATCAACATGAAATGATTTGAGCTCTTCGGAAGGCAGCTCACGTTTGTCTTCGTGAGCCACCAGAACCAAAGCAAGCGTGATAACCGGAAACGCCGAGGGCTCGGAATTAATAATTCAATAATCCATCCCAATTCAGAATTGAAATTGAGATTTCCTTCCAACAAGAAGTGCAATAACTGGACCGAGCAGCACTCGAATGCAATCAACCGCAAGCGCCCTACCCCGCTCCCCCAGCTTCCGCGCGACACGCGAATAACCAAAGAACCCAGCAAATCTACCATTAAGCGCAGCCCGAAGGTATAGCCGCTTCGCTGCCGCTCCATCAAAGGGCGAAGACTCTTCGTAGAACAATGCGAATCCAAGAATGACTTCAGGGGTCATTTCGAATTCTCCAGCAATTCTCAGGTAACGAATTGCCCTCGAGAAGTCCTTAAGCTTCATCGATACTCTTGCCAGATTGGAAAAGGCAATTGAACTTGGAGCGATCAGTGAGACGCGTCGATAGCTATCGAGAGCGACGTCAAGATCGACGCTGACACCTTCTCCGCCATCCTCATACACCATCCCCCTGCATAGATATCCATCCAGGCGTTTGGACTCATCTTCCGACTCAATCAAGGAATCAGCCAAAGTGAGCGCCTTATCTGCTTTCCCTGCGGAAAGCAGATCCATGGCGACCTTAAACTCTTCACTGGTAGAGCTCACGGGTTCTTACTCTCTTTCATCTTTGCTTTGCTCTCCCGCATCACGCCCTCTCTGACCTGCTGCAACCTCTCACTTTGCTGCACTCGCTGAAGGGTTGGCGGCTTTCCTGATGTACAAACAGCTAGAGCAACACACGCGTAGTACAAGCCCTCCCTTGCCCTCTTTGATCTTACCACTGCAGCGCCGGCGGCCACCGAAACCTCACCTACGACCGGTGCCGCGCTTCCCACCAAGCCAGCAGCTGGCGGCGACGCAGTAACAGTCAATGCCGGCAAAGTAACGGTCCTGGCAAGCTCACCAGCCGCTATTGCATTGGGAATCGAGGTATCCCGACGAAGCACCTCGGTGGTTGTCAGCCGGAAGAAGCTCGGGCTCGGCCTAGCATCCGATTTTGGGGCAGACACAGTAATTGCAGGGAGATCGGTTGTTGGCACCGCGTCAATTTTTATTTTCGACTTTAATGCATCCTGCGCCTCTCGCCCGTCGGGATCTACAAGCCCGTATGGATTTCGATCTGCATACCAGTATCGATTAAATCCACCTACAGGACTTTGAATTGCCTCCACCGAATCAGCGCTTAGGAAATAAGCGGTCGCTGGATCATAGTACCGCTACTGCATGTAATTCAGGCCGGTATCCGAATCCGTCACATGCCCCGTATATCCCGGACCATCCTTCAGCGGCCGATTGACCACGGCCCCATAGGGCTCATACACCGTACGCTCGATGACATTGCCGCTGGCATCGGTGATCGCCACCGGTGAGCCCAAGGCGTCGGTGTGGATGTATTCCACCACTTCCTGGGCCGCAGCCGATGCAGCACCGGCCATAGTCGCCACCACAAGAAGCACTGCGCGAATCGGCAGAGAAGTGATTCCATTCATGACCTACTCCCAAAGTACGCCGCGGGTGACAGGAAAGCTTGCCGACCACTCCGAGCAGCCGCCCGCATTGCACGCTCGTAGCCGGTAGTTGCTGGCGCAGTACGTGCCATTCCTTGATTGCACATAGGTTTTCGGACCGGCATAGAGCGTCTTGCCGCCAGAGGCTGGTTCGAGCTGATATTCCGTCGCGCCTGCGGAGGCAGACCATCCCACCGTGCATTGGATCTGGTAGGGCGCAGTCTTGGTGCTCAGCCATTCGGCCACGAAGATATGGGTCCCGGGTGGCGGGAGCACCACAGACACCGTGACCACCCCAGAGTTCAGGCTGCAACCAGCGAAGTTGCAGGCACGCACGCGATAGGCGTAGTTGCCGTTGCCACGACTGGCACTGAAACTGTTCGCACCGCCGTTGTGCACCACAGTCCAGCCGCCGCCGTTGGCGACATCCTAATCTTTCGGCGGCAGTCGACATTCAGAACTCGACCTCTTTGCAATAACTGCAACGCAGTCAGCTACGGACAGTCCACAGGTGTCCGCCGATACAAAAATTCCTCGATAGTTGGTCAAAACGAAATAGCTTCTCAGCCTTTCATTCCCATCCTGATCGAATGACTGCCGAACATCAATCAAATGGACCTCACATATCTGCTCCCTCGATGCGCTTCCGGCGACAGAACTGGAGCGAAGTGCCGCAGCGTATTGATTTGCCCTTGCACTGCTCGGGAGATGATTGACAACCCCATTCGAACTCGCCACCTCACTAGTACATGCAACAAGACCAGCCAGGCAAACCGCTGCAGAAATTACGACCATCGATCTTCTAATGCGATAATAATACTTTACTTTACTCACCGATATATACTCCGATGGCTTAATGCAATAAATTCATACCTCATCACATAGTTTCACCATTTTTTTCAAAACAACCGAAGCACATTGACCTTCGCCGACATTACATGTGGATGCATCCATGAACCTCCCCTCACCATCCATCAATACATAGAAAAGCCTCCTCCCTCTCTTTCCTTCCCGGGACAGCTCAAGCTGCGATACCACCAACTCCGCCTTTACTTCGACACCGCCATCCACGGAGCGCGAACGAATGACGTCATCCACTTCGGCAAAGACCTTCTGAGATGATGAACTGTCATGATCTTGATTGATAACTTGCAAATGGCAGCCACGCTGCTGGCCGCAAGAAGAAAGAAGAAAAACTGATATGACGGAAGCCAGTAAAGTTGAAATATTCATCGGAAGATCCGGTTGGTCATTTTCCTGAAAACTGCTTATCGAGGCGCTTTGCATCAAGCCGCCCCTCAACTCTAAAGACTCCCTTGAAATCGCTCAGCCGATGCCTCGATGTCGTATCATTACTCAGCATCGCGTCCTCATCCCTTGCAGTAATTCGGGTGCCATTTCGATCGGCCATAATATGATCGGAAGAGTACCCCTCCATGGGACTCGATGTACGCCCGTCTCGCGACCCTACATCGCGATATCCTTCCGGAGCACCTGCAAAATGCAGGATATCGTGAACTGCCGCGCCTATCCAATTGCTCTCGGAGCTATCGATATGAGCCGTCCTCCCGCCAATCCCCCCGTACACACCCTGGCCAGCACGAGGATAATTTGCATAATCCTTCCCAGGCCCTAAATTCATTGAATTCTGCCCATTACCACCGGCGGACCCAAGAACCTGCAAACGGACCTTGATCCCCCTATACTCGGAAGCAATTGAATCAACCCGACTCCTGATCGCTTCTACATTGGATTTTGTTGCAGCGGGGCCCGTAAAATTAACCGGAATCACCAGCACATTAACATCTGAAAAATATATCGCATCAGCGCCATCTGGATCGACGAACTTGTAGGGATTCCCATTTCCATACCTGTAGCGCTGAAAATTTGCATAAGGATTTTCGACAGTAGTGACTGGATCCACCGAGAGGAAGGTGCCCACACTTGAGTCGAAGTATCTCTGCTGCATGTAGCTCAACCCGGTTGCAGAGTCCGTCACATGCCCGGCATACCCAGGCCCATCCTTGAGCGGCCGATTGACCACGCCTCCATACGGTTCATACACCGTACGCTCGATGACACTTCCACTGGCATCGGTGATCACCACCGGTGAGCCCAGTGCATCGGTGTGGATGTATTCCACCACTTCCTGGGCCGCAGCCGGTGCAGCACCGGCAATAGTCGCCACCACAAGAAGCGCTGCGCGAATCAGTAGAGAAGTGACTCCATTCATGGCTCAATCCCAGTTCAGTACGCCTTGCGTGACGGGATGGTCGGCTGACCATGGCGAACAGCCGCCTGCATTGCAGGCGCGCACACGATAGTCACCGGCGCAGTAGGCATTGCCGTTTGCACTCACATAGGCGTTGGGACCGGTATACAGACGCTTGCCACCGCCACCACTCTCAAGCTGGTACTCGGTGGCATCGGCCATTTGGCTCCACCCCACCGAGCACTGCACCTGGTAGGGCGCCTTGCGCGTGGTCAGCCATTCGGCCAGATAGAAATGGGGCGTCCCTGGTGGAAGTGCCACTGTTACCGTCACGATGCCCGAGTAAGGGCTGCATCCCACGAAGTTGCAGGCACGCACGCGATAGGCATAGCTGCCCTTGCCGCGGTCCGCGGCGAAGCTGTTCGCACCGCCGTTATGCACCACGGTCCATCCACCGCCGTTGGCGCTCTCCTCGAGGATGAAGCTCTCACTATTGGCGGGTATAGACCAGCTGAAGCTGTATTGCGGCACATTCACCAACCCCG